>JAEYQN010000069.1 GCA_023409995.1 Cyanobacteria bacterium OH_CBB_238 | reverse complement strand
GCTTTCATTCAAATGCACCTTTACGATTTTTCCGATTAAGGAAGCGTCACCTTTAAAATGGACAATTGTATTGTTTGATAATCTTCCTGAGATCAATTGAGAATCATGCTCATTTATTTCTTCCACCAAGACTTCTACTGTCCTGCCTACTAATTTCTTAACTTGTTTCTCCGCAACTTCATGAACTATTGCGAGAACTTTATTAAAACCTTCCTTGACCGAATCTTCCGGTACCTGATCTTCCATTGCCGCCGCCGGAGTCCCCGTGCGTTTCGAGTAGATAAACGTAAAAGCATTATCAAATTCAACTTTGCGGATAACATCTATCGTTTCTTCAATGTCTTCCATCGTTTCCCCAGGAAATCCAATTATTAAGTCCGTTGTAATAGCCACCTCTGGAATTTCTTCACGGATTTTTTTGGCAAGTGTCAAATATTGTTCTTTATCATAACGACGGTTCATTCGCTTTAAAATACGACTGCTTCCGGATTGCAGTGGAAGATGTACATGCTGGCATATTTTTTTGGAATGTTTCATAACATGAATTAAATCATCTGATAAATCTTTCGGATGTGAAGTCATAAAACGAATTCTTTGAAGACCATCTATTTTTTCTATCTCTTGTAATAATTCTGGAAAACTCATCTTATCTTCAAAATTATTACCATAAGAATTGACATTCTGACCAAGAAGCATAATTTCAACAACGCCATCCGCAACTAGATTTTCTATTTCTCTTATAATATCTTTTGGCTGTCTGCTGCGTTCCCGACCTCTTACATAGGGAACGATGCAGTAACTGCAGAAATTATTGCAACCAAACATGATATTAATACCTGATTTAAACTTATATTTTCTTTCTACTGGAAGGTCTTCTACAATCTGATCCGTATCTTTCCAGATATCAACGACCATCCGTTTCGATTCAAACATAGTGACAACCAATTCCGCAAATTTAAAGATATTATGCGTTCCGAAGATCAAATCCACAAAACGATAGCTTTTTTGAATCTTTTCAATCACAGTTGGTTCCTGCATCATACAGCCGCATAACGCAATTCGCATATCCGCATTTTTCTTTTTCTTATTACTAAGAGCGCCCAGTCTTCCATATACTTTCTGATTTGCATTATCACGTACCGTACACGTATTATAGATTACAAAATCTGCATCTTCTGTTTCTACTTCTTCGTATCCGATTTGTTCTAAAATCCCTGAGAGCTTCTCTGAATCCCTTGCATTCATTTGACAACCAAAAGTAGTTACACAGAACGTTGGTTTTTTCCCTTTTTCTTCTGTTATTTTTGCAACATAGTCTCTTGCTTTTTCCATGAAATAATATTGACGTTTCGTCTCGTCAATTGGTATCTTTCTATTTGCTTCCATTGTAAAACTCCATTCTACTATCTATCATATGTTTTAACCAATCTTTGTTAGTATAACAGATACTAATTTAAGTATCAAATAATGGTCTTGCTTACTTGATTTATTTAAATTCCATGATTTTTTTGGTATATTCACGAATTAATTTTGTTGATTCCTTGAATCGCGCCAACTCTCCCGGGGTCATATGTATTTCAAGGACATCTGCTGCGCCTGTGCGATTCAATACGGTAGGTACACCTGCATAGACATCTTTTTCTCCATATTCTCCCTCCAGTAAAGTAGAAACCGGGATGATTTTATTCTCATCATTTAAGATTGCTTTAATAATACCTGTACAAGCTGTTGCAATACCATAATAAGTGGTTCCTTTTCGGTTAAATATCTCCCAACCCTCTCTTGAAGTTTTATATACGAGTTCATCTAAATCAATTTCGCCAATCATTTCCTTATTGTCCTGAATTACATCGTAAAACGGTTTCCCTGCAATCGTAACGGTAGACCATGGCACCATTTGCGAATCACCATGCTCACCCATTGAGTATGCATGCACGCTTCTTGGATCCACCTTTGCTATTTCTGCTATAAAGTTTTGTAATCTGGCAGAATCAATGGCAGTTCCTGTTCCAATCACCTGATTTTTTGGCAAACCGGATAAGGAATGAATAAAATGTGCTACGATATCAACAGGGTTTGATATTGCAATAAAAATTCCATCAAATCCGCTTTTCATAATAGGTTCTACGATAGATTTACAGATCTTAGCACTCAATTCTAAAGTATCGAGTCTTGATTGTCCTGGTTTTGGTGGAGCGCCAGCGGTAATTACTACAATATCAGCATCACTGCAATCTGCATAAGTTCCTTTTATTACCTTGACATTGCGATGCAGGTATTCAATGCAATCCTTTAAATCCAGTACTTCTCCATATGCTCTTTCCTCATTTAAATCAATCATAACCACTTTATCACAAACGCCTTGTGTTACTAGACTGAATGCTGTCGAAGATCCTACCAGACCACATCCTATAATTGCTACTTTACGCTCTGTCATTTTCATAATATTTACACCGCCTATTTAAACTTATTTACTTTTTACTCCCGAATCTGCCCGTCTCCATAAATGGTATATTTATAGGAAGTAAGTTCGTTCAGTCCCATGGGGCCTCTTGCATGAATCTTTTGTGTACTGATTCCTATCTCTGCTCCAAAACCAAACATAAATCCATCCGTAAACCTTGTAGATGCATTTACATAAACGCAAGCCGCATCCACCTCATTTAAAAACCTTTCTGCATTTTCTTGATTTTCTGTAATAATG
>JAEYQN010000057.1 GCA_023409995.1 Cyanobacteria bacterium OH_CBB_238 | reverse complement strand
AGGCGTATTGTCATGTAAACATGGGGTTTTCGGAATTACGCACATGCATAACCCATGTGCTAGTAAAGACACAAGAAATAGAGACCAAAATCGCTGTATCCCATGAGCCGTCATGGATTCCATGTTTCAAAACCTCAAAAACATGATGAATACATGGATTCACATATTAGCTTATACCAAATGGCTTTCCATTATTGCATGATAAACCAAAATAATATTCAAAAAATCATAACATTTCTTAAAGGAAAGTCAGAAAAAAGGAAATAAACAGTTAATAGAGAAAAAACAACTACGTTTAATTACACCACATAACATATTATTTAAATCAAAAATTTAGATTATATGATCTATAGCGGTTTTAACCATTTCAACTGAGATATCTCTCAAGCATTTTTTATCAATGTCACACTGTCTCTTCAAACAACAAGGGCTGCAGGGAAGATCTGATTTAAGCAGTATGTTATTATCACCATAGGCAAACCACTTATCAAAAGGCATTGGTCCATATAAGCCAATCACTGGAGTCTTCACAGATGCCGCCATATGAAGATTTCCAGAATCATTTCCAATTAGCAAGTCTGCATTAGAAATTGCCGCCAAGCTTTGCTGTAAGCTAAATTCTCCACAAAAGTTATAAGGAATAACCTCAAGAGGGTCATCGATAAGTTCTTCCATTTTAGTATAAACATTTTTATCAAAATTTGTTCCAACGTATATAACTTGAGCTTTTTTATCATTTGCTAAATACTCAACAATTTTTGCAAAATTCTCAATCGGCCAAGTTTTTCCATCATTCGTCGCCGTTGCATGAACAATAACTCTTTTGGCTCCGGATTTTAATTTCTCTTCAAATTTTGAAATTACAAAATTATTACTATCAGGACTTAGCCAGTTCTCCAAATATGAGTCTGACACTGGAACCCCATCAGCTCTCAAGACATCAAGAAAACATTCAATTTCATGTTTTTCTTTATCATAAGGAACTTTTTTTGTTAGCAAAAGACCACGCCCTTCAGTATTAAATCCAACTCTTTTTTTTATTCCAGCAAGAAAAATCAAAAAAGCACTAGATAAAGAACGTTTTAAAATATAAGCCTTATCATAATTATTCTGTTTTAAGAGTTTTACATAGCTAAAAAAGCTTTTCTTTTCTGCCTTTGAATTTTCGTACTTATGCTTTCTAGTTGTATCAAAAAAAATAAAATTATCTACGTATGGACAATTTTCGATGACTTCTCCCGACATAGGGGCAACCAACATATCAATTTGAGCTTCAGGATATGCGTTTCTTAAATTTCTTAAGAAAGGAACCGTCAACAACGTGTCCCCAATAAAGCGGTATCTAACAACTAGTATTTTTTTACACACTACAAATGTCCTCTATATCCAAATATGGCTTTAACTTTAATGCATAAATATCAATATTTGGCTTTAATCGTATTAATATATTTTTAATTTTTTCTGCATCTTTTTCAGTAGTGACAAACTTTTTAACACCTTCTTTATTCGCAATATTCATTAAATCGATAAGATTAGTTTCATCATATAAATGATGGTCTTCAAAATCAACCGTAACAAGCAATCTATAATCTTTCTTTAAAAAATCATAAAATTCTTGAGGTTGTCCAATTGCGCAAAAAGCCAATATTTCAGAGTCAGAAGCAAGCCTATCATTTGTCACAATATTATAGATATTATCAGGTACCATTTTACATAGATGCACTTTTTTCTTAAAATTAAGCTCTAACTCTCGACAGTATTCTATTGCGCTTTCATCATCATAGCTTTTATTCACAAGAAGTATTTTATCAGCTCTATATATATTCTTTATAGGTTCACGCAAAGGTCCAGCAGGAAGTAGCATTTCGTTTCCAAAACGATTTTTGTTATCTACTAACAATAAATTTAAATCTCTATACATTTTTCTATGCTGAAAGCCATCATCCATTATCAAAACATCCGCAGAAAATTTATCAACTGCAAGCTGAGCTGCTTTTACTCTGCTATGGCAAGTAATTACTGGAGTATTCACACAATTGTTAGCAAGCCAAATAGGCTCGTCGCCAGCTTGATCCGAGTCAAAAAAAACTTCGTTTCCATTAGAAATAATATTAGGTTGCTTATTGTTTATCGTAGCCCCATAACCTCTTGACAAAATAGCAACTTTTTTACCCTTTGAACGATAAAAATTTGCAACAGCAGCTGTGACTGGGGTTTTTCCAACACCGCCTGTTGTTATGTTACCTATTGAAACAGTATAAGCTTCTGCCTTATATGACCTTATGATATTCTTATCATACAAGTAATTACGAAGTGCGACGACTACTGAATAGAAAATAGTCAAAAAAGCCAGAACAGACTTTACCAAACGTTCATGTATGTTTAGTTTTTCTTTATAATGCAATTTTGATATAAATAATTTCATAGTAGTTTTAAATTCTTAAATCGCTTAATATATTAGAACATCAATCTAAAAAGCAAGAACCTTTTATTTAATTTTTCAGAAAATTTTCTTAAATTACAAGAAGTCTTATTTACATCTTTCAACGTTGCTTTTATATTTTCTTTTTCGCCATCTGTAACATAATTAACTGTATCCAAAGTAACGGTCAATCTATCCAATGCAGAATTAAGTTTTACAACTGAATTTGTAATTTCCGCCTTAAGTTTAGGATCTTTAGACATATCATTAACATATGAAGACAACTCAGCGACATTTTTAGATGTAATATTCAAGTTGGTAAGAGTTTGCTTTGTTGTAGGATCTTCAAGAAGTTTATTCATATTACCAGAAAGTCTATTAACAGATTTTGTAGTAGCTTGAACATCCTCCATAAACTCCTTATTTCCGATAATTCCATTGATATTATCAGCAAGGGCAGTCATCTTAACAGCAAGAGTATTAGCATTACCTGAAACAACCTGAAGTTCGTCTTTTGATGTATCTATCAAGACTTGGGCTTTTTCAAATGTAGTATTTGCATTCTTTGTAAGCTCTTTCATTGTTCTGGCACTTTCTTGCAAGTCAGCAATTACATCATCAGAAAGCAATGTGGATATTCTTTCATTTGTCTCGGCCAAAGATTCTGCTGAACGATACTGCAATTGCATGAAGTCAGAAAGTCTCATTGGCTCAATGACTGTATATTTTGAAGTTGTTTGTGGATATGGTATTTCAACGTTATTGCCAGTAATTAAGTTAAGTTTTTTCTCCATACCATCTTTAACAATTTTTCCAGAGATCATATCAGGCAACAACAAACCAGGTAGATTAATTACATACCCTATTTTGTAAGCCAGTTTTGTTTTTATATTTTCTCTTTCTGTAAGCGGCAAAGTTGAGGTTTCTATTATTTCAATCTTTTTAACGAATCCAACATTATAATCTTTTTTACTCAAAATCATCTGAACTTTATCATTGACATGTAAAACAAGCGAATTATCACTAACTGGAATATATAAAGTTCTTATCTGCGGAGGTGTTATTTCTAAAAATTGCTCTCCGATCAGCCCTGATTGTTGAATTGAAATAGTTGAAGCAGTTGGAATATTCACATTAGGCTCAGTTATAACAAAACGAACAAGAACTCCGCTATCCTCAGCATCAACTTTAGGAATTAATTCTTCAACTTGCCCGATCCTAACCCCCATCATTTGTACGCCAGAACCAGCTCTCATTCCATTTATATCTCGAAAAAGAACTTCAAGCCTTTCGCCACCAGACAATGTTCTACCTTTGATCCACAGAACAGTAAACACAAGTATAATTATTGCGCTTAGTGTCAGTATTCCAACTTTTAACGATGAAGAAAATCTCATTATAAATCCTTTACTTTGTTCATATTACAACAAATTACTAAAAACTTGAAGCAGTAATTTTCATTGGTCCATCTACTTTTGCCATAACAAATTGCTCAGTGTATGGATTTGTTTTTAATATCATTTCTTGAGGAGTACCCTCAAAGACAATTTTTCCACCATATAACATAATGACTCTATCAGCACATCTTGTTATTGTTGACATTTGGTGCGTAACAATTATAGCTGTGGACTTTGTTTCTGTTCTCAACCTTATTATGTAATCTTCAATTATGGTTGAAGCTACTGGATCAAGACCAGCAGTAGGCTCATCGTAAAGAATTATTTTTGGTTCGGTAACAATTGCTCTAGCAAAACTAACTCTCTTTTGCATACCACCTGAAAGCTCATGAGGATATTTATCCTCAATGCCCTCTAATCCAACTGTTTGTAAATTTTTTGAAACAATATCTTTAATTTGTTTTTGACTATATTTCCCTCTAAATTCCTTACGTTCTTGAAGAGCAAAAGAAATATTGTCATATACATTTAATGAATCAAAAAGAGCAGAATATTGAAAAACCATAGCAACATCACCACCATTAGTTGTTATCTTTCCACTGTCAGGTTCGATTAACCCACTAATAAGTTTTAATATCGTACTCTTTCCTGAACCACTAAATCCAACGATTGCTAATATTTCTTCAGAATTAACATCAAAAGATATGTCATCCAAGACTTTTCTTTCATCAAATGCTTTTGTTAAATGTTCTATTTTTATACTCATAAAAACCTTCTTAAAAATAGTAAAATAATGCAAACATATAGTCGATTATTACTATAGTTACAAATGACCACACAACAGCTTTGGTTGTCGCCAAGCCAACTCCTTTAGCACCACCATCTGCGCTATATCCACAACTTGCACTCACAAGAGCAATAGCAACACCAAAACATGATGATTTAAAAAAGCTAATTCCAATATCTCTTAAAACTAAACCATACCAAACAGAATTAACAAATTCCAAACCACTAACGTCCGGACACGCCAATGATGACGCCATACCACCGCTTAATATCCCAACAAATGACGAAATAACAACAACAAAAGGCATCATTAATGCACCAGCAACAACTCTGGGAACAAAAAGATATTTAAATGGATCAACTTTTAAGACTTTTAATGCATCAATTTGCTCGGTAACTTTCATTGTTGCTATTTCTGATGCTATTGATGAACCAATCATAGAAATGATAGCAAACCCCGACATTATCGCGCCAACTTCTCGGACCATAACAAGAGCAACCAACATACCGATATAGCTTTTCCCCCCTTGCTTAACAAGCTCTGGGGCAACTTGCATCGAGACAATAATAGCCGTCATCGAAACAATTGACAATGTTATTGGCAACGAGTCAACAGCAAACTTAGAAGCCTGTTCTAGAAGGTGTTTTTTGCTGATTTGAAGAGTAAAAATATACTTAAGTACCTTAACAAACCTTATAAAGATATCTCCTAAGGTTTCAAAAAAATCATTCAACTGCCTTAAGAATAATCTGGATAGGTGATATGTTGCTGTTTGCTTAAAGTATATTTTTACTGAGCTCATGCAAATAATTTTACAACAAATGACTAAAATGGGCTAGATTATACATCCAACAAATGACATCTGGCAAAATGCGAATTAGAAACACAGTGTTCTTTCGGCTTAACTGTTTTACAAACTTCCATTACATAAGGACATCTGGTATGAAACTTGCATCCGGCGGGAGGATTCTGCGGAGAAGGAAGATCTCCTTGTAGTAATATTTTCTTGTTTTTAGCTCTCTTATCTATGGTAGGAATAGCACTTAAAAGCGCTATTGTATAAGGATGTTTTGGGGTAGAAAAAATTTCATCTTTCAAACCCAACTCTACAATCTCACCCAAGTACATAACAGCAACTCTATCAGAGACATACTTAACAACACTTAAATCATGTGAGACAAATAACATCGTGAGGTTAAGCTCTTTGCGCAAATCTAACAACAAATTGATAATTTGAGCCTGTATGCTCACATCTAGTGCACTAACTGGCTCATCAGCAACTATAAATTCTGGATTTAGTATAATAGCCCTTGCAATCGCAATTCTTTGCCTTTGTCCACCCGAAAATTCGTGAGGATACCTAACCAAGGCTTCTTCATCAATGCCCACTAATTTTATTATTCGGGCAATTTTTTCATTTAGCTCTGCTTTGTTTTTAATGCCATGAATGATCAGAGGTTCCTTCAGCGTTTCATATATTGTCATTTTGGGATCAAGACTGGCAAAAGGGTTCTGAAAAATTAATTGAGCATTTTTTCTGAACTCCTTCATTTCATTTTTATTTTTGCACTTTAATGGCCTGCCCTTATAGGATATTTTCCCGCAAGAAGGATGCAGTAAATACAAAACGCATTTGCCCAATGTTGATTTTCCACAGCCTGATTCTCCAACAAGACCCAATATTTCATTTTCAAATATCTGAAGTTCAACGTTGTTTAAAGCATGTATAAACTCGCTACTTTTGCCCATAAATCCTTTTTTTATGGCGAAGCGTTTAGATAAGTTTTTTATTTGAATTAGCTCTTGCATAGAAATAATTATACATTAATTTTGAAGAATAATTGTTGTACTTCTTACTTATTTATTCGACTAAGAAACGACTGTTTCAATAAATTTAATATTGCCATCAGTCGAATTAAATTCACATTTAATACCAACCGGAATTGTATCTTTTTTTGCACCATGCGATATATTAAAGCCACCACAGCATGGAACATTTAGTTTATTAGATATTTCAAAAAACAAGTCTTCTAAATATTCTGGGGAATCAATTGACAAAAAATCACCAAGTACAATACCTGCAATATTATTTGCAAAGTGCTTAACTGCAAGTAACTGATGAAACATTTTATCAATTTTATACACAGGTTCATTCAGGTCTTCCAAAAACAAAATGATTTTTTCTTCTGGAAGAAAGTCTCTACCTGCCAATGAAGCCAATGTAGAAAGATTTCCTCCGAAGAGTATTCCCTTGGCTAATCCATTAACAAAAGTCATTTTATTTATTCCTGCATTTACTGAAGTTGCCTCACCTTTTAATGTTTTTAAAAATGAATTTTGTGTATATTCATCAACTTCTTTTTTTGCAAAATCGCTCATTGCCATTGGAGAATGAAAAGTAATCAACCCTGTTTTTTTATAAATCATAGTCAAAAAAGCAGTAACATCAGAATAGCCTGCAAATATTTTAGGATTATTTTTTACCTGATCATAATCAATATTGTCTAATATTCTTATTGCACCATATCCTCCACGAGTACAAAGTATAGCATCTATATTTGTATCAGCAAAAAAAGAATTAAAATCATCAGCTCGCTCTTTATCAGTCCCGGCAAAATACCGATCAACATTGTATGAAGAAGAAGAAACTACGACCTTATATCCCATTGATTCAAAGTATTTTTTAGAATTTTCTAGTGCCGCAACATCAGAAATTGCTCCACATACTGACAATAAACCTATTGTATCTCCAATTTGTAATTTTTTAGGTTTAATTATGTTCATAAATTCTCTTTTTTCCCTGATTCGTTTATAATTATATTATTATTTCTGAGTGGAGTAAACAATTGTCAACAAAATATCTGCCTTTATATAGAAAATACAGACCCCAAACATTTTATGATTTGATTGGGCAAGAAAATATCGTTAAAGCATTGAGTAACGCAATAGAGCTAAGTCGAATCGCTCATGCATATTTATTATGTGGACCAAGGGGAACCGGAAAAACATCTTCAGCAAGAATTCTTGCAAAATCATTAAATTGCAAAAATGGACCAACGCTAAAACCTTGTGGTAAATGCCCAAGTTGTCTAGACATAATAAACTCAGTACCAGTAGATGTAATAGAAATAGACGCAGCAAGTAACAGAAGCGTTGAAGACACCCAAGCTATCTTAGAGAAAATCCAATATGTGCCAGTAAATGGTCGATTTAAAATCTATGTAATAGATGAAGTACATATGTTGACAAATCATGCATTTAATGCGCTCCTAAAAACACTTGAAGAACCGCCTGAAAACGTTATATTCATACTTGCAACTACAGAACCTCATAAAGTATTAGAAACAATTATCTCAAGATGTCAAAGATTTGATTTCAGACGAATCACCACTAATGACATTATTAAAAGATTAGATTACATAGCAAAAGAAGAGAATATCAATATTGCAACAGAAGCACTCATGTCAATTGCCAAAAATTCGGCTGGTGGAATGAGGGATGCATTAGCTCTTCTAGACCAGATAAGTGTACTTGGACAAAATAAACAAATAAGTACTGACGACATCAATGAACTGCTAGGGAAAATATCGTACGATATGCTTTTTGAAATAGCTCAAACAGTTATAGACTCAAACACAAATAATTCTGTAGAACTAATAGACCAAATCTATAACAAAGGCAACGAACCTGTCCAAATAGTGAGCAACTTAATTCAATACTTTAGAGATTTGTTAATTCTTAAAAATTGTTCTGATACAAACCTTATTCTAAACCTAACTCAATTTAATGAAAACTACATTGAAAAAGTAACCCCGCAAGCCGAAGCATTTGATGTAGAGCAAATTATTGCACTAATAGATAAGTTATCTTACTATGCAACTCAAATAAAAGAATCAACAAATAAATACTTATGGTTGGAACTTTGTATTATAGATATATCAAACAGCCAAAGTATACCAAAACTAGCAGCTTTGGCAAAAAAGGTTGAGTTACTTGAAGCCCAGATTAATTCAGGGGAAGTCAAAGTTTCACCTATACAGCAAGCAAAACAACCAATTCAACAAGTTCAAACGAAATACAATGAGCCCACAGTTACAAAACCTATACACTTTGTTGAAAAAGAAAAAGAGCAAGTAGCTCATACACCTCAGCCGCCAATCCAACAACCGCAACAAAAAGAAACGCAGAGGGAAGAAAAGTTAGCTACCACTCCACCAACAGTAACTGCTGGTGGGGCACCTTCCAATATTTCACATATGTGGAGCTCATTATTACAAAATATAGAAAGTATGCCATCTAGAGCCTTTTTTCTGAGCCTTGCACGCCCGATAGAAATTTCAAAAGAAAGAATAGTCATATCGTTTGCTAAAGAAATATTTGTAAGACAGGCCAGAGAAGAAACGAAAAAGAACCCACTAAAAAAAGCAGCTATGTTGTATTTTGAGGTAGAAGACATTGATATACAAGTCAATTTAAACGATGGTAATGAACCCCAACCAACGCCGCAAGTTATTCATCAACCAGAGAAACAACAAATAAAATCAGTACCGCACGAAAATGAGCCTCAAGAAAATGAGGAGTCTGAGTATCTTGAGTCAATGATACAAAAAGATAAGCCTACAACAAGCAATATTGACCAATCAGACCAAGTTAATATGGCTTTGCAGCTATTCGACGGAAAAATCCTAGACTAAAACTACCCCTTTAATGCTCTCTGTATATCTCTATTTTGAGCTTTTTTAGCAAGGTCATCACGTTTATCATGAAGTTTTTTTCCTTTTGCCAAAGCAATTTCTAGTTTTGCCCAGCCATTTTGAAGGAATAGCTCCGTAGGAACAATGGTATATCCCTCTTTTTTTATTTTTCCTATAATTTTTTCAATTTCTTTTTTATTTAAAAGTAATTTTCTAGTCCGTTTTGAATCAACATTATACCTATTCCCCTGTTCATAAGGACTAATGTGACAATTATGCAGAAACACTTCTGCGCCTTCAACTTTTGCAAAACTATCCTTCAAGTTTATAGAACCTTGTCTTATAGATTTAATTTCAGTACCAGTTAGTACGACCCCAGCAACATACTTATCAAATATATGATACTCGTGAAAAGCTTTTCTATTTGTAGATACTACTTTCTTATTCATACCGTGATTATATCACAAGAAAATGTTTACTTTGTTGGACTAAATTTCTTTTTATAAATGTATAGATCATTATAAGAAAATGTGTCATTCTCAACACCTTTAATTACATTAAACAAGTAGAATCCATTACGTGCAAAAAAGGAACTATCAAGATCACATTTAACAATAGAAGGAACAGCGGAACTATTCTGAGATATAATTCGACCATGGAGAGAAAAGTAGGTACACAAAGGTTCATTTGAGAAGACTGTATTTTTTTTATTTAAAATATAATCACTTGACTGACTATTAGCAAAAGTTACAATGTAATCATATTTATCGAGATTGTAAGAGTCAATTTTTTCCATTAGTAAGTTATCAACATTCCAACTATTATTTTCCATCATTTTTATTGAATAAACATCAATAGAATTTTCAGCAAAAAAGCCTAGCGTTGCCTTCGCACTATCTTTAAGCAAATTTTGTTTCAACAAACAAATCGGCTTAATTTTATCAAATTTTGTAGACTCTGAACATCTTGCGGCTTCTCTTAAAGAATAGATAGAATTATATTTTTTATATAAATCAAAGAACTTAAAAAATGGCCTAGAGGGTAAATGTGTAGAAATAACAACAAGGTATGAAAAAGAAAAATAAATAATAATCCACTTCAATATGTTCTTATTAGACTTTATATATGAATAAGCAATAACTACTGATGATAAAACAAAGAAAAATGTTAAGAATCTTACACTATAAGTCATAAAACCAATAGAAAAAGACAAAACAACAATATTTAAAAAGAAGACTGCGGCAAAAGCTGCCATTATTTTTCTTTTTCTAGACGCATTGCGAGCAAAAGATGCAAATATAGCTCTAAAAAGACAAGGTAAAAAAACAATAAATCCCAAAGGACCAAGTCCAACAACAGCATCTCTAATGGCACTATTAGTACCCGAATTTAAATTTATAATAACTCCAGCATCATCTGGAATATTTAGGAAAATGAATAACGATTTTTTTAACAGTTCAAACAAAGGAGAAACAAGAGGCCCCAACGTTAACCCTGAAAAATCAAAAAGTAAAAAAATATACCTTATAAAATTAGCAACAAAGGCTTTTAATCCACCAAAAAACTTATGAGCTTCAATAACACTGTATGACCCAGTAATATTACCAAAGTGGATAAAATTAAGAATATAATTATAAGAGGCGAATAAAAGTACATTAATAAATAAAAATACGACAAAAACAAAAAGCTGTTTATTAAATATTTTCTTTTGCTCAATACAATTCATAGAAAGAAAGAGAATAAAAATACCAGGAATAACGAATAAAGCTGGCGTTTTTGTACCAATTGCTAATGCATAAGATAGAGCAGAATAAAAAATTAATACTGCATTGTATCTGACGAGAGACTTATAAAAGAGAAAAACACTTGATAGAACCAATGCACCTAACAATAAATCAGTTTCTACACTAGAAGATTCAACCACAATTGATGCAAACGAGGAAAAGACAAATAATGTCCAGAGTTTTCTTCTCATTGAAAATCCCCAATCAGACATCAAGCCAAAAAGTATACAACTAGTAGAAATCAATGAAACAAAAGAAAATATGCCCAAAGCCCAGTCATTTTCTAAAAACAAAAGGACCCACGAATAAAGAAGCTCTGAGTTAATTGGCATAACAAGCATTCTAATATCAGCTGTATCAAAATGGGAAAGATTACCATTAGATAACCAAAAAGGAACTCTGGCAAGATGATACCCAAGTGCATCAAAAGAGTTTACCGGTGCAACCATAATAATCAAGAATGTAATAACTAAAAAAAAGAATAAAAATGAGCCCAAATAAATCAAAGACTTATCTAACAACATTGCATTTTTAAGTTTATAGAAAAAATCATTAAGATTCAAATTAGGTAACTTATGTCCATATTTCTTGCTCAGAAAAAATGAAAGAAGTAAAAATACAAAGTTGCAGCAAATAAAATTGAGCTGAGAAATAGCTTTTAACAAAGATAATGCTTCAAAAGCTAAAACTATTTGAGCAAAAATAGCAAGCAAAAAGTATAAAATCCACACAACACTACTACTTGAATATGGGATTGATTTTTTAAGGGAAAAAGATGCTATAAGAAAGGAGGAAGTAAATATTAACAATACTGAAATGATAAATAACAACATAAGACCTCTCTCTAAAAGAGATTATATCATATGTCACATTTTTTTATAGATAATTATATCCTCTAGTGGTTTTTTTCTGGATTTATCTACCACTATTTGTGCAATTGGATAAAAGTTTTTATGAGCAATGGTTTTAACCGGGATATAACAAACACATGTCACTGGCACATCATCATTGTTCTTTTGCAAAATTTTGTTGAATCTATTTAAATAATAGCAGTAAAGATCATTATTATGAAAAAAATCAACCTTATTATCAATTAGCCTATAAGCTGACACCTTTTCTGAAAACAACTTAAAATACGTAGAGGTCTGTATTTCATTATTAGTTATAAAATAGTCATATTTATCTATTTCCGATATATCTTGAAATTCAAATAAGAAATAATCGATTTTGTAATTTTTAGATTCTAAAAGTTTTATAGGATATGTTCTAAAGTCAGAATTAACTGCCAATCCAATCTTTACAGGGGAATCGTAGTTTTTAGAGGTTTGTAGCACCACATCTCTTGCAATACAAGCAGGATTACTTGCGCTAAAGTCATAGTCATCAGAACATTTTACTTGATCCCTAAATTGAGACAGGGTCATAGATTTGTGCTTATACAAATAAAGCAATTTAAAAAATGGTCGTTCTGATAAGTGACCGGATATAACCACCATATAAGAAAAACAAAGATAAATAATGAATATCTTGACTATATTTTTGTTACTTTTTATATAAGACAAAACAAAAATAGGTGAAGCTACCATAACAAAAAAAGACAAAAACCTAATACTAAAAGGCATAAAACCTAATGAGAACGAGAGAATTAATATATTAAATAAAAAAGTTAATGAAAATAACCCTAATATTGTAGTTTTATTACGTTTCTTCAAAAGAATAAAAAGCGAATATATTATCATAGGAACAAAGACAAAAGTTCCAATTAGTCCTATCCCAACAAGTGAACTTATGGTTTCTCCTACATGAAGATCAGAAACTTTCATAACAACACCAATACCACTTTGAATTCCTAAAAAGTTAAAAATATTTTGTTGGATTGTAAGAAAAAACTCTTTCATTAAGTTTGCAACAGAAAATCCTGAAAAATCAAATAGTAACAAGAAATATTTAATAGCATTAGCAATAAAAGCTTGAAATCCCCCATAAAATGAGTGATACGTCACGATACCTGGAGAACCGAAGAAATTTAAGTAATTAATGAAATTCAATACATAGTTATATGACGCAAATAAAATAAAATTTACAAAGAAGTATAAAGAAAATAACAGGGAGAATCGTTTAATTTTTATTAGTGTCTCTTTTCTAGAGTAGATAAAGAAGAAAGAAAGGAACAGGACAATCAACGAAGGTAAGAACATAATCGCCGGCGTTTTGGTTCCAACTGCAAGTGCATATGCTAACGAAGAAAAATACATCAATTTTAACGAATTAGTTTTGACTGAAAGAAATAAAAAGTATAAACAAACCAAGATTAAGCCTGCAATTATGATTTCTGTTTCACTCCCCGAAGCTTCAACAACAACAGATGCAATAGACGAAAAGAGAAAAATTGTCCATAATTTTTTTCTTAAGCAAAAACCCAGCTCTGATAATAAGCCATATATCCCACAACAAGATAGTATAAATCCACAAAAAGAAAAAATACCAACAAACCAATCTTGTTTTACAAAGACGAATGGCCATGAATATAACAATTCACTATTGATTGGCATACTAAGCATTCTAATATCTGCTGTAGGAAAGTGATTTAAAGACGAATTCGAAATCCAAAAAGGCACTCTAGCTAGGTGGTATGACTGCGCGTCATAAGAAGTTATTGGCAATAGTAACCCCATCACAATAGATACAGTAGCAAAAAAAATGAAAAACAGAAATAAAAGTCCGAGAGACTTATCTAACTTAAGAGAATTAATAAATCGTTTAAATGGAAGTTTTATAGTTTTAACCTGAACAGCAAGACTAATTTGATTTCTGGCAAATATGATGTAACTAAATATTAAGAAAATAAAATTAAAAATAATAAAAGCAAATTGGTTAATTTGTTTCAACAAAGAAAGAATCTCAAAAGTTAAAACTACTTGAGCAAAAATTGTTAGAAAAAAAGAAACAAATTCCAAAAGCCCTAAGTTTCTTAAATTACAACTCTTTTGAAACACAATCAAGGTTATTAAAAAAGATGAAATACAAATAAAAATTAAAGAAATAATAAATAAAAACATAAAAATTTTGTTCCAAATTAATAAAAAGTATATAACTAATCCCTAAATATAAAAATATCTATACAACTGGATAATATACGAAACACGACTTCATTTTGTAATATTAGTCTATACATATTCCACTCTCACTCGTAAACTGTTTTCAAACGACCGATTTTATCGGTCTTTTTTTTATTTCAAGATAACTTAAAGACGATAACACTTGCAACTGCTTGATTTTTACTATGAGACAAGCTCAACTTTGCACTATACCCCATTGTTTTGTCTGTTAGAAAAACTATTTGAGGAACACGATTATTGTCATTAACTACTTCAACGTCCTGAAATCTGAGATTAGCAACACCAACAGAACAAAAAGCTTTATATATAGCTTCTTTTGCGCAAAATCGCACAGCAAGGTGTTTTGAATAATTTTTAGTACCAAAACAATATTCTATCTCGTTTTTTGTATAAATTTTTTTCACAAAAGCAGAGTCTTTTGAATACTTTTCAAATCTTTCAATTTCTTCAATATCAACTCCAACTCCAAAATCCAAAATGTATTCCATTATATAATCATCCCTCTTTGGAATATTTCATATATTCTGTGCAAGAAAAGAATAGCCCCAGACAGTATGCTTGCAAAAGAAGATATTAGCACGGCTCCTGCAGACATATCTTTTGCCATCGCAACTAATTTTGAATATTTATTTTTATAAACAGCATCCAGTGTAAATTCAATAACGGAATTGAATAATTCACACAACAAGACCATTCCCATAATTAGAACAAGAATACAAAACTCAATAGCCGAAAACTTTAATATTGTCGCAACCCAAAAGGCCATAAACCCCAATAAAACTTGAGTTCTAAAATTTTGCTGTGACTTAAAAGCAATAGCTAAACCTCTGAATGCATATGAAAGACTTCTTCTAAAACTGCTAGTCGAATACTTTGACATCTACTACCGCCTTTGCACGTTCTTGAACATCCATCATAAACTCATACTCTTCTTGCGTATTATGGTCAAATCCTAAACAATGCAAAATACCATGAGCAATCAAAAAATATAGTTCTTGCTCAAAGGAATTAGAATTGGCATCTGCTTGTTCTTTTATTTTATCCAAGGATACAATTATTTCTCCCAAATTAATTTCATTATCAAAAACGAATCTTTCCTCTTTTGGAGAATCAGCAAATATAGCAAAACTTATCACATCTGTCGGTTTATCTTTTTGTCTATATTCTTTATTTATTCTATGAATATTCTCATTGTCCACCAAAACAATATCGAAACATAAAGTTTCATAGTTATATTCACTTAAACATGAATTGGCATAGACTACTTCTTCAGAAAGCAAAAATTCCGTTAATTTATTTGTATTTTTCAGAAGCAATGCTTCATCAATATCAAAATTGGGGTATATATTTTCAATAAAAATATTATTAGTTTTCATTTGACTGTTTTTGCTGTCTTTTTTGTATCTTTTTCTCGATTTTATCAGCTAGCTCTGTATCTGTAAACTTACTTGTAATCAAAGACTTAGCTTTTGCCTTATTTTCCAGCTCTTGAATGATATTTTCATGATACTTAATTCTTTGATGATGAGCAGCTCTAAGAATTCTACTAAATGTAGCAGCTATTGTCTTTAAGTCTTTCAAGGTCAATGGACTGTCAGACAATTGTCCGTCATTCAATCGATC
>JAEYQN010000153.1 GCA_023409995.1 Cyanobacteria bacterium OH_CBB_238 | reverse complement strand
CTACTGAAACGAGTAATCGTAGAAGCCCTGTAAACCCAATGATGCCTATGCCAAATACTTTATACAAAAGAGTGGAACTTTTATCTAAAGAGTGTAGTGGGATTCATGGATATTGTATGGATGTTTTTGATTTCTTATATGTGTTAGATGAAGAGTGGGATAAAATGAACAATAAAAACTTGATTATTTATATTGATCCCCCATACCAGAATACTCAGCAATACGGATTTTCATTTAATGTAGAAGAATTAGAGAGTAGAATATGGAATAATGCACCAATTTACATATCAGAAGGAATAAAAATGGATAAGGCAAAAGAAAGTTATTTGCTTTCAGAAGGAAGAACAAAAGGAAATATCAATGGAAGAGTGAACAAAAAACCAGTGGAGGAATGGTTAAATAAGTTTGTTTATAAAAGTTAAATTAATATCTAATGAAATGTGCATTTTAAGGCGGTGAATAATGTTATATAAATGCAATAAGGTTACACTTATACCTCCCGATAAATTAATTAGGTATACTTATGGTGATGGATATAAAGAGTCCATCATGGTGGACGAATGTTTGTCAGCAGAAATAGTTGACTTATGGAATAATGGAGTACAGACTTTGGGTTGCTGCTGTGGACACGGTAGAGAACTTGGGTTTATCCAAGTGGAGTTATCATGCGTAGAAAAAATGAAAGAACTCGGATATGTTCATTACATTTATCCTGATAGGTTTGGTGATAATGAAAGGCTAGATGCCTTCATACCTAAAACTTATGGACACAAATATGATGGATATACGGATTGGTATTTAGGATAGGAGATGATGAGTATCACAGACAGTCAATTTGTTGAATCATATATTAAAGGATATATGTTTAATGTGAAGATATTTTATAAAGACGGTAAACATAAATACGCTAATGTTTTTAATGCAAGACATTATAAAAATGGAGTTGAGCTAGGAACAATAGTCGGATATAGAAGAATGAATTTTATAGAAAGATTCCATTTTAGAAACTGTCTATAGGTCATAAATTTCATGTTGTAAATCAAATAAAAACAGAAAGGAAGATAAAAGTCTGCGCAGACAATGGATATCCGCTTTTCTGGTGAAAGAAAATGGAGTATAAAAAGAAAATTAAATGCGAGATTTATAGAGACAGTATGCAAAATTATAAGAAGTATGCAATTCCATCAGCACAGCTAATCATAGCAGATGTGCCATATAATGTAGGAACTAATTTTTATGGTTCAAATCCAATGTGGTACAAGGGTGGTGACAATAAAAATGGAGAAAGTAAACTAGCAAAAAAAGCTGCGTTTAATTCTGATTTCAATTTTAATCTATATGAGTATTTTCACTTTTGTTCAAAAATGTTAAAAAAAGACGATAATAAACCAGTTCCAAGAGGCAGAAGTAGTAATTCTCCTTGTATGATTGTATTTTGTGCGTTTGAACAAATCCCAACTCTTATTGAAGCAGCTAAAAAGCATGGATTTGTACATAATATACCTTTAGTTTTTATAAAAAACTACAGTCCTCAAGTATTAAAGGCAAATATGAGAGTTGTTGGTGCTACAGAATATGCTATTTTATTATATCGAGACAAATTACCAAAATTCAGAAATGGATTACAAATTGACGAAAATGGGAAAAATATACGTGGTACAGGGCATATGGTTTTTAATTGGTTTCAGTGGGAAAAAGACGGCAAAAATATTCCAAAGATTCACCCAGCACAAAAACCTGTAAACGTGTTAAAGCAGCTTATTGAAATTTTTACAGATGAAGGAGATGTCGTGATTGATCCGTGCGCTGGAAGTGGTACAACATTACGAGCCGCTAATGAACTAGGTAGAAGTGCTTACGGATTTGAGATTGATAGAAACTTTTATGAACAAGCGAAATCAAATATGTTAGGACAAATAATTACAGAATAGAACATGAATTTCATGTGGAAAGGAAGAATTGAATATGAAACTATTTAAAATAGATTATATGGATGATTGTGATGATGAATCAACACTGATGGTTGCAGAGGATCAAGAAGCTGTAAACAAAAATTTGAAAAAGAAGTTTTATCTGAATTATCCTGCCCTATGGGTTATTGGATATATGGAATAGAAGAAGTAGATGGATATAAAGTGACTATAACTAGTAAATGAAAGACGAGTTTTAAGTGGAGAAAGGAAATAAGATGGAAGAACATGAAAATGAGAGCTTTTATATCGAGGCATACGACATAGATAAACCATTAGTAAAAGTGGGTAAAAGATATTACTTGCCTGAAAAAATATTCTGTGATGCACTTAGCAACGAATGTATATTAGTAAATAATCCAACTATAGGGGTAACGTCTTACTCTGTACATAAAAATAAGGATGGATCTATGTGGATTAATGGTTTTAATATAGCAAAGTGTTATGATGAATTTGTACACATGGATGATGTGCCAGGCAGGTTGTTTTTAACAGAAGAAATGATAGAGAGATTAAGCGAATAAATCACTAATTTTAAAGCAGGAACATCTAACAAAGGTATTGACAAAGACATCATAAGGTGTTAATATAGTAGATGTAATATACAATATATGGTTTGGCAACCATTATTCAACTTATAAACAATCTACTATATTAAACCCTTATCCGTGAAGTATAACAGAAAAGAGGTGACACAGTATTAAGATTATCACGAATGAGCAGCTTGCAAAAGAATTGATGAAAAATCCGCAAGATTTTGTTTTAGTAGGTAAACATGGAGACAGTATGAATCGTTATGATATGCAGATATTAAATGTGTTCAGAAGGGACGGTAACACTACTGTAATTAACATAGAGAATTTCAAAGAAAATGGGTTGCTGAAGATGTATACATAAGGAGGATAAAGATTGAAGAAATTTTTAGCTAGGTTGTTTATCACTATGGCCATTTTATTCTTAATGGTGTTTTATATGGTAAATAACAATGGTGAGAATTCAAGTATTGAGTTAGTGGCAAATCTTGAACTCTCTGCAAATACTCGCCCCCAAATGGAATTTAAAATAGATGGAAAACTTCACTTCAAATGTCAGATATACGAAGAAGCAAAAATTATATGCAAAAAGTTGAAGCAAAAAGAATGTAAAAGCAGACTAAAGACTATTAAAGCAAAAGATAGAATGGAATGGTTTATAAAATACAAGAAGATACAGAAACAGTATTCCGAGTGGGCAAAATCAAATAAGACAATCTATGATTACTATACGAAAAAAGAACTATCACTAATGTTTAAAATAGTTGAAGCTGAAGTTACGGGTAACTCGTACTTTACTAATAAGTGTAATGTTGCTTCTGTTATATTGAATAGGATAAAAAATAATAAGTTTCCAGATACAATGACTGGAGTGTTAAAGCAAAAGAACCAGTTCAGTACATATTCTAGTGGAAGATACAGAAGGATTGAAGTTACTAAGTCCACAATACTTGCTTGTGAATATGCATTTCAGATAAAAGATACGACAAATGGAGCATTATTCTTTGATAGCTGCAAACATAAGACTTACGCAAGTAGAAACAAGAGATATTTATTTACAGACAAAGTAGGACATGCATTTTATAAGTAAAGGAGTGTAGGCATGAATAAATTGAAAATTGCGTTATATACAGAGGACGACATTACTGATTATTTAAACAAGGTAACTCTATTTAAGAGCGACATAGACGCTAAGCGAGATAGTTATTTAGTTGATGGAAAATCAGCAATAGCAATTTTGGCATTGATACCTAGTAAGCCATTTGTTATTTCGATTAATACAGATGATAAAGATGAACTTAATATGTTCAATGAGAAATTTAAGATGTACGAGGTAGCTTAATGGGCAAGGTTATTATTTTAAAAGAAACAACTGAGAAACCAATAACCTTAATAGGGAATAGAGCAGGTATCTGTTATGGATCTGATGTTTCGGATGACAGTAAAAACTATAAAAGGGGTATGGATTGTATAGAATCAAATCATGGAAGAACACTTGAGTTTCCAGATGCGCATATGATACTTGACGGATATTCTGCTAGAGTAATTAGAGAATACTATACCCACATCGGTTGTTTGCCATCTCGCTTGCAATCAAGCACCAGGTACATAGATTATAGTGATTTTACTTATGTTACACCTCCATCCATTAAAGAGAATTATGAAGCAAATATTATTTATAAAGATTTAATGGATGCAATTTCATATTCGCTAATTGAACTAAATAGGTTAAATATACCAAAAGAAGATTCTGCGTTAGGACTTCCATTAGGGATGACTACTAAAATAGTTGATAAAAGAAATTTAAGAAACCTGATTGATATGAGCCATTCAAGAATGTGCAAAAGAGCTTATTGGGAGTTTAGAGAATTATTCAATGATATTGCTACTGCATTATCTGAATACTCAGATGAGTGGGCATGGATTGTAGGTAACTTATTTATGCCTAAGTGTAAGTACTTTGGTAAATGTACAGAAAAGAATCCGTGTACGAAGGGGGATAAATAATGTTAGAGATAAATGGATTTTCTGTAAACGATATTTATTTAGATGAATTGTATGATCTATACAGTATGAAAGATTATGTTGCAGTTATTAATGATGGAAAAATAATTGAAATTGTAAAGGAGTGATAAGGTGATCTTATTATTAGGTAAGTCAGCTTCAGGCAAGACGGCCTTGTTAGATTCAATTCGAAAAAAAGGTTTTAATAAAGTTGTGACGTTTTCCACACGCCCCCTTCGCAAAGGAGAAGAAGATGGTGTAGATTACCACTTTATTACAAAGGATAAATTCTTAGATTTGATTATTAGTGGTGAATTATTTGAATATCGTACATATGGTACGACTGGTGGCCTTTGGTACTATGGCAGCACAAAAGATTGTTATGAAGATAACCTATCCAAAGTTTGCATTCTTACTCCAGACGGATTAGAAAAAGTACGTAAAGCGGGAATAGAAAATGTTGTTAGTTTTTACATAGACGCAGATAGAGAAACTAGGCTAGAAAGAGCATTAAATCGCGGAGATAATAAAAAAGAAGTTGAAAGACGATTTGAAACAGACGACTTCGATTTTATTAATATTAGAACTGATTTTACTATACCAAACAATGGAAATTTATCGCTTGATACTTTAGCTGATATGATTGTTGATTTATATATGAAGGAACTGGAAAATCGTAGATTAGCTTACACGGAGTAGGGGGTGACACATTGAAGAATATAAGGAAGATCTATTTAGACTATGACGGAACAATTTGCAACACAATAAAATCTATCTGTTTTTTATACAACGAAGATTTTCAATACTATACCGATTTTAGCCATGCTAGGTGGGAGTTTGTAGATAAATACAATTTCAAAGATGAATGTCCTCTAATGAATAGTAAAGTATTACACCACTATTTTTGTTCTCCTAGATTTTTTGATAATCTTGAATTCATGGACAACGCTAAAGAAGTTATTAATAAATTACAAGATGAAGGTTATCAAGTAGAAGTAGTGTCCATGGGGCTACCAGCTAATCTAAGATTGAAATACAAATGGATTGTTAAAAATCTACCTGGAGTTGGATTTATCGCAGTTGATTCACAGAAACACAAAGATAAAACTCACGTTAATATGAGTGATGGAATTTTCTTAGATGATTACGCTGGTTATTTAAACACTAACGCTATTAGAAATATTTGTTTCGGTGATAAGTATGAATGGAATAAGTATTGGACAGGCGAAAGAGTATATAATTGGTGTGATTTTTATAAATATTTGCACAGATAAGGAGAATGAGAAATGGTTACATTATTTTCAAACAAATGTCCTAAATGTTTGATACTAGAGAAGAAACTAAATGATAAAGGAATTGAATATACAGAAATAAATGATATTGACGTTATGATTGAAAAAGGATTTATGGCAATGCCAGTATTAGAAGTAGATGACGAGGTAATGAATTTTAGTAATGCGGTAAAATGGATAAATGTAAGATAGGAGATAATGAATGAAAAGCAGCAAATCAATTATTGAACCATATTTAAAAAATCAAGACTGGAGAGTTAAAGAAAATTCAAATTCACCATTTAGTTTTGGAGGATTAAATAAATATATTACAAGTGAGGTTAGCAAAGATTATTGGTTGAGAGAAGTTTATGATGAAGATATTGCACAGGCGTATGTTACTAGTCACGTACATATTCACGACTTAGGCGGTCTAAGCTCTTATTGTAGCGGATACTCACTACTTGACATCTTAACAAAAGGAGTAAGAGGAATTCCAAATGTGCCAACATCCGCTCCGGCCAAACATTTTGACAGTGTATTAAATCAAATATCCAACTTATTAACTATTTTTCAAAATGAGATATTAGGTGCTGTAGCGTTAAATAGTTTTGATACATTACTGTCTCCATTTATAAAAAAAGATTGCCTAAACTATCAACAAGTAAAACAGTCAATGCAGAACTATATTTTCAGTATAAACTCAAATAGTAGAATGGGAGCAGAACCTGCCTTTAGCAATCTTACGTTTGATCTGACACCGCCTAATGACTTATTGGATGAATATGTTGTTATTGGAGGAGAACTTGAAAGTTTTACATATAAATCATGCCAAAGAGAAATGGACATGCTAAACAAGGCATTTTTCGAGATAATGCTAGAGGGAGATTCAGAAAACAAGTTATTTGCCTACCCTATTCCTACATACAATATTCATAAAAGATTTGATTGGGATAATCCTAATAATAAACTGTTATGGGAGCTTACTGGTAAATTTGGTACTCCGTATTTTGCAAACTATATTAACAGTGATATGAATCCTGAAGATACAAGAAGTATGTGCTGTCGTCTTAGACTAGACCTTACAGAACTTCGTAAGAGAAATGGTGGGTTATTCGGAGCAGGGGATAGTACTGGTTCAATAGGAGTAGTTACAATTAATTTACCAAGGATAGCATATGAAAATAAAGGTGATAGAGATAGTTTTTATAAAGCATTAGATTACTATCTTGAAATTTCAAAAAGAAGTTTAGATATAAAAAGAGAATGGCTAAATACTAATATACTTGAAACACACGCAATTCCAGCTTTTATAGAGTACGTTGGATCATTTAAAAATTACTTTTCTACTATAGGAGTAATTGGAATGAATGAAATGTGCCAAAACTTTTTTGGATATGAAACAAATATTATAACAGAAGTTGGAAAAAGGTTTGCTGAAGAAGTAGGAGAATATATTAGAAATAAATTAATTGAATTTCAAGAAAGAAGCGAGTGTTTATTTAATTATGAAGCATCTCCAGCGGAATCAACTTCGTATAGATTAGCCCTTAAAGACAAGAAAGACTATCCAGATATTATTACTCAGGGTAGCGGAAATGATTGTTACTATACAAATAGCTGTCATATACCTGTTAATATGGTCGAAGGAATTGATAGTACATTTAAACATCAAGAAAAATTGCAATCACAATTTACAGGTGGAACAGTTATTCATTGTATGATGTCAGGTGCAATAAGCGGTGATCAAGCAAAATCAATTGTTAAGCAAATGTTTACAAACTATTCCGTTCCATACATGAGTATTTCTCCAATATCTCGATATTGTGATGAACATGGATATATAAAAGAAATTACTGATAAATGCCCAGTATGTAAAAAGAAATTAAAATTATATCAAAGAATAACTGGATATCTGAGATGTATTGATAATTTTAATAAGGGCAAAAAAGCTGAATTCAAAGATAGGACACAAATTAACATAGAATGAAAAAAATAGATTTATTAAATAAAAAAATACATACATTAACTGTATTAGAATACGATGGTACCGATGATAGAGGAGAATGCTTATATAAGGTGAGATGTGAGTGTGGCAGAGTTGCCATACTTACGTCTTCTCAAATAAGAAAAACAAATCAATATGGATGTAGTAAGTGTTATAGGTCGAATAAGAAGAAGCAATTATTTGGATCAAAAGTATGCGATATATGTGGAAGCCATGACGTAAAGGTGTATGAGAGTAAATTTTATAATATGACTTTATGCAATAAACATTATAGACAACTGCAAAATAATGGAGTTATTACAGATATGACAAAATATAATAAAA
>JAEYQN010000064.1 GCA_023409995.1 Cyanobacteria bacterium OH_CBB_238 | reverse complement strand
ATTAACAACAAAGAAAGGAACGTTAACAACAGCACCCGTCTCTAATTTGGCCGGCTTTGTTCCCCCTTGAGATGTGTTTCCTTTTTCTGCCGGAGGTGTATCAACAACTTCTAGTTCTACGTGATTTGGTACGTCTATCCCTATAATTTTTGATTCATGCATAAGGACAGATATATTCATATTCTCTTTTAGATATTTAACTCCATCTCCGATTTGAGCTTCGGTTATATTTAGTTGTTCGTACGATTCTAAGTCCATCATTACATAGTCAGATGCTTCTTTGTATAGGAATTGCATATCTCTTCTGTCAAGAGTTGCTTTTGCCACTTTTTCACCAGCTCTGAATGTTTTTTCAATTACGTTTCCGGTTTCAGCATTTTTTAGTTTTGTTCTTACAAACGCTGCACCTTTTCCTGGTTTTACGTGTAAAAATTCGACAACAGACCATAGGTTTCCGTCAATTTCGATAGTTAGTCCCGTCCTTAAATCGTTTACTGAAATCATTGAGTTATCCTTATTTCACTTATTTCTTATTATTTGCAAATAATATCATAAAAATACAATTTTATTGATATTTGTAAAGCAATTTTGTATATTTTAGTAACTTGCTTCAAGTTAAGCTGTCTTTTTCTCCTTTCCAGTCAAAAACTGTAGTAAAAATACCTAAAGAATTATTTAACTTAATTCCTCGTGATCATAAAAATGGGAGATAAAGAGTGGAAAAAATATCTGCCTTTTCTTAATTTTTCTACTTTTGAATTACAAGAATAGTGTAATAGCTAAATTTCAAGTTGGTTTTGAAAATTATCTTCCATTGTCCATATTCCACAAGGGCAGACTCCTGCGCATATTCCACATCCAATACATCTTTCGGGGTTGGATATATATTTGAAACCGTTGTTCTCATCGACAATTCGTTCAATAGCTTTTTCGGGGCAGGCATTTAGGCAGAATTCACAATCCCTACAGTATCCACAACTTAAACATCTGTTCTTTTCTTCTTCAGCTCTGGCTTTTGAAACACTTGTTGTAGGGTAACCTTCGTAAAATTCAGTCTTGATCTTATCTCTTGGAATCATTGGAGCTTTTTTAAATTCATCAAGGGGGTTATTATTTAACAAGTTGTTTATGTTTTTAGCAATTTTGTGTCCATCAGATAATGCGTTAACGAAAAGACCTTGCTTGATTGCATCACCAGCTATAAATATATGTTTATCTTCGGTTGATTGTAAAAATTGATTTATTCGAACAAGGCCTCTTTCATCAATAAACTTATTATCAAGAAACTCTAAAATAGGCTTATCCCCGACAGAAATTATTATTGAATCAGCTTCTAAAAAGCTTCCATCTTTAAGAAGTATACCTTTTGGTGTTATTTTTTCTGTATGACATGGCCAAAGGATTTTTGCACCAAGGCTTTTTGCATGTTCGATTTCTTTTTCAAAAGCAGCTGGTTTTTGAATGTCAATTACGCTGACTTCTTTTGCTCCCATTTTATAAGCACCAATTACAACGTCCATGCCGGCATTGCCTGCTCCAATGACTATAATTTTTTCACCTATTGTTATACTTTCTCCATTATTTATTTTTTTTAGGAAATCAAGACCTTTAACAAGATGCTCGTGTCCATCAAATGGAATTACAACTGGATTATGTGCGCCGATTGCTATAACTGTGGCGTCAAATTTATTTCTTATGGTTTCGAAAAGTTCTTTATTAACTTTGTGGTTTGTTTTTATCTCAACTCCACACTTTTTAATTCTTTCTAATTCAATGTTTAAAACTTCTTGATTTAATCTTTCGTCCGGAATTACTTGAGATAACTTGCCGCCAATTTTATTGTCTTCTTCAAAAATCGTTACCTTAAATCCTTCTTTAATGAGATGCCATGCGCAAGACAAGCCGGCACAGCCTGAACCAATAATTGCTATTTTTTCTTTTTTTGTTGGAATTGGCGTTGCGATTTGAGTGTCTTTAGAAAGAATACCTAATTCAGCTACTTTTATTCTTTCATCTACCAAGCCTCTGTTGCATTCTTCCATACATAAATTTGGACAGACATTTCCACATACAGATGCTGGAAATGGAGTATAGTCTAAAATAAGTTGAAGAGCTTCTTCTAGCTTGTTCTCTTTTATAAGGTTAATTCTTTGTTGGGTGGGAATTCCCAAGGGACAATTGCTTTCACAAGGAGCTAGCTCGCTATAATTATTCCAACTTGGGGTTCTTAATCTTCCCTCGCCTTTAGCAACAAGTGAGGAGACTTTAAAATCATCATTTATTACATCGTCAAATATTCCACCTTTTATCCATAATTTTTCTCTAAAATCTTTTATTGAAATCAAAGAATGAGGTTCTATTTGTTCGTAGGTTTTTGGAATTATTTTTTTCCACTCTACCCATTTTGTTAATGTTTCATAAATGTTTTCTTTTTCAATATTTTTTAAGAATATTTTCAAACCTTCTTTTAGAAAGGATTTGTCTTTTTCATCCAAATCAATAATAAATACATCTTGAGAGATATCCTTTACAGGACCTCTTAAATACACTGTTCCTCCAACCATTCCAATACAAGACCTTGAGCCCAATATTGAATCAAATTCTTCACACCCAACTCCGCAAATTATTGCTGTGCCGCCACTCATAAATTCAAAACTAAACGAGCCAGTGTTTTTTAATACCCAAAACTCAGGCGCACTATATTTTGGGTCATATTTCATTAATGCGCCAGAGCGTGTCCCAACTCTTCCGCCGATAAATATTTTTCCACTAGCAGCACAATGAGCTGTGGTATCTCCTCCATCACCCTTTACTGTTATTTCTGCTCCTGCATTTAACCATCCAACATCAGCAGGTGCTGAACCTTCAACTATTATTTTTGTTCCAGGCATTGCCATAGAGCCGACTCTTTGTCCTGGATTTTTAACTTTAAATGTTATTTGTTCTCCATTTTTGGACCAAAGTGGCCCTCCTATATCATGTTGTCCCGAAGCATTTATTTGAAACTCATAACAACCTTCTTCCATTTTTTCATAAATTGTTTGAAGAAGTTCTTGAGTTGAAATTCTTTTATCGCCTATTAAAGTTTCAATAAATGTTTTTGGGGTCATTATTTTTACCTAACATACGTGTTGTATTTGTAATCGTGACGCAACGTTTTTGTCAACAGTAATAAGAGCATCCGACCTTCCGACTGGTAGTGAACTGTTTCCTATTGGAGCCAGTAATTTTTTTAATTCAGTATTTGTTGCAAGAAAATAATTTACAATATTTTCTGCAGCTTTATCAATATCGAGTCTTTCGACTAATACCTGATTTTGTGTAGTTATTCCTACTGGACAAAGGCCAGTATTGCAAGCATTGCATTTTCCAAAGTCATTTCCTATGCATCCAGCCATTTGTAATATTAATTTTCCTGTAAACACACCATTTGCCCCAAGACAAATCATTTTAAATGCATCTGCTGCAAGGTTTCCAAACATTCCAAGTCCACCGCCTGCCCATAGAGGAATTTGTCCTTGTTTTCCTTGATGAACGGCCGCTAAATAGCAATCTCTTAATCGTGAGACTATTGGATGTCCTGTATGATCAAGAGATATTTCATGGGCTGCTCCGGTTCCTCCAGCAATTCCATCTAATAAGAAACCTCCAACAATATTATATGGATCTCTTAGTAAGTTGTTATAAACCGAGACACTTGTTATAGAAGCAGCGACTTTAATGGCTACAGGAACTCTGAATTTGAAAGCCGCGTTCATTGATAAGAACATTTTTTGAACACTTTCCTCAATAGAATATAATCCTTGATGATTTGGTGGTGATAAGAGGTCTGCTTTTGGTACTCCTCTGATTTCTTGAATATGCCTCGCTACTTTTTGAGCGAGAAGTAATCCTCCATCTCCTGGTTTTGCTCCTTGACCTATTTTAATTAATACCCCCGCAGGATCTTCTGTCATTTCTGGCATTGCATTTATTATTCTATTCCAGCCAAAGTGTCCAGATGCAATTTGTAAAATTGTGTATTTTAGATATCTGGACTTCAGTAATTTTATTGGAACACCACCTTCTCCCGAACACATTCTGACTGGAAGCCCTACTACTTCGTTTAAATACGCAGTTGCAATTGCCATTGCTTCCCACATTCTTGGCGATAGTGCACCAATTGACATGTCTCCAATAATGATAGGATAAATCCAATGTGTTGTTGGGATTTTTTTATCAAGCTGTAGCTCACCATTAACAATACTGAAAGGAATTTCTTCTGGAGGCATAACTCTTCCAAATGGAGCAAGCATCTCAAATGTGTGCCTTTGAGCATCTAGGGAGGGGTCTGTCATTTGTGAAATTCGCCCGATTTTGATTTTATCAAGGGTTCGCCCTTCTGTGTGGAGGTTTGTTCTCCCTCCTCTTTTTGGTGAGTCAGCATTTTCTGCTCTGTATTTTACGTTCATTCTGTTGTGCTGGTTGTAAGTTGGTTTTATTGCCTCATTTGGACAGACTCTCTTGCAGATGCCGCATCCAACGCAGTTCTGGTTTGTTTTTATTATTTGTTTTATAACAGGTTCTGCAATCATTCTCACTTTTGGTGTTGGAATGGAGCCTTCACTGTATACTTTTTTTCTTTTTTCAACTGAAGCACTTATGGCTCCGAAAGTGCAAGCCGCAATACAATTACCGCAAAGAGTACATCGGTCTTTGTTGTATTCGATTTGCCACATCAAATCATCTTTAGATATGTCATTTGCTTTTACTGTTGCCATCTTTCAACCCGTAAATCATTTCCAATTACTACCATCTCTCTTTCGTTTGGATAAATATCTGTTTCAATATTTCTATCTGGTAGTAGTTCATTTATCCCTGTTACTTCTGATGTTATTATTACGGTGTCTTTAGTAGAACCAACAACCACTGGGCGTAGTTTTTTTGAGTCACATGTTGTGAACATTGTTCCATCTGGAGTCACTGCAATTAATGTATTTGGCCCATTAATTTCAAGATTAGACAATGATGCTTTTATTCTGAGTAGTATTTCTTTATCAACTCTTTGATTTAGCTCATTAAAGTCTAATGGGGTTATGACGTGCTTAAAGTATTTTAACGGCCATTTTAAAATTTTGTTTATGTAGTGTAGTGTGTATAAGAAACACTGAGAATCACTTTCAAACCCAATATAGCCTTTGTATAAATTTTGTTGAAAGAGTTTGTTTTTTTCATAGAATGTATTTTCGCCATTCACAAGAGCACTATATCCTTGTAGAAAAAATGGATGCGCAGCATAGCGGACAATATCGTAATTTGTGTTTTGTCTACATTGGGCAGTTATTATTTTGGCTGTAAAAGTGTTATCTTCTTCCCACAAACCAAAATATGTTCCAATATCTTTTGGGTCTCCTATTTCTTTTAACATAAGAGTATCTGGCCAAAAAGAATATACATAGCCATCTTTTGTATCTTCAAGTGCTTTTCTCAACTTAAGTCTTGTGTCAATTAAAAGTTCTTCTTTTTCTTCTTTTGGTGCATATTTATATGATTTTGGGTAGTTAAACACCTCAAATAAATAGTTGGGCATCGGCTCAATATTTAGTTCTGACTCTTTTTCGACATTAACATCAGGTGCCCATTGCATGACTCTTACAAACCCAATATTATGCAAAATGTCTTCTGCTATATGCATGCCTTCGTTTGTACAAGCCATTGATAATATTGGCAGATCTTTGTAGTTTTCAAAGACTCCTCCAAGATCTTGCATTACAAAAGCAAACCCTGAATTATCATGTCCCTTTTGTTGTGAACGCATAAGTTGCAAGGCTTTTGAGGGATGAAAATATTTCGTTGACTTTATGGCACCGATTCTACACATACATTTGTTCCTGATTTCCCTTTAATAGAATAGCTTTTCGTATTCTTAATGTCAAGTTTTAAGTGTTTGTTATACATTTATTATTCAAAATCTTCTGCCAAAAATTTGAATAATAATTTATTTGTATCCCATAGGGTTTGCTTGGTTTCGTTGTCTGGTAATTCCAAAGTAATTGTTGGGATATCTCTTTCTATACCGGCATATGTTCCAAAGCTTCCGGGTGTTGGATATCCAATATTTGATTCCACGGGATAGCCAGTAATTTTTGAAATTTCTTTTGCTATATGATGTGCATTCCCATCATAATTAACAATTTTGTACGGGGAGTGCAGTGTTAATATTAAATCAGGTTTTATTTCTGATAAAATTTCTACAATAAATTTTGTCTCTGGTTCACTGTTTGGCTTGTTCCCTCCAAAATATTGAGGGTTATCTGATAGCTCCCAATTATCAGTTGGAAAATTTCTATTTAAGTCTATAAGATTTGCATTTTGACGAATTTTCTTTTCTTTGCCATCAGGATTTAAGCAAGGAATTATAAAAAATCTATTTTTTACTGAATATTTGTTATTTGTTATTTGTTCCAAAAACTGATTAATGAGGAATTCACCCTCAAGTTCATCTCCATGGAAAACACCTATTATTAGAATTGATTTTTTGTATTTATTTGGGGTAATTTCAAGTAGTTTTATTTCTTTACCAAGGTTACTTTGTGTTCTTTTAATTATTTTGAACATCCTATTCGCCCATTACTTTTATAATTAATCGTTTGTTTCTTTGTCCATCAAATTCCGCATAGTATATTTGCTGCCAAGTACCAAGATCAAGTCGGCCATCTGTGACTGGAACAATTACTTCATGCCCTATCAATAGGCTTTTTAAATGGCTATCTCCATTTGTTTCCCCTGTCCTATGGTGATTGTAGCTTATATTGAAAGGAGCAACTTCTTCTAACCATTTATCTATATCAGAAATAAGACCACTTTCGGCATCATTTACATATACACCAGCGGTTATATGCATGGCGCTTACAAGTACCATTCCTTCTTTTATTTCGCTTTCTGTTAAAACTTGCTCAACTTCGTCAGTTATATTTATATACTCTCTATGCTTTTTTGTATTGAACCAAAGATATTTTGTATGAAATTTCATGTTATGCCCCCCAAAATAGTATTAGATTGTTCAATTTATTTTGTTATTCTGTTTATTAAGGTTATTATTTCTTTTATCCTTTGTTGTTTTTGGTCTTCATTTCCATTTTCAAGAGTGTTTTTTACGCAACAATTAAGGTGAGCTTCTAGAATTTCAAGATTGACTTTTTTTATAATGGATTGAGTTGCTGACAGTTGGGTACTTATTTCAACACAATCTCTATCCTCGTCGACCATTTTTAATAATCCATCAAGTTGTCCTTTTGCTGTTTTTAATAAGTTTGTTATTTGGTTTTTATCCGCCTTCATAAGTTACTCCTTATTTGTGCAATTATAACGCAAAAAGCACTAAATTTTTAGTGCTTTTTGTGTGCTTTAAGATATTGAATTATTTTTTGCAGTCGCAGTTTTCTGTGCAGTTACAATTGCAATTACATTCTGTCTTGTGAAATAATATGAATTTTTTGTTTATTTTGCAAGAGCAATTATCTTTACAGTCACATTTTTCTTTTTTGTCTTGACATCCGCAGGTGCAACTTTTTTCACACTTACATTTGCAGTTAGCTTCACTCTGGGTAGCACTTGCATATGACTTATTTACCCCTAATGAAGAAATTAGTATAAGTGCCAATGTTGTAATTAGTATCTTTTTCATAATAACCTTTCTACTTATATACCACCCCACCAGGGTGTAGTATTATTATTGCTCTTGATTTTTCTTTTGTCAAGAGTGCATGACAAAAACCAGAGATATTTATCTCTGGTTTCCTTTTGAACTATTTATTGCGTTAATAGATCGGACTATTGACATCCACAGTCGCACTTTGGTGCACATGGTTTTGGACAAAGGTCTTTTCTGTGGAATATTTTATTCCATAATGTTCTTTTTTTACAACAACATGGGTCAGCTGGAGCTGCACATCCGCATGGCTCTATCACTGGAGCTGCGCATCCACATGGCTGTTGTACAACTGGAACTGCACATCCACAGGTAGACATTTGTGCTGGCATTGAGTAACTTGGTGTTTGTACCATTGCAGGTCTTGCACAGCAGCTTGCAAATGATTGTCCAGCATTAAACAATAACGCAATAGCTAAAGCAAAAGTTGTCACTAGTAGTTTGTTCATACTAAACTTCCTTCTCTATTAAGAATAACTTAAGTTACCACTAGGTATACTTTTATTATTCTTTGCTTCACTATCAGTGCTATTATAAGTTTTTTTAACAACTAAGTTATTCGACAAAGGGTTTATATTTTATTACCTTAGTTTTATTGATTTTTGTTATATTGCTCTAGCCTAACTGGTTATTTTAAGCAAAAAAAAGAGACTTTTAAAAGTCCCTTGAATCTTGTTTGATTCCTCGTGTGTGTGTAAGTGAAAGGTTAGTATGGTAAGTTAGTGTGTATAAAAAATCTTTTCTCTAATTCGTCTCTCTA
>JAEYQN010000108.1 GCA_023409995.1 Cyanobacteria bacterium OH_CBB_238 | reverse complement strand
TGCAAGATTTCGGTTCAAGTACTTTATTTGTTGGTGGAAATGGCAATGATTATGCAGGAGCACATGGTAAAAATGCATTAATGTATGTTGGAACAAGTTCTGGTGATACTCTTGATGGATCTGGTGCTACAAATTCTGCATTATTTAAATCTTCAACATTGACAGATACTGACGGAAAAATATACAGTTTTGCTGACTATCTAAAAATAAAAGGCTGGACATATCAAGAATTTTTAGCAAATTCTAAGCTCGATAATAATCCATATTATTCATTGATAAAATCTAAAATATCAACTAATTTAGGATAAAATGTTAACTGTAAAAACACCGTTAAAAGCGGTGTTTTTTTTATATGTAGCTATATGGATTTATGTTGAATTTTTCTTTTATTATATTTTGACATTTTTTGATAATAGTTTTCTCAAAAAGCTTCCCTAGAGGGGATTTGTAAAATGATTTGTCATAAAGATTATAGTCTTTATATGGAATATTTAGTTTTAATACATTTATAACGTTGTTTGTTGTTTTAACTATATCAATAGTGTCAATTACTAATAGTTGAAATGGTTTGTTTTGCCTAATTCTAGAGAGTACCTCATATAGATTTTCAATATCTTCTCCTACATTTGGGTCAGCTAAAAATTGTACAAATAATATAGGGCGTTCATCAGAGATGTACTTTTGAAAATTCTCTATTCGTTGTTTATACATATTTATAAGATCTGTTTTATCATCTGGTCCAAAGTCTTTTTCGTGGCTAAAATTTATTCTTTCTTCGTTGTCCCAGCATCCAATTTCTTCCATATATTTAAGGTTGTCTAAGAAATCAGAAAATTGATTGTTTATAAATGTTGTTATGTCTTTTGAATGATGAAACCATGCTAAATCAAAAGGTAATGTTTTTTCACCATATTCACGAGTTGTTTTTAGTTTATGTCTGGTTAAAATCGTCTTTGGATAACAATTAGTTCCTAACGATATAAGCAGATAAGGTTGTTCCTTATTAATATTGTATGCTTGCTTAAATTTGTAGTAAAAATTTTTATAGGTATATTTTAATAATTTTGCACAAAAGGAAATGAACATTTATAGTACTATTTTATTTCTACCTTCTTTTAGACCTCTGGCTCTATCATATAGCTCCCAACGCAGACCAAGCTCATTCGCTCTATTTATTACATAGTCAATTAAGCTTTCATAATATTCTGAAATAGTTGCTCTATTCATTTTGTACCATACATCTTCAATATCAAGGGCGAGCCACCTTGCTCCTGCTTTTATTGTTTGCTGAATCCATTTTTCTATTTCATTCACGTTGTCGTTAACGTTTGGAATTATTATATATTTTGAAGTCACTAGTCCATGGTTATCTGTATTTGCTGCAGCATATTTTTTTATATTTTCTATGACTTTATTATAGCAATCAACTTGTTTTATTTTTTTATAAACATCAGAAGAACCAGAATCTACAGAAATAACAACATTTAATACCCCTGCTTTAATCGCTCTTTCTATGGCCGGACTGAATTTAATTCCAGAGGAATGTATTCTCATGTTATAGAAATTGTTGTCGATTAATATGTCTATAAGTTCTTCAAAGTCTTCATATATTGTTGGTTCTCCACCTCCAAATGAAACTTCTCCGCCAGGGCGTAATATTTTCTTTTCTACCATTTCTTTTATAACCGGTACAACATTGTATGGAACAAGCTTTGAGAAGAAATCTCTATTTTGTACCGCGTAGCAATAAATGCATTTACTATTACAAAGGGTCCAATGATTAAACTGTAGAAAATTTATATAATCTTCTTCGTCCCATTCCTTTTCTTCAAGGAACACACATCCGACACATTGTTTTGAGAGGTTACCTTCTCGGTGGTTTTTTCTATATTCCCTTTTTTTCTCGAATATAGTATTCCAGTCTACAGGTTCTCCTTTATAATCAGGATTTAATGTTATGTGCCCGCCACCAGTGTGACAGGTAAAACAGCAGGTTTCGAGTCTGCGGTGCTCAAAGTCTACTCCGTGTTCAATATATCTGCAGCTTAAGTATTTCACAACTCTTCTCCCTAACTTTACTAATAAGTTAGCATTTAGAACAATAATAGTCAAGAAAACTACTTGTATCCAATTTTTTCTTGTTTCTTCTATTGATTATATATATAATATTCAATAGGAGTACAAGAGTGGAGACTGATTTTGAAGTATACAAGCTGTAGGCATATCGAACACGGCATTACCTTTTTTTCGAACAGTGTCCAAATATGTTGTATAAGCAGCCATGTTGGCGGTGGAAATATTACTCAAATAGACAATTATAAGGGCGAGTCAATAGATTGGAAAGAACTATTTGCAAAAAGAAGGGAGATGAGAGATCTTCTTAAAGAAGGTAAAATCCATCCAAAATGTGAAGGTTGCTACTATTTAACAAACCAAAATTGGGATCAAAATGATTATTTTGATGAAGTACTTATCGGGCATTGGACGCATTGTAATTGTAGGTGCACATATTGTTATACTGAAGCAGACAAAACTTTTTTTAATTCTAGACAATCATATAATGTTTTACCAATTATAAAAGACATGATTGCCAAAAAAGCGTTGAGCAAAAATGCGATTATAACTTTTGGCGGCGGTGAACCAACTATACTCCAAGAGTTTGAAGAACTTGTTCATTTATTGCTTGATTATAAAGTAAAAAATATAAGAATACATTCTTCAGGAATTAAGTACAGTCCCGCAATAGCTAAAGGGTTAAAGCAAGGGAAAATAACGTTGATTACTTCTCTTGACTCAGGTAGCAAAGAAGTTTATGAAAAAATCAAGCAAGTACCTTGCTATGATAGAGTTTGGGAAAATTTGAAAAAATACTCTGCCAATGGTGGTTTGATTAGAACAAAATACGTTATTATACCTGGAGTTAATGATGATATCGAAGAGATCCAAAGTTGGCTAATGAAAACTTATCAAACAGGCATAAGAGATATTGCCTATGATATCGAAGATAATTGGTATAAAGAAAATAGGCAAGAAATACCTGAAAGCATATTTGACTTGGCTGATTATATTTGGGATTGCCATTCTGACTTTGGAATTGCAACTTGTGAATTATATGAAAGAGCTTCGAACTTAAGGAAAGATCGAACAGAAAGATCCGATTAGAATAAACTTTAGCAGATATATACAATAACGAGTGTATATAAGCAATTTGAATAAGCTATAAAAATGGTTGATGATTATAATAATCAAGTATCAAAAGTGAGGAGAAAAGATGACCGTTTACGAAAGTTGCAGATGGATTGAGCGCTGTATTGTATTGGATTACAATGGTGTTATTAGAAATTGCAACAATTTTAACCCTTCACGTGGCGGTCGAACAGTTATCTTTGATGAATATAAAGGTCCTCAGATGGACTGGGATGATTTTTTTCGTATAAAACATGAGTATAGAAAACCTTTTTTAGACGGAACTCGTCCAGAGGAGTGCGTTGGTTGCACTGGAACAGAAACAAGAGACTGGGATCAGCGTAATTATCTTGATTATGTTTTGCTTACGCCTTGGGTTCCTTGTAATTCAAAGTGTGTTTATTGTCATGCTAGAGATGACAAAAGTATTGATATGAAAGGTCCTAGGTACGATGTTGTTGCTCTTGCAAAAGACATGATTGATAAGGGAATAATTGATCAAAATACCCTAATTGATTTTGCTGGTGGTGAGCCAACAATATTTAAAGATTTTAAAAGGTTATTAGATTTGTTTTTAAAACATAAATTTAAAAAAATTCTTATTCATACAAATGCAATAACTCATCATAAAAATATAGAAGAAGGGATAAGAAAAGGTTCCATATATGTTTTAGTCTCGGTAGATGCTGGTTCAAAAGTTGTTCATGAGAAAGTAAAACAAGTTAAAAGCTATGATAAAGTATGGAAAAATTTAGCCTTATATGCTAGAGCTCAAAAACCTGAGTCTGAACATGTAAAAACTAAGTTCATAATTGTACCGGGGCTTAATGATTCGCAAGAGGAAATCCTTCTGTGGCTTGATAAGAGCTACCAACTTGGCATAAAAAATGTGATTCTTAATTTGGATTTTAACTGGCTCGAAAATAATATATCTAATATTCCTATGAGTTTGTATAATCTTATTGCGTTTACAAAAAGTGAAGCTGAAAAAAGAGGAATGTTTTGTGAATTGTATGGCGAACTATTTAGAGTTAAGTGTGAAATTGAACAAAAAGTGGAATACAATAAAGCAGGATATCTAGATTAGTTTTCTGTAAGGTCTCAAATGAGTTTTGGAATAAAAAAGCACATTAAGAATATCTGGGGTCGCCTAACTCACAGCAAGGCAAAATTTTTGAGTTGCAAGTGGCTTGAACATGGTCTAATTTTTGATCATAACAATATAATACGAGTATGTTGTGCTCAAAACCATGAAGGTGGTGGACGCTATCCCTTATTCCATGGTTTTATTGGTCAAGATATTGATTGGCAAAAAATTTTAGATAAGAAAAAACTACAGAGAGCTGTTCAACGAAAAGGTAAAATATTTGAAAGTTGTGTAGGTTGTCAGGAGTTGGCTGAGGATTATTGGGATGACAAGGATTATCTTGGTAATGTGCTTTTGACACATTGGGTCAAGTGTAATTCTTCTTGCAGCTATTGTTCAGCAGTTAGAGATATTGATTTGACAAAAGAAAATAAGCATTATGATGTTCTTCCTGCTCTTAAATCTTTAATTGATAAAAAAATCGTTAATAAGGATACAAAAATAACTATTGCTGGTGGAGAGGCAACAATATATCCTGAATTTGATGAAATGCTGAGTTTTTTATTGTCTTCTGGTATTAAAAATATTTTGATAAATACTTCAGGGCTAAAATACAGTGAACAAATAGAACATGGCATCAAAAAAGGTGCTGTAACAATCTGTGTATCTCTGGATGCTGGCTCAACGGAGACGCATAAAACTATCAAAAATAATGATTCTTTTGATCTGGTTATCGAAAATTTAATGAAATATTCCTCGAACCAAAAAATGTTTGGAAAAAATGTGACTACTAAATATATTATTCTTCCTGGAATAAATGATAACAAAAAAGAAGTTTTGAAGTGGTTGCAGTTAAATAAACGTTTGGGTATAAATCAAGCATCTCTTGATGTGGAATTTGACTGGTTTCACAAACACCGGAATAGTATTCCAGACTCAATTGTCGATATTATAAAATTTGCAAAAGATAGCGCAAAAAAACAGCATATAGAGTTAAAACTTTTTGATGCTGCTTTTATAATCTATAAAGATTGTAAGGAGTTGAAGTCTTTTAAGCCAAGTGCTTTGAAAGATTAACCATTTCAATTGCGCCTTTAGCAGCTTCTGAACCTTTATTTCCAGCTTTTGTTCCTGCTCTTTCAATCGCTTGTTCTAGGTTGTCTGTTGTTAGTACGCCGAACATAATAGGAATCGAACAATCAAGTGAAACATTTGCTATACCTTTAGATAACTCTGCAGCAACGAGGTCAAAATGCGCGGTAGACCCTTTTATAATTGCACCGAGTGTTATGATAGCATCGTATTTCTTTGTATTAGCAGCCTTTTTGGCAATTAAAGGTATTTCAAAAGCACCAGGAACCCAAATTACATCTATGTTATCTGTGGAAACCCCGTGTCTTTCAAGTTCATCGATTGCACCAGATAATAATTTTGAACCTATAAATTCATTAAAACGCGAAATAACTATACAAAACTTTTCATCTTTAGCTGTCAACATTCCTTGTATTATATTTGCCATTGATTTTCTCCCTGATAATATATCGTAATTTGATATTACACTATATATGTAAAATATTAAAGTTACTTGGTGGATATTTTTACATATTAAAAATTGTTACTAAATTCTTTTTTGAAAAATGAAAAATTATTATTCTATTTTTAGTTATTGCAAGCAACAGGGAGGTTTATAATTTTACTTGTCAAAAAATTAGTTAAGGTGGAGTCTAAATGGAGTATTCTATAAAATTAAGCCACAATCTAAACTCATGTCATAGACAAAAAGGGAGAGTTAGTAGTGAAGATTACTAAAAAAGTTTTAGAAAATAGACATGCATTTAGCACAATATATTTATCAATTATTTATGGCGTTATGATAATCTGTGTTCAATTAATTTTAGGTTAAGTTGATTTATAATTCTTGGCAAATTCTAAATCTTTAATAATTTGAGCCTTTAGATAAGAGAGAGCTGCAAACTTCATTTCATTTCTTATTTTGGTAATAAATGATACTTTTATTTCTTCATCATAGACATCTTCATTAAAGTCCAGAATATGAACCTCGCACAATAACTTGGCATCGTCAGTTACTGTCGGTCTATATCCGTAGTTTAGAATCCCTTTATATTTTTTATTTAGAAGTTCGACCTCAACTAGATAAACACCGGTTGGGATTTCTACTATTTCTTTTGGATAATTGAAATTTGCTGTGGGAAAATCAAGTTTTCTGCCTAATTTCTGACCATGTATTATAGGCGCTCTTAAAAAGAAGTTGTAGCCAAGTAATGAATTAGCTAAGTCTAAATTTCCACACATTATTGCATTTCTGATTGAAGAGCTGCTGGTTACAACGTTGTTACAGGTTATTGGGGGGACTTCAAAATATCTATAATTATACTGACTTTGGAATTTTCTAAGAAAGTCACTATTACCCTGCCTTTTTGCTCCAAAAGAATGATTAAATCCTGTTGTAATTGCGGCAGGAGAGTATTTTGCAATTAAAATTTCTTTTAAATAGCTATGGGCACTTAAGTTTGCTAAAGTCTTATCAAAATCAATAAGAATTGCATTATCAAGTCCAAGATTTTCTAGCATATGTATTTTGTCTTCTAAAGATATAATCTGCTTGATAGAATTTTTCATAATGTAGCTCATCGGATGCTGTTTGAATATTATAACTCCGGACTCAATTTGATTTTCTTTTGCAAAGTTCACTGCCGTTTTTAATACTACTTTGTGTCCTTCATGCAGTCCATCAAAAAATCCTAATGCTAAAGATAAATTATGTTTTTCTTCTAAATTCTCAATTATGTTCATATTCTCTATTATATATAGAAAAAATCTAAATAAATGCTTTTTAATAAAAGTATAACAACCTATTAATTTCTTGTTAGTAAAGAAAAATTCATAAATTGTCCAATAGCAAAAAAACTAATAACATAGTTTTATACATATAAGTGATTTAAGTGGAGTTGTGTTTTGTTAATATGTAATGGTCCGTTCACAAGAAGGGCTAGTATGGATAATTATTCGAAAAAGTCACTAAAAGAACAACATAATGAACAGCATTGCGCAAATGTTGAACCGGTCTGTTCTTTGAAAGTAAAACATGGAATATATAAAGGAATTCCCTTTTGTTCATTGATTCAAGATCATATGAGCTGGGGCGCTTCGGTTGAAAAAAATAAAAACGTAAACTTTAAGCTTTTTACATACAATGATACGGAAAAAGTCACGGTTGAGTTAAAAAGACCATTTAAGCCTATAAAACAAATTCCCTTAAAAATGGTTGATTGTGGTGTTTTTGAATCCAGAGTGACTGCTGATTTAGCTCAGCATGGCGATAGATATCGATTTTTATTGGAGCGAAAAGGACACAAGCCAATAAGGGTAAGAGACCCATATTCAATGATGCAAGATGGATATTTGGGGTGGTCTGTAATCTACGATCATAATAAATATAAATGGACTGATGAGAAATGGATGTCTAATAAAAACCATTCAAAAGTTAGCAGGCGTGCAAACAAGGAAAATGGGCTAGCTCCAGTTGGAAATCTTAAGATATATGAGCTAAATATTGCAACGCTCACTGATGAGGGATCTTTTGAGTCTGCAAAAAAACAGTTTGAAAAAATAGCAAAAGACAAACATTTTAACGCGGTAGAGATAATGCCAGTTGAAAATACGTATGGCATAAATTGGGGATATGATGGTGTTGACAAATTTGCTCCGAGCCATGTCCTTGGGACTCCAGATAAATTGAAAGAGCTTGTTGATTATGCACATAAACTTAATTTAAACGTTATTATGGATATTGTTCCGAACCATCTTGGACCCGATACTGCTGAATTGCAAGTTACGGGACCTTATATAGATGGTAAAAATGAATTTGGGTATAAATTTAATTTTGAAAAACCAAATAGTAAATATGTCCGAGAATATGTTATAAATACCGGTTTAAACTGGTTGACAAATTATCATTGCGATGGATTAAGGGTTGATATGACCAAATTTATGAACTCGGACTTTACTATGAAACAAATGATTGCCGAGTATAATCACCATGTTCCTGATGCCTTTATAATAGCTGAAGATGGTAGGGATAATGACCCAAGGATAACCAGACCTTTAAGCAACAATGAGAAATATGAAAATGAGCATGAACATTGTTTATTTATTGATAAAATTGAATCAAATAAGGTTTCATTGAATAATCTTGGATTCGACTCTGAGTGGGATTTTTTGTATCATAAGCAAATTGCTTCAATGATTCTTGGCAAATGGGACGGCCGGGTCAGAAATATTTTGAATTTGGACTATTCTATAGGGCACTCTGGGCAGCGAGTTAAGTATATAATGAGCCATGATGAAATTGGTAATATTGATGGAACGCGATTGATCCCTAAGATTATTCAAAATGATCTGGCCTTAACTAAGTGTGTTATAGGTTCTGGAGAAGTAGATAAATTGCAGAAAGCGGCTCATGCTTCGCAAAGTATTGTTAATGCATATCTAGGTGGAAGCCTTGATTCTATGAATCAACAGGAGCTAGATACCTTTTTGAAAGATAATAATATTGATAAAAGTTTATCGTTTGAAGAAATAAAAAATGCCTATGAAAAGGCATTGATGCAACATCGTTTGGCTTTGGGTAAAACGTATTCTATTCCAGGGCCCAAAATGGTTTTTCAAGGAGATGAAGAGGCAAATAACTCATACTTTAAGTTTTTTAGAAAATTTTCAACTGGATATGAGAAATATCTTGAGGCGAAAGGATATCCTCCTGGCGATCATGCCTTCGAAGATTCCAAGCTAAATAGCGTAAAATACTCTAAAGACAATGAACGTTATTTGAAGCAAACAGAATCATATAGTAGAGACTTAAATGATATAATGGATGCAAACCCAGCGATGCAGAATGGTACAATTATGAAAACAATTGTGCATCCTGTCTCAAGCGTGCATGCTATGTACTGTAAAAAAGAACATAATGAGATTTTTTCTATATCGAACTTCTCAAAAGAATCTTACAAAGGTAATTATTTTATAGATTTACCTAAAGGTAAATGGAAAGAGATTAGCAATACAGATAACAAAAAGTATGGTGGAGACGGTATTTTTATTAATGATATAGTTTCCTCTGATGGAACAAATAAGGTGCCTATTGCCCTGCCTAAATATGGTATGGTTTTCTTCAAAAAAGTTGGAAATTAAAATTAAAGGTCGAGATTAACCCCGACCTTTTTAAATTTGATTTCTATAGTTTATTCTTCGTCTTCATCTTCTGCTTCTTCAAGTGATTGAATGTATTCTACTACTTTTTCGAATTCTTCATCATCCTCAATAGCTTCAAAAACGAATTCTTCACCTTCTTTTTTTAGACGCATAAGGACAACTTCTTTGTCTTCTTCATCTTCGTCATCTTCTTCTATCGGTAATAATAAGCCATATTCTATTTCTTCAACAGCTACTATGTCTACCAGTTCGAATTTTACTACGTTACCATCTTCGTCAACCGTTTCAATAATTTGGTCATTGATATTTTCTTCGTTTGTCATTTTTACTCACTTTCTATCTAAATATTGTTGTAAAATTATGCACGCACTTTTTAAGTCAATTAAATGTTTGTTTTTTGTGTATTTCTTTCCTTGAAGAGCAAGTATTCCCTCAGCCTGTCTGCTAGAAAGCCTTTCGTCTTCAAATATAACTTGAAAATCATCTGAAAAATTTTCAGCGAAGTCTAAACAATCTTGAGCTTGTTCTCCAATTGTATTGTTCATATGCTTGGGTAACCCTATGACAATTTTTTTTACTGAGTTACTATTGCACAAATTTCTAATTTTTTCTACCGCTAGTTTTTCAGGAGTCCTCTCGATAGTTTCTACTGGCTGTGCAGTCAAAAGCAAAGCATCACTCATTGCAATGCCAATGCGTTTTTTTCCCACATCAAGACCTATTACTCTATCCATTTGTCCAGGCCTCTTCTATTTCTTTAATCATTTTTTCTATTGTTTTTAATTTGAATTTTTCTTGGTCGTTTTCTTTTTTTAATCTAAAAATGTTTGTATTGAATTTTTTTTCTTTATACTCTTGTCTCAAGGATAACAAATATTCATAGATGCTTTTCTTGAGTATTTCCTGCATCATTTCATGTTTGTATTTAGTGCTAAATAGTATTGAATACAAAGAATTGGCGGAGTCTATATCATTAAGCTGGGCAATTAAATATGCGGTATTGATTATTTTGCCATCTAATTGTTGTTCAGTTGAAACATCCCATATTTGATTATAGTAATCATTTATTTTAGATTCTATTATGGTTATAGATATGTGTTCTCCTTCTTTTGAAATCTCGTCAATCAATTTAGCTAATGGCTCACTGTCTTCTGGTGTAAAAAACCATTTGCTGGAATAATCATTATTGAATAACTTAGAAATATTTTGTTCATTGACCTGAATGACTTTCAAGTTTTCTTCAACCCAATCTTCTATAGATAGTTTTAGTTCTTTTGTATCCTTTAATAAAAGATTCCAGCATAAGAATTCATAATTTACTTTTTCCTTAAATATGTCGCTTAGGTTACGAGCTTTATTAGTAATATATTTGCAATATTCAGGAGAAACTTCAACTTTGATGTCATTTTTATAAAAGCGACTTATAATTCTTTCGAATTCTTCTTCCAGTAGAAAATTAAACCCAAAACAGTCAATAATTCCATAAATGTTGCTTATTACAAGTGCGAACATTTGAATTGTTTTATCTTCTCTTATTCTTGAAAAAATAATGCCTTGGTTATTATGCCCATCTGGTATTGTTGTGTAGCATCTGTGCACTTTAGAAGTAGATAGTGCCAATTTGTAAAACTTGTCAGCTTTTTCAACCGAAGCGCCTGAGAGTTTAAGCATCTTTATGCTCTTTTTGGCTATAGATAAAAGAGCAGCATTAACTGAATTTTTTGTAAACCACTCCAATGGAGCTAAAACTAATGACGATTTTGACTCAGCAAGAATTTCTATAGAACGCTTTAGTACTTCTTCTGAAAAATCACAAGATAAAATAGGGGCTAATATATTAGCTAAATTGTCCCCTGTATAATCTTCGTTAAGTGAATCAATTAATGTTAACTTGTCTGAATCAGGTAGTGATGACAAAAAATCAAGAAAATCAATTTGTGTTTCAGGGTTTACAACTGCAAATTCTAAAAGTTTTTGGGTATCATAATCCAGAATAGATTCCGGGTCATCAAAATAGTTGAAAAATTGGTCATAATCTATAGGAGATCCTAAGTCTCTTAATATTTGAACTAGGTGATATTTTGCTTGGTCAGAGATTCTTTGAGAACTTATTAATGAAAATATTTTATCTTTTAAGAATTCTTCAGGAATTGTCTCAAGCATAGTTGCTTTCACTAGAGTTACAAAAGAATCTTGTGGTTTGTTTAATTCTCTACAGAGAATATCAAAAACGGCTTCTTTGTCTTCAATTTCTTTAATTGGCAGAATACTGTCTGAAAAAATACTTTGAGTTATTGATTTATATGTTTTTAAATCGGAGAGAATTGTTAGGATTTTTGCTCTGATTTGTAGTTTATTTAAGCTTTGAGTCATTAATTAAACCTTGCTCCAGAATATGTCGAGTATTTTTTGCGCCTCGCCTGATGGCATTTTGTCATCTAATATTAAATATTGAACAGCAATCATTGTACATTCAGAACAAATATTTACACCTGGTCCTTTTACAATTTTTACTACTTGGGTATTTGGTCTTCCACAAAAGCTACAGTATATGGGCTCTACTCGAGCAGAATCATCTTTTTGTGATTCACTATTTTTGCTTTTTTCTCTCATATTATTAAGAGAAACAATTTTCTTATCTTCGCCCATTGTAACAAATCCTTACTTTTTATTTTTATATAAGTTTATAATATTTATACCTGTTAAAGCAAGTTATTTCTTATCTCTTCTCAAATAAATTAATTAGAATAATTATTAAAATATCATTTATACATTGTATCTTATTTTGAACATATTGCAAAATCCTAAGTTAATGTAGTAGAATTACTCCAGTGAGAGGATATGATCTGGTGAAAAAGTTAGTTCTTTTAATTACTATATTATTTGTATCTGTGTTATCAACAGCGTGTATAAACAACTTTGCTGTTCAAGAATTGAATAATAAAGCGAAACAATATATGAATAATGGTGATACCGAAACCGCTATTTGTAGATTGAAAGCTAGTTTGGATTTGGATAGCAATATGTACGAAACTCACTATAATTTAGCTGTAGCTTATATTGAAGCTCGTAAATTTGACGATGCTATAGCTTCGCTAAATAATGTACTAAAATTAAAACCTGATTTTGTTGATGCATATTATTCGTTAGGTGTTGCTAATGAAGAAAAAGCTTTTGAAATTGTAAATGGAACCACAGAGTCTTCGAATGAAAATAAAATGGAAGATTCAGCTGTTCAAATTCAACCAAAAAAATTGACTGACGCAGATAAGAAACTTATTTGTGACAAAATTTCAGAAGCTATCTCAAATTATAATGAATATCTTTCTAAAAAAATTGATGCTCAAGATAAAGACAAAGTGAATGGAAGAATTGAGTATCTTAATTCGGAGCTCAAAAAATATAATATTTCAGAAGGTGCTCCTATTCAGGAAAACTAATGTTTGCGTCTCCAGGTCAAATAGCATTTAGGCTTTTTAATTTTCCTATTCATTGGTATGGAATAACTATGGCTTTTGCTATTATAGTTGGTTTGTCTTTTGTTTCTTTTATAAGAAGAAGATATTATAATCATATTCCTCGTGAATTTGTTTTGGATTTATCTTTTTATTTGATTTTGGGAGGTATTATAGGAGCTAGGCTCTATTACGTTGTACTCGATGCTGAATTCTATTTAAAGCATCCTTTGGAAATGATTGCGGTTTGGCATGGGGGATTGTCTATTCATGGTGCAATTATTGGGTCAATAATTGTCGGCGCTTTTATCATAAAAAAATATAATCAAAACTTTTTTGAAATTGCAGACTTGTTCTCTTATGGTCTTGTTCTGGGGCAATCAATTGGTCGCTGGGGTAATTTCTTTAATTCTGAAGCATTTGGAATTCCAACAAATTTACCATGGAAAGTTTTTATTCCTATTGAATCAAGACCAATTCAATTTTTTAATGTGAACTATTTTCATCCTACATTTTTATATGAGTCGATTGCTAATCTGTTTATTCTGCTGGTTTTATTTTTTATCCTTAGAAAAAAAGAAAAAAATGTTCCTGGGGGCATATTTTTCAGTTACCTTATAATGTATTCTGTAGTTAGGTATTGTATTGAATCCCTAAGATTAGATAGCATTTTAAATATTGCAGGTATTCCAATCGCTCAAGTTGTAAGTATATTGTTCCTAATGGTTGGCTTAGTTGGACTTATATCAGTAAATAGATATTCAAAAGATAATTAAGCTACATAAATGTTTTGTAAAGCGAGCATATTGTGATTATAATAAAGTAATGAATAAAAGAGTTATATGGATAGGTGAATTGTTTTTATGGCTGATTATTGCTACGATAATTTCGGTATCATTTGTCTTTATTCGCTCTTATTATGAACAAAAAATAAACAGTTATTATTTGTTTTTCAATGACGTGGATGGTTTGATGAAAGGCTCTCCTGTTAAATTAATGGGTTTACAAGTGGGCTATGTACAAG
>JAEYQN010000010.1 GCA_023409995.1 Cyanobacteria bacterium OH_CBB_238 | reverse complement strand
CTTTTGGGATAAAGTCTAATCTGTATATATCTTTGATTTGGCTAAATATATTTTTTGAAGTTTTAGATAACAAACTTTCAGACGTATTTATATTATATTTATTTAGTATTTTTAATAAAGTATCATTCTCGGTTAATGTTGGCATTGTAATATAAGCACCAGTTGATCTTTTTACATCTTTTGCATAACTAAAAACTTGATCATATGTTTTTGGCAAAGAGTTTAACGTGGATTTCTTTAACAAGTTATCATTATAAACAGTTAATGCAGTGGTAGCGTAAAAAGGAAATGCATAATACTTTTCACCGATTTTAAGTTGATCTACTATAGATGGAAGATATTGCGACATCTGGCTTTTATCTATTAGCTCTAATGCTTTTCTTTGCGCGAGCAAAATAGAAAACTCTGGAGTTAAATTAATTAAATCAGGAGGGTTATCGCTTAACATCGCAGAAAGAGTTCTCTTTTCTCCCTCAGAATAAGGAACATCTATCCATATAATTTTAATTTTGGGGTTTTGAGACTCGTATTTATCTATAAGAGGGTTAATATAGTCAGAAAATGTTCCCATCTGCAAAGTCCAGAAAACTATTTGGGTCTTACCGCTATCTTTCTTACTATTTTTTAGCAAGAACAAACCAATTAGTATAAATATCACTATAAAAAAATATATAAAGACCTTTTTCATACGAACTCCCAAATTAATGTTAGAATATATTATATATAATTTAAGATGATTTGTATAATATTGAAATATGAACTTATTTGATACTTTAGAAAACAACAATAAACAAATTCCACTTGCAGAAATGCTTAGACCCAAATCAATAGAAGAATATTTGGGTCAGAAAAATATTGTCAACAAAAATTCCGCAATAATTAATTTGGTGAATTCAAAAAGATTATTTTCTTTTGTACTTTGGGGACCTCCCGGGTGTGGCAAAACAACACTAGCAAGACTTATAGCCAACCACACTGGAAGCAATTTTATTGAGCTTAGTGCTGTCTCTTCAGGAATTAAAGATATAAAAGCAAGCGTAGAAATTGCAAAAGAAAAACTCATATACGGACAAAAAACAATATTATTTATAGATGAAATACATAGATATAGTAAGACTCAACAAGATGCCCTACTTCCACATATTGAAAATGGAACATTGTTTTTAATTGGATCAACTACAGAAAACCCTTCTTTTCAAGTAATACCAGCATTAATTTCCAGAGTACAAGTAATCAATCTTAAAGCCATAGATGATGATAGTATCAAAAATATTATTATGAGAGGGCTAGCGTACCTTAAAAATCAATATTCTAATTATGAAACAGAAGATAATGTTGTTGAGTTTATTATTAACTATGCACGAGGAGACGCCCGTACCGCACTAAATTTACTTGAAAATGCTTATTTTGCAGCAGATATTAAGGATAATAAAAGGTACGTTAAAATAAAAATATTAGAAGAACTTGCCCAAACATCCTCAATAAAATACTCACAGCAGGATCACTACGATATGGCATCCGCTTTTCAAAAGAGCATGAGAGGATCAGACCCTAATGCAGCAATCTATTGGCTTGCAAAAATGATAGTAGCAGGTGAAGATCCCAGATTTATAGCCAGAAGAATGATAGTTTGTGCCGCAGAAGATGTTGGAAATGCAGCACCAAACGCGCTAAATATTGCCGTAAGCGCTTTCAGAGCAGTTGAAATACTTGGGCTACCTGAAGGAAGGATTCCTTTAGCGCAAGCTGTTGAATATATTGCAAGGTCGCCTAAATCAAATAAAGCTTGTATGGCAATAGATTCAGCTATAAGAGACATAACAAATGGACAAAACTATCAACCACCAATGCATTTAAGAGATGCTCACTATAAAGATGCAAGCAAGTACGGCTTTGGAGAAGGATACATATACACCCACTCACAACCCGATGCAAAACAACAATTTATGCCAGATGAACTTAAGGCTAAAAAGTATTTTTAAGATATAAGCTAAATACACGCATAATATTAACTTATGTAACGACAAGTATATACTAATTAGGCAATTATTATATACTTATTGTTTTTATATAAGTAAGTAAAGCAAGTGTAAGAGGTTTAAAATGGCATTAGCACCAAATCAAGCAAGATTATTAACATTAACAGCTAGAAAATCTGACCTAGAATATAAATTAACACTACTTGTTAACCAAACACAAAGACTAGCTCAAGAAAACTCAGAAATACTAAATGAAAGAGCTCAAGCGGTTAACGATTATGTATCAATGCTTTCCTCTGGAAGCGCAGAAGATTTAGCATCTGCTTTATCTACAGGAACCGAAGCAATTACTGCAGATTTTGATGCTCAATTAGCTGAACTTACAGTAGCTCAAAACAGATTAGACCTTCAACAAAAACAATTAGAAACACAAGAAAAGGCAGTATCAAGCGAAATGGAAAGCGTACAAAAGATTGTAGACAGCTCAATCAAAAACGAATTTAACACACAAGGTAGCAACTAATAAACAAAGAGACAGAGAAAAATTTAAGAGAGGACAAAGTAGAGATGACAAATACATTTTTTAAATATACATTAAACGCAGCTGAAGTATATGAAGAAACAGCAAAAGCACTTGCTCAACCAAGCAACAGACCTTACCAAAAAGTTTATACAAACTTAAATAAAATGTTAGAAGAGTGTTACTTTGTTGGTTCAAGCAAATTTGGAAACAATTTTATAGCATAGTCATAAGACTATGCTATAAAATTATATTCATAATAAAGATAAAATCGAAAAAATCAGGCGTTCAATTTTACATATTTTGCATTAGAAATTCCATCAATTGCTTTTATTTTGTCTATAGTTTCACTACTAACAACGCTTTCTGTATTTATAATCATGATTGACTCATTATCAGATTTGTCAGATTTTTGAGCAACTTGCATCCTGCTAATATTAACACTGTTTTCACCAATCACTGCTGCTACTTTTGCAATCATTGATGGTTTGTTTTCATGAGGGACAACTAACATATGTTTATCAGGCTCAATGCTCATGTTGTATTGATTGATTTTAACAATTCTAGGCATTTGTTCTGCTATTAGCGCCCCAGTTACAATGTTAGTCTCAGCGTCTGTGCTTAGTTCAACAGAAATTGAACCTATATACGTACAGTCCTTTTGTGATTTTGAAGTAATAATATTAATCCCTTTTTTCTGAGCAATTATTGGAGCATTAACATAGTTAACACTTTCCATAACAGAAGAAAAAATACCCTTTAAAACCGCAACTTCAAGTGGTGCCACATTTAATTCTGCTAACACACCGCTTACTGTTATATTCACGGATTTAAAGTTTCCAACAACAATTTGGGAAACTAATTGCCCCAAATTTTCAGCAAGCTGCATATAATCTTTTACAGGCTCTAAAACTTCAGGTTTCAATGATGGGATATTCACGGCTGCCTTTGCAGAACCGCCGGTTAATACTTCCTTAATCTGCTCTGCAACATCTATTGCAACATTAAATTGAGCCTCAGTGGTGCTTGCGCCAAGATGTGGGGTTAAGAGAACATTTCCATTACATTTTACTAATGGAGAGTCTTTTATATCTGGCTCTGTTTCAAATACATCAATCGCTGCCGCTGCAACTTGCCCTGATTCAATTGCTTCTTTTAGTGCGGATTCATCTATTATACCGCCACGAGCACAATTAATTATTCTTACACCCTTTTTCATTCTATTTAAAGTATTTTTATTAATTAAATATGCTGTTTCTCTAGTCTTTGGCGCATGAATAGTAATAAAATCACATAATTTCCAAAAATCATCGAGCGTTTTTACATATTTTGCCCCAATTTTTTCAACTATATCTTGAGATGTATATGGGTCACAAACAACAACATTCATTCCTAATGCAATGGCAACTGTTGCAACGTGTGAACCTATTTTCCCAAAACCAATTATGCCTAATGTTTTCCCATAGACTTCTATACCGGTAAACTTTGCTCTATCCCAAGCCCCCGACTTTGCTGAGACCACTGCCTCAGGAATATTTCTAGCCATCGCCATCATAAGAGCAACTGTATGTTCAGCAGCAGCATTTGTATTTCCATCTGGAGAATTTACAACAATAATTCCATTTTGGGTTGCGGCTTCTATATCTACATTATCAACCCCAACACCAGCTCTACCCACAATTTTTAATGATTTTCCAGCTTCCAAAATTTTTTTTGTGATTTTGGTCTGGCTTCTAACCATTATTGCATCATAATCTTTAATTTTTTCTGCCAACTCATCTTCAAGCATCGTTGGCAAAAAGTCTACTTCAGCAACTCCATCAAGAACCTTGCCTGCTGCCTCATTAATTTTATCCGTAATAAGTACTTTCATTGCGTCTCCTATCTGTTTAATGATTTTATAAGTGCTGCCATTCCTGCGCCAACCTCAAACTTGTATCCAAGCTTGTATAAAGTCGATTCCAAGGATCCTACAGCAGTTATGGCATCTCTTTCAGAGACATAGCCTAATGTACCAATTCTAAATATTTTATCCTTTAACTTATTTTGTCCATTTGCGACTACTATATCATAGTCATTTTTTAGCACTTTTCTAATGTCAGGCACACTGACTCCATCTGGAGGCAATACAGAAGTAATAGCGTAACTGGCTATAGATTCATCTTTAACAAACAATTCTAGCCCAATTGCTTTTACTGCTTCTCTAATTCCTAGGGCAATTTTTTTGTGTCTTGCCCAAATATTTTCCAACCCTTCTTCTTTCATCATATCCAAAGAAGTTTTCAAAGCTACAATCAAGTTAACAGCAGGTGTAAATGCAGTAGAACTATCCAGCACAGCCTTTCTATTAGTTGTCCAGTCAAAATAGAAACTAGGATACTTACATTCTTCATGAATTTTCCAAGCTTTTTCACTTGCAGCCAAGAAAGCAAGACCTGGTGGAATCATAAATCCTTTTTGTGAACCAGACACAAGTACATCAATACCCCACTCATCCATCCTGCATTCGAGCGCGCCTAAACTAGTAACGCCATCAACTACAGACAAAGCGCCATGCTCTTTTATCAGTGAAACTAACAATTTAACATCATTAGTAACTCCTGTAGCTGTTTCATTATGAGTCAGCGTAACTATTTTTATTTCTTTATTTACATCAGCATCAAGCTTAGCTTTTAAAGCAGCAGGCGAAATAGCAAAACCTGGCTCTACTTCTATTTTATCGACAATTGCACCTCTTGAAGCAGCAATTTTTGCCCACCTTGCACCAAAGTTTCCAATTATAAGAGATAAAACCTTATCGCCTTCATTAACAAGATTCCCGAGAGCTGCCTCCATTGCTCCTGTTCCACTTGAGGTATATATAATAACATCATTTTTTGTTCCAAAAACTTGTTTTAAATCTTCATATACCGACGATAGAATACTGGAGAACTCCGAACTTCTATGGCCAATCGGATGTTTAGCCATGTCTAACAGAACGCTCTCTGGTACCGGTGTTGGTCCAGGAATCATCAAAAAAGTTTTGTCTTTCATAAAATGTCTCCCTATCTATAACTATAATCCACTCACAAAAAATTTATCTTTTGTACGGATTAATACATGTTTGTTAATAATTCTATGTTATGTTTTGCTCCGATATGAGCCGGGTCATATTGAAGAACGATCTTATACTCTTCAATTGCCTTATTTATATTACCAGCTAATTCATATGCAAGAGCCAAATTATATCTAATATCGGTGTTATCTGGCTCTAAATTAATGGCGGTCTGGAATGATGAAATTGCAGCATCAGCATTTTTTTGCTTAGCATTTATCAAACCTATTGAAGCATGGGCAAATACCGAGTCTGGCTGAATTAAAATAGCATCTGAAAAATATTTTTTTGCCTCAAGTATATTGTCAATTTCATAATACAAAGAGGCTAACCTTAAATAGTACTTACAAGTTCTGGGGTTAAGCTCAATCGCGCTTTTATAATTTCTTATAGCCTCACTATAGTTTTTTATTTTTGTATTCAATTCTGCCATTACAAAAAGAAATTCAGGATTAGACGGATTATTAGCAATTGCTTTTTCATATTTTTCAAAAGCTAAATGAACTTCATTATTAGCCGCAAGAAAGTTACCATACTCAAAATACACATTACTTAATTGTAACATAAGAGCATCTACATCTTTGGGACCAGATTCATCAATCAAAACTTCAACGATTGTTATCGCTTGTTCGAAATCATTTATTGCACAATAAAGTTCAGCTAATGTCTTTTTCAACTCTGCATCATTTACTGAATCCACTATTGCCGTTTTTAAGAAAGTTAGTGCTCTATCAAACTCTTTTTTGGCAATGTAGGATTTAGCAATATAAGAATTCACAAGCGATTTGTTAACCCCGGTCATTTTTATGGCAGCTTCACAATATCGTACTGTTTTATCAAACTGACCATTGTTATACAACATTGGAATAATATCTTCATAACTTGCTAAACTATATGGATCAAGCTCAATAAGCCTTTCAATGACTTGTATTGCATTATTAACATCTCCACACTCTTCATATGTTTTCTTTAAGAAGACAAGTACACTCTTGTCATTAGGAAATTGTTCAAGAACAGACCTAGCTTCACTAATAAGATTAGACCATTCTCTGAGTTCAAAATAAAAACTAATAATCTTTACATGTAATGCTCTTTTTTCTTCATTATCTTTAGTAAGCTCTATCATCGTCTTATATATAGGAATAGCGTTTTTCTTTTCTTTTTTAGCGATATAAAGATTTGCTAATTTAGCCAAAGCTTGCATGTTTGTTGGATCTTTTTCAATCATGCTTCTTAACACAATTATTGACTTAGAGTTTTGCTTTGTTTTATAAAAACAATCTCCCAGCAATAATATTGCATCTGAATAATTTGGATTACTTCTTAATATAAGGTTTAAATGCCCAATTGCATCGTAGTATTTTTCAACATCATATAAAAGCTTTGCATATGTATATCTTGCTTTGGGGTCTTTTGGAGCAGATGACAAATATTTTTTTGCAACAGCAAAAGCTTCCTGTAAACGCCCTAGTTTTCTCAATGAATCTATTTTGTCAGAAACAGTTTTAGCTTGTCCATTATCCTGAGAGGAATCAAAGCTAAAGTCGTCACTATAAGAGCGATAGACCCTATATATAACATATATAAAAACTACAAAAGCTAATATTATGAAAAAAATCTTATACACAGCTATCCCTCTGTAATATCATAACAATATAATACAATAAAACTTAGTATTGCACATGTTTTTAATGATCTTAAAGTGAAACAATATTATAAAATTTGTAACAAATTATAATACTCACGCAATTTGTAACTAACAAATTTGTTTATATAAGTAAGGTAAAGTGTGAATAGATAACATTGGGTGGTAAGTAAGTAAAATGTCTAATGCATTTGCAAGTACAGTATTCTTATTTAGAAATACAGAAAAAGTCAAACATGGCGACATTGGCAGAGCTCCGGTTGTTGGCGCTCAAACAGTGAGCACTGTGAACAAAATAAGACAGATAGATGGGGCCGTTGGCAAAAGTACACAGTCCGCTGTTTCAGCCCTTGGATTAAGTGAAAAAGCTTTAAATTTTGCTGGTAATCTCGTTAATCCATTAATTGTTGCTTCATCTGCTCTAAAAATTTCCCAGGCTGAAGATAAAGAAGCTGCGTCTTTTCATGAAGCAGGCGGGCTTGGAGTTATGTTTGCGAGTGAGCACTTGATGAAAAAAGCAGGTGTAAAAGATATCTTAAAAAAATATGGCGATGATATCGGTGAAGCAAGTGTAAAACGAATAAGTAAAGTATTAAAATTAACAAATGAATCAAGCAATAAGAGCATAAAAATAATAAGTGGCCTATTAACTGGCATAGCGTTTGTTGGAGCCTCAATAACAGGATACTCATTAGGTGCTAAAGCTGGAGATGAAGTAATAGAAGCAAAACGAAATTCATCAAAGATTGCTGAATCTAATCAACTTGACTTAAATGAATCGCCAAAACGAACATTTTCTATAGAATCATAGCAAGTATCATTAATAGGAAACTACCTATTTGCATTCCTGTAGATAGATTTCTAGAGAATTTATTATTATCATACTGGCTTGCAGTTTTTTTAGCCGTATTCGCAGCTGATATTCTTTGCATTCTTGATGCTGGATCATCAGATGGGAATGTTCTCTTAAATAATGAACTCTCAACTCTGCTTAATCTAGTATTTATTGCTTCCCCTTCAAAAGAATTATTCAATAGCGTTTGTTCTGCCGAGGTCAATTCCATCCCAAGATAGCTATTTCTCGTCGTATCAGGCGATACATAATTATAATCATTAGAATTATTTGCCGGTCCCACACTCAATAGATCATCTTGAGAAGAGTCAAACCCTTGAACAAAGTCAGATGATGCAACTCCTGAATAATCATTAGGATTATCCATTATTGCAAGCCTTAGCTTATTAACCCGCTCACTCAATGCATCTTTACTAACTGAACCATATATTTTATTTTCCAGTCTGTCTAATCTTGAATATATACTTTCACCTGTATATGTTTTTTTAAATACAGAAGTTTCTAATTTATTAACTATAGGATACTCCACCTCTGGTGAATCTTTAGGATAAGCAGGCGTAGCTGCTCCTGTTGCCCCAGCTTGTTTTGAAGCAAGTTTTGGTAAAGGCTGTACATCACCAGAAGAAAGACCAATGTCTGTAGATGCTTTTTTAATTCTTATTGAGACGCTTCCTTGGTTATTTTTACCATATAAATAAGTCTCTATTCTAGCAATTCTTGCATCGTCAGAATCAGTTTTATATTCATAGCCAAATAACTGTTTTTCAAGAGTTGTTAGACTTGAACCATTGGCAGTTGCTGCTGATACAGCAGAACAACACATAAAAATTATGCACGTAAATAATAATATTTTTCTCATAAACCGTTATATTTAATATGTTAATTACACATTAAATATATAAAACAGGTTTACATAGAATCCTATTGCCCAAGATATTGCAAAGAATGTTGCAATAAATGGAAGAAATATTAGCATAACAGCTCGTGAAAATTTTAAATCATACGTGATTTCTAGTGATTTACAATATAAAAACATAGTCCATAAGTATATAATTACTTCAAATATTGCACCCAAAAAATAACCAAGATCTCCACCTTTTTTCAATAGCTCAAGCGGTGCAAGAAACAAAAAAGGCAAAATAGCAAAAGATGACAAATACAAAATAGTCTTTAGTCGTCCTGAAGAACCAAAAATTTTCGCTATATATTCAAAAAACAGCCCTGCCATAAACCACGAAAATATAACTCCAAAGATATAATTTATCAAAGTAAATAAGAACCAAAATACATTAAGAATATTTGCAGTAAGCACGTAGTGAAGTGAATGAACAAAAATACTCACCCAGACTAATGTAAAGAGTCCTTGAGAAAGTTTGGGTTCGCTTTTTAAACTCGAAAAAACTTCTCTTGGCTCAAATATAAAATCATGCACTTTATTAAGATAATTACTCATATTTACTCCCAAAGATATAATGGTTTTCTTGTCAATTTCATACTAACTGGAATCACAGAGTCAAGCATAGCTTGTCTGCTAAATAAATTTTCACTTACTCCAAATAATATATCACTGAATGAGGAGACTTTAGAATATGGAATTAGTACAACCTCAGACTTAATACCGAATCTTTCATTAATCATTGATTTTATTGTGGCTTGAGCGTCAGTCAAATCTCCTAATGAATCAATAAAACCTAATTTTTTAGCTTGTGATCCTGTAAAAATCCTACCATCTGCATATGTTTTTAAAACCTGCTGTTTCAAGTTTGTTTTTGGAGCAGAATATGCATCATTTCTATTAACCCTACCAAGTTCTATTGCAGCCAAAAACTGAGCATATGAGTCATCAACAATTCCCTCCAGTATTTTCTTATCATCAGGGGTCATTGCTCTATAACCAGATCCAATATCTTTATACTTACCGCTTTTAATTACATTAGGAGAAACCAACAGTTTTTGGGTCAACAGCTGATGAATATCCATAGTTGAAAAAATTACACCAATACTACCTGTTAATGTTCCAGGTAATGCATAAATTCGATCAGCCGCCGATGCAATATAATAGCCCCCGCTTGCGGCTAAATCATCCATAACAACCACGACTGGTTTTTCTTTTCTAACGCGAAGCACCTCATTGTAAATACTTTGAGACATAGCTACTGTTCCGCCAGGAGTATTTATTTTTATTATTACACCTTTAATTTCTTTATCTTTTTCCGCCTGTTTTAAGGATTTAAGGGCAGACTGAGCACTAAAGTCGTTAGAAAACGCACTAATTTTATTACTAGAATCGATAATCCCATCAATAGTAACAACCCCAACCTTACTTGCTGAAGCTGTCAAAAGTGGATTTGCTCGTTTTGTTTCAACATTGTCATTGTAATAGGACAACCCACATGTAGAATTATAGATTCCAACAATTAGGCATACAAAACATAAAGTAATCAAAAATATTGTGGTTGTTTTCTTAGTCATAGTTCCTACTTACTAGCATCGATGCATTCTTGTAATTGCTCCAACATAACATTTTTATATACATCACACTGCTTCTTATCTTTTGCTTCAAAACGAAGTGTAAAAACAGGCTCAGTGTTACTCTGACGAATCAACGCAAAACCATCATCAAAAACAAGTCTCAACCCATCCAGTGTAATAATACCTTTTATTGGTTTTGCAAACATATTTGAATCTTCTTCAACTCTTTTCTGCAACATTGTTAAAACAACGGTCTTTAATTCATTCGGACAATGAAATCTAACTTCGCTTGATGTATGAACCTGAGTAAAAGGAATCAACAAATCTTCCAATTTAAATTCAGGATTATTTTTTTTATTTTTAGCAATTATCTCTATAATTCTACAGCCAGCATAAACAGCATCATCAAATCCATAATACCTGTCCTTAAAAAACATGTGACCGCTCATTTCACCAGCCAATATAGCCTCAGTCTCTTTCATTTTATCTTTAATGTAGCCATGTCCTGTTTTACACATAACAGCATTAGCTCCATGCTCATCTATAGTATCGTACAACACTTGAGAGCATTTTACCTCCGACACAACGGTAGGTTTTTCTCCCCGCTTTACTAAATCGGATATAACATCAAGTGCATAAACCAATAATAGCTTATCTCCTGTTAAATAATTCCCAGATGAATCAACAACACCTATTCGATCTGAATCACCATCAAAAGCAATTCCCAAGTCTGCTTGCTCATCTTTTACAACAGCTTTCAATTCATCTAACGTCTTTTCATCACTCGGATTTGGATGATGATTAGGGAACCTGCCATCAGGCTCCGAGAACAACTCGATAACTTCACAACCAAGTTCCCTGTATAGTTCTGGAGCAACTACCCCAGCGGTGGCATTTGCGCTATCAACAACAACTTTTATTCCTTCCCCGACATTAGGAAATTTATTTGACATTGCCTCTATGTATGCAGGAAGAATGTCATATGATTTGATAATACCTCTTCTAGAACCAATATGATCTGCGGTCATTTGCTCTGCCGTCAATTCTTTCACACGCTTGATTGAGTCTTCTGTAACTGAGGCCTTATTAAATGTCATTTTGAGACCATTATATTCACTCGGATTATGACTAGCTGTCACTATTAGTGATCCCATTACATGTTTACCCGCAGTTATGTCGGAAGGAATCCCTGCAAATTCAGAATAATAACCAATAGGAGTCGGCGCTAAACCAAGATCTATTACATTTGCACCCATGTGTGTAATTCCTTTTATTAAAGCCTTGGTTAGCGATTCAGAGTGCAACCTCGCATCCCGAACAACAGTTACCCATATGTTTTTGTGGATTTCATTGGAATTTTCTAATATATATGCAACAAAAGCTCTTCCTACATAGTAGAATAGATCTTCAGTAACATCTTCACCATATATCCCTCGAATATCATTTTTGCCAAATGCAGTAAATTTATGATTAATAATCATTCTTTCTCCTTGTGTAAATTATAGATCTTCGTTTATATTATTATAAAAAACTTATCTATTAAAAGCAAAAAGATGAAGAAAAAGTTAAATATAAAAAAAAGAAATATTGAAAGCATAAAAGCAACACTACTTATTTTGCCAAGCCTGGCTGGAAGTATATTGCTAATAATTGTTCCTATAATAATGTCTTTGCTATTGAGTTTTACTAAATGGGATTTATTATCAAAGCCTCAATTTATAGGTTTTAAAAACTATGCAGAGTTATTAACTAGTATAGACTTTTGGTCTGTAATGCTAAATACAGTAATATATGCAATAGCAACAACCTTGCTTGGCACAATTATTCCGCTGGTTCTTGCGAGTATTCTGTATTCAAAAATTAAAGGTGAAAACTTCTTTAAAACATCATATTTTCTTCCCTTTATAACACCAATGATAGTTATAGCAATGGTTTGGGAGTGGATTTTTGACCCAAATATCGGTGCAATTAACTTACTACTAAAAACTCACATAGAATGGTTATATGATACACAAACAGCAATGGTCGCAATAATAATAGTGTCTGTATGGAAACTCGTTGGATACAATATGATAATATTTTTATCGGGTTTATCTGCAATAAATCCTCAATTGTATGAGGCAGCAAAGATTGATGGCGGAAATTCATTTGAAATATTTAAACGAATAACCATTCCATTACTCAGTCCAACAATATTTTTTGTTTTAATAATAACTACAATTTCCTCATTTCAAGTTTTTGACCTTATATACTTGATGACACAAGGTGGACCAAATAACTCAACAAACGTAATTGTTTACTGGCTTTATAAAAACGCTTTTGAATTTTTTAATGTAGGCAAAGCTTCCGCTATAGCTTACGTATTATTCGTTTTTATAAGTATTTTAACTTTTATACAGTGGCGACTTAGAAAAAAATGGGTATACAATGAGTCTTAAGCAAGTTTATTAAGAGTTTTGCCAACTTGAGGATCTTCAAAAACAAGGTCTATGCCTTCTTTAATATTTTTCGCAGAAGCAGTTATTTCAGGAGTAAATAACAACCTAAACGCTTTTGCAAATTTGTTAGCTAAAGCACTAGCAATGTTATTATCAAAAGCATCTGCTTTAGTTGCATTGAAAACTGACTCTTTATATCCAGACGCATATTCAGGATATGCCAATACCGGACTTTTAAATGTTGGTGTATAATTTTGTTCTAAACTATTAATTTTCATTTTCCCTACCTCGGAGTTTTTGTTAACTAAAGTGTTTTAACTACACTTTATTTATACTTTTATTATTAACCACATTAAATATTTTGTCAACCCCTCCTTTTGTATATACTTTACAAATTCCCCAAAGTATTGCAATTACTAGCGTTTTTGATTATGTGTTTTTTATACACTTATTATTGCGAATTAAGTTTTTAAAATAAAAAAGTCCAGAACCACAAAAAATAAACAACAACAAATAAAATAGTGCCTAGGTGGCTAATTGTGTAAACTTAACTATTGATGTTATATATAGTTAAAATCTTTTTCATACTTCCAACTATTCTTAATTCCAGACAGCAAGGGCAATATTGCCCTCTTTTTTTTGGAGATATACTATTTACAGTTAAACTTAGACTGTGCAGAGTTCAATCCATCTGTCAGGTAATGCTCTGTAGCCGAAACAGCTTTATCTAAAATAATATCTAGCGCTTTAATTTCTTCTTTTGAAAATTCTTGCAGAACAAAAGATTCAGAAGGCATAAACTTTGGCTGTGGACCTATTCCTATTTTCAATCTATCAAAAATTTGAGAACTCAAAACAGAAACAATAGACTTTATACCATTATGCCCCCCAGCAGAACCACTTGAGCGAAATCTAAGTGCACCCAGATTCATAGCAATATCATCATATACAACAAATATACCCTTTGGATCTAGCTTGTAAAAAGTCAAAATTGCAATTAATGACTTACCAGACAGATTCATATAGGTTTGGGGTTTTACTATCCAAACAGAATCCCCACCATAACTACATTTTGCTATTTGCGCAGTAAATTTGTGTTCATTTGAAAACGAGCCACCCCACTTATTTACCAACTTGTCAGCATATAAAAAACCAACGTTGTGTCTAGTTTTCTCATATTTATCGCCAGGGTTACCCAATGCAACAATCAATTTCATAATTATTTGTCCTTAGTTTAGTAGATAAAAAAATAATTACTCTTGTAACTCAGATCAAGTTACCAATTTCAAAAATCTTAAAAGAGTTTATTTATATAAATATTATTAGAGGGAGGAAACTCATGTCAACCAAAAATAAGTCCATTATAAATTTAAAGAGCAGTGAAAAGCTGTATAACTTCCTAGAATCAACACATTTACACAAAAAAGACTTCGCACAAATGATCGGGGTGACTCTGTCTTATGTATACAATCTAATAGACAACGCAATACCTTTTTCAACCAGAAGCACCACTCTTGAGAGAATAGCCGTAGTAATGGATACAAAACCGGAGGAATTTGCTGAGTATAAAATTCCACAAGAGCCCATTATAATAGATGATGCCATAGAATTTTTAAAAGAGAAATTAGAAGAAAAAAAATTATCCACAGTGCAATTTTTAAAAGCATTCCCCAGAAAAAAAAGAGTTGAAATAGTAGATATACTAAGAGGCTCAAGACCAATACCTCTTGACTGGAAAGAGCTCACACTAATTGCACAAGTTCTAGATATCTCAAAAGAAGAAATATATCCTTTTTGGGAATCAAGATTAAGGCAACTGATGCAAACTGCGGGAATGAATATCCAAGCAAACAATGAGTTAATTCATTCAATGTTCGAATGTGCTAGAAAACATATAAATAGCAACAAATAAAAAGCCCTAAAGGGCTTTTTATTTATCTACTATAACTTAATACGTGATATTTCTACTTTGACTTCAGTTGGCGGTGTAAAATGTTTTTTAGAATAATTCACATTAACAACTTCGTATATGCTAGGTTTATTTAACAGCGCGGGAACTGATATGTGGTGTATTCCATTTTCATCAACCACAACTTTATCAGCATGAAAATGACCAGAAGAAATCAATGCAATATTTTTATACTTACAAAGAAGTTCCATATATGGATCAATCTCCAGAGTGGTATGAGAGTAATTGTCGGTAGGTGCAATCAATGGAAAATGTTGAAAAATCAAAACTACTTTGTCTTTATTTTTCTCTAATATCTTATCCAACCAAGTCACCATCTCTTTTGAATAATTACCATGAGCAGTCGGAGCAAAATCAGAAGCCCCATCCATCACAACAGCTAGTACGTCTTTACTTGGTTTAAAGTAATAATAAGGTTTTTTAGATTTTTGATAAGGATCATATATATTTATCAGTTTTATATAACTTTCTTTATCAATACCTGCAAGCTTATGCGCATCATGGTTTCCTATTACAAAATAAAATGGCTTTTTAATTTTTTGTACACATCTCAAGAAGCTTATTATTTCGTGTGGATCAGATTTATCAGTACTATCTCCTAAAAACATAACAAAATCCACATCTTGTTTCATAATTGACTGTACTGCAAAACGCAAATTTACAGCACTCTGAGAAACATCTCTACTACTTGAGGCATTGGAATCAGAAGAATAGTGTATATCTGATATCTGCACAAATTTAATACTTTTAGAATAACCTGGCAACGCCAAAGCAAAAATTAGCAAAGCTAAAAAACCTAACTTTAATAAACTTAGTTTATTCATTGATAATTCTTTCATTAATAATCTGCTGTAAATTAAGTGCCTGAGTCAAGTCCTGTTGAGAAATAACATTCATAACAATAAAAATTTCGCCTAATTTTAAAGGCTTAAATTTTTGTGCATCAAGCGCCATAGACAAGTGAAGTAAGTTTACCTTGCCAGAAGCTATAAGAATTTCGCCTATTCGCTGCGAAATTTTCACATCATCCCAATCTTTAATATCATATAAATTTTTCATATAAAAATTATATCAAAAACCGATGTTTTTAGCATCGGTTTTTAAATTATTATTCTATGCAATTGCAATTTGGTTCAGTATGTTTTCTTTACCTTTGTACTCACCAGCATTCACATTCTGCAAATTAGGAGAGAATGCCAATCCCGCATATTGACTTGCCTGAGTCGGTCTTGTCTCACCACCGGTAAGTTGCCCAAAAGCTGGCTGAACAGCTTTTGTAGAGGTTTCCCCCGAGGATACTCCCTCGACAGGTGAAGACTGTCTATTGTTCTGCGGTTTAATTGGCTGAACCTGTGCCATATAAGCATATAATGATTTAATTGGATCTATTCCTGCCATGAAAAATACCTGTAATTAGTTTTACTATAATAATAAAAACATTTTAACGTCACTTTTTGCTAATATTTAAAATAAATTTACAATCTTATTATTTCATTATTATGATAGACTCATATTATGCTTAAAAGATATATAGAAGAACTTGAAGAAATAGATACAGCATCCCAAACAAGAACTATTAAAAACATAAACAAGATTGGGAAATACATTGAAATTGATGGTAAAAAATTATTAAATTTATCTTCAAATGACTATCTTGGAATAGCCGAGGATCGGAGTATAATCAAAGAATTCCTTGCAAAAACCGATTGCTCTTTTGGATCTGCTTCAGCAAGACTATTAACTGGAACTTCATCAACGTATAAGAAGCTAGAGAGACTTATTGCTAGTTTGTACAATAAAGAAAATTCACTATTATTCAATAGCGGCTACCACGCAAATATAGGTATACTGTCCTCAATAGCCTCACAGAAAGATATTATTTTTTCTGACAAATTAAATCACGCAAGCATTATTGATGGAATGAGATTATCTGGAGCCACATTCCACAGATATAAACATTTAGATTATGATCATTTAGAGTCTCGTTTGCAAAGATACAGGAGTCAATATGAAACTGCAATAATAGTAACAGAGTCAATTTTTAGCATGGATGGAGACATTGCAGACATTAAAAGGCTGGTTGAACTTAAAGAAAAATACAATGCTATATTAATTGTGGATGAAGCACATGCATTTGGAGTATATGGACAGAAGGCTCTAGGGATTTGTGAAGAACAAAATGCAGTGAATGATGTAGACATAATTATTGCAACCTTTGGTAAATCTATTGGGTCAATTGGGGCCTTTGCCACAGCAAATGATACATTTATTAAATATTTCACGAACAAAGCAAGAAGCTTTATTTTCTCCACATCGCTGCCAGAAATTAATGTTGCCTATTCAAAATATATTGTGGAAAAAATCCTTCCCTCACTGAATGATAAAAGAATAGAGCTGCAAAAAACAGCTCAATGCCTGAGAGAAGAACTTAACAAAAAAGGCTTAAAAACAATAGGCACCAGCCATATTGTCCCTATTCTTTTTGGAGAAAATAATAAAACAATAGAAGCATGTAATAAGTTAATCGAAAATCATTTTTATGTTCTACCAATAAGATATCCCACGGTTGCAAAAGGAACCTCGCGAATAAGACTCTCTCTAAGGGCTGACATATCATTTGGTGAAATCATAAGCATTACAGATCAGTTGGATCCATAATTATGTCCAAGTAATAATAAAATAAAGAGAAAATATAAGTATCTTGCATGAAAAATTTTATATGATATAACTTTAATAAGGACGCAGTACAGTATATGCCCTGGTAGCTCAGCTGGATAGAGCAACCGCCTTCTAAGCGGTAGGTCACAAGTTCGAATCTTGTCCAGGGTATTTTAAATCATAAAGAGGGTTTTAATCCTCTTTTTTAATGCAAATTCTTTAAAAAAGCTAATTTAGTCTACAATAATTTCGTATATTGCTTTTCCATCTGCAATCACTCCATCTAATAGATCTTTTCCGTTCTCAATAGTAGAATCAATACCTCTCTTAATATTTTCTACACTATAATTTTTAACATCAAAATATTTATTAATATTTTCATCGTTATTTTCTGTAGAGTCAAACGAAGTAGTTGGTTGCTTTTCGGACAACTTATTATTTAGTTCAAGTTGAAGATTCAATGCTTCTGCTACTTCATACTTTCTAACATTTGAAATAATTGCATCTACTTGAGAATTTTGCTCTATCAAGTTTGCTTGTATATTTTTAAAATTATTTTCCAACTTTTCATCTTCAGTCAATTTTGCAACTTCAAGTTCTTTTTTCACTATTTTCAAAAGATTTGAGTTATAGTTTTTAAGTTCAAGCGCCTTTATAACAAGCTCAGACAGATTTTTTTCTTCATCTGGTTTATTTACCTCTTCCGCAAGTGCCTCTTGAAAAACTGAGTGTTTTTCAACTTCTTTACTCAATTTCCGATAGTAACTTTCCTCAGCTAACATAAACACCGATGTGGCAGTGGATTCAGGATTATTTCCTTGGAACGACCTAATTTCAGCACGAGTTTCGGCAGACAGCTTGGAATATTGATCGTCACGCTCAATAACATACGCTTTTATTGCAGCATCTAATTTTGGAGTTTCACTGTTGAAAAGATGAATTTTAGAAGCCTCTGCAGTAATTTGTTCAATCAATTTTAAATCCATTGCATCATCCATATAGCCTGCCTCCTGAAGTCCGAGAGCGGCCAGACCAGAGTTAATAACACCTGAATTTTCCAGAACAGCATCCATCATATATTTTACAACGTAACTTGAAATGACTTTTTGGGCATACTCTGGATTTTCTGCGAATTTCTTTTGATTTTGCTTATTGAGAGCATAATTATCTCTGAATAGCTCAATCTCTTCAAGTGACATTCCATCAAGGTTGTTTAAGTTTCCACGGATTGAATAACCCACTGCTGCAGGACCGAACCAAGGATTATCAGATGGTGCAAAGGGCCAATTAGCATCATCGACCAAAATACCATATAAATAATCATGGTCTCGATTTTCCAGAATATCCCCTAAGTATTGTTTACGCTCTTCTCCTTTTCCAGCGGTTGTTTTTATGTCATCCCATAAAGATTCAAAAAATCCCCTACCTTGCAATGCTTCTTTTTCTTCAACAGGCATATAATCTGCATATTTAGGCATATGTTTATCAATAATAGCTGCTGCAATATAATGCCAAGGTTCACCACTTCCTGTTATAATATCACCTGTTTCGTCGAATAATCCGCCGTCATCATACTGCAAAGTCTTTATTAAATATGGTTTTAAACTTTCTGCAGGAACTTGATCTTTGGTAACATCAGATACCGAGGCAATTGCTAAGACATCCATCATCTGTCCCGAATCCTCTGACATGTAGATATCAGGCTCATCACTAGAAATGTTTGCCATATATAAATCTAAGGAATATTGAGATATTTTTTTGCCGTCTAAAATATTATTAATGTCATATATCAAATCAGCTTTTTCAAATTTCAGATTTAATTGAAGGTCAATTGCATTTTGTTGGACTTCTTCCATCGCGACAGGTGTTGGTGGCTCATTTATTGTTTTGGAGCAATTGGTGAGAGTAACACCTGCCCAAGCAGCCACTCCTAAAATAGCAGCCTTTTTTAGAGGATGTTTTATTTTATGTCTTTTACTCACATAAGAGTCAGAAGAATCCGACGATCCATAAAAAGCAATTGACTTATTAGAATTAACACTCTTTTGTTTAATAGATTTTGTAGCATATGGAGTAAAGCCGACAGAAAAATTCATATATCATATCCTTAAATTATCGCTAATTAATTTTGAATTACATTCGCTATAGCATTGACTATTTCGTTACAACGTTCAGCACGATACTGCTGATCTAAAATATTTTTTATGTCATTTGCATTTGACATAAATCCAGCCTCAAGAAGAACTGACGGATTTGATTCACTTGCACGCAAAACAGCGAAATTATCTTGCTTTAAAGAAACAGATTGAGACTTATTAATTTGATTTTTAAGTTCATTCGCAAGCTCAATGTCTTTCTCATCTTGGCTCGATCCAGTATAGACTTGATAACCGTTCACGCTTGGATTTTCGCAAGAATTTAAGTGTACGCTTATTGTTGCATCGACTTCTTGATCATGTTTTTTTATAGGGTCAACCACCGAATAAACACTACCGCTTGTATAAATAACTGTTGCTCCTCTATTTAAAAGCTCGTCTTTAATTTGAGTTGCAATAAGTTTATTAATAAACCATTCTTCAACAACATTTCCATCTGCATCAAAGCCGTGGCTACCTGGATCAAAATAGCCATTTTTTGGGTTATATCCACCATGTCCTGCATTTAGCAAAACAGTTTTGCCAACGAGGTCACCTTCGATATTTGTCGGCTCAAAGAATTCTTCTTCTGCCTGAATTTGACCTTGACTATTCACAATAGGATAAGGTCTTTCTAACCCATCTGGGGCGGATGAAATTGCCGTTTCATATAATTCATCCGAAGTAAAAACACGACTATCCTTTAATGTTATGTTAGAGCTTTCAGCAGCTGTTGCAGAATTCGCATTAAGCGAGGAGTCCAATTTTGAAGTATCTATAGACATTGGAGGCTGTTCTTGCATCTTTTCAGCTTTATCCATTTCAACAAACACACGTTCACCTTTTCTAACTATATATTCTGGTGAAAGATTATTTAACTTTGCCAATTCCTCAACATTCATTCCAATTTCGTTCGCAAAATCCGACAAATTAATGTCTTCTTCTGCTTTACGAGAAGGTACATCAACAATTATTTGCCCATAATTAACTTGATCACTTGAAAGATTAGATCTTGCCATAAATTCATCAAGTGAAGAATTGAATTTTTTTGCAATTGACCAAAGTGTTTCACCTTTTTTTACATAATATGTACCAACAGCACGAGCATCATTTTTTAACAGAGAAACATCAACTTCATTTTCGATAGATAAGTCCTCGCTTGGCTGAACTACAGAAGTGGAATCAATCATTTCATCAATATCATCTGAAATATGATTTGTATCCATTCCTGCTTCAGTCAGAACATTCGCTTGATCATAAGATTTATGGTCAAAGGCTACAACACTAGATTTGCTGCCAAGATTCAACACACAGGCTGCAATAGCTAAACCGACAGAAACACCAGTAAGAGCATCTCCGCATATAGTTTTAATCTCGGAGATACGACTCTTTGCTCGATTTGCATTACAATGACTCTTGTTATAAAAATCCCTGTATGTACCTGTAGGATTTGAATACTTGTAATTAATTCGCAATAATTTACCCTCACTAAACTTTTCAATTTGAACACCCAAACAATAATATATTTGTCATTTTGCCTAAATACATTTTTATATTTCTTAATAATGCACTCAACAAAAATTGCTTAAATCAAATATGAAAAGCAGCCTTCTAGGAAGAAAGGCAATAGTTAAAATCCTATTCATAACTTTTTATGTGATAAATATTTTATTTTTTAGTAGATTATTCGCTAAATTTTGAATAAAATATTTGCAATTGCCCTTGCTGACATTTCCTTTAATATTGGTATTTTAGCATTTTGGGTATAATACTGAGCAGTTTCATTAAACCAACCATTTTCATTAAAGTATTTCCAATCAGCATATTTTTTAGGATTTAATAAAGAAAAAGATTTCTGCTGCAATCGAAAAGAAATAAGACTCATTAATGAAGGAGAATAGAGAGTTTTTTTTCTTACATTGCTATAAAATTTTTCAATCTTATCTTCAATTTTTTTAATTTGCTGTTTATTCTTAAAGTTAATATTTTCAAGAGGAGACTGAGCTTTAAGATGTAGTTTCTCAATAATATTGAAGCCGCTATATTTAATTTGTGACAACGAATTTATCGTTTCTTTTGTACCAAAAGCACCAGTAACAGCAATCAACATTGTATATTGTTCAAAAAACCTGGGTCTATGCATTGTAAAAGCAAACCGATCCATAAAATTTTTCAAAATTGCAGGCATATTCATTGCATAAACCGGTGAGACAAATATTACACCATTCGAAGCCAATAGCTTCTCTTCAAGAATTTTCCTATCATCTCCACTTAAAGGACAAAAATCTTCACCAATTGTAAGACAATTACAGCACCCTCGGCACAAATGCAAATCAAATTCCGTTAGAAAGATTTGCTCTACTTCCACAGCCGAATCACCAAATTGACTAAATTTATTTTCAATTATATTGGCAATTTCTTTGGAATTACCATTCTTTCTTGGGCTAGAATTAATAATCAATATTTTCATTTTATTATTTTACACAAAAAAATGCAAGATCAGCAACACGTTAATAAAACGCTGTTAAGCATTGATCAACAAACAAACTAGCATTTACCGAATTGCTATTGTTTTGAATCTTTAATTTCACCCCATAAATCAAAAAACACATAAAGTGAAGCTAAAAGTACTATAACTTGACCAACTTGTGAATAAATATCAAAAGTCAAAAAATACAAAAGAAAGCAGGTGTATATTACTGCAGAAAATCCTAATGTTAAATTATTATTCATATTCGGTTCCTTATATAAAAGTTAAAATATGTATCAGGATTATTTGTCTTTCTTATTATTATTTTAACTCTTTTTAGAAACAAATGCCTTAATATAGTGGGGCTTTGAGACAAATCTTATTATGGTAAGTTACACACTAAATTCAAATAATATTACATAAAGTATTAATATCTGTACATATCTAATGTAAAGAGTATAATATTTTACATAACAAATATGCCCCCGTAGCTCAGATGGATAGAGCGATAGCGTCCTAAGCTGTGCGTCGTTGGTTCGAATCCAATCGGGGGTATTCTTTTTTAATTAGGACTTGTTTTTTGAGTGGATTCTAATTTTTCCTTTTCTTTCACATATGTGCAATGAACAGCCAATGCTGGAATTAAAAAGAAAAATATAAGAATAACTTTAATTAATCCAACAAATAATATCCAAAGCAAATGATACAAAGGTTCTCCAATGCCCAAGTTAAAATGATAAAAATTTGCAACTAAACAGTGGCAAGGCATGTAAAGAAGAACTGTAAGGATAAGAAAGAATAATCCAATAAAAAATGATTTAAATAGTATATTTCTTAATAATAGTAATTTTTCAGTTACTTGCATAATCTACTCCTTTTTTATATAGAATAAATAAAAAAAAAATCAAAACAGCACACAAAAGTCTACAATTCGTCACTAACAATAATAATTATTTTTTATTATTGTTATCATTCTTTTTTTTAAGTTTTGTATCTTGCCACGAATCAGGTCTTTTATAAGCAAATCTTATATATGAATCTAAGCGCCTTACCATTCTTCTTGTAAGCTTCAATAAAAAAAGAGGCCTTTTAAAAATCATTTTGTACAAGGTGGCGTTATTAAGCTTTAATGACGCAACAAATTTTGTTTTAGCCTGAAAGTCATCCATTTTAGCTGTGACATCGCACTCACCAACATCAAGAATTTCATTTGAGATAAAACTAATACCTGATCTTGAAGCATCGTATAAATCAACATCATGCTTTTTATTTTCACAATCTGTAATTTCTATTTCATCATCAACTCTTATTCTCTGATAATAACGTTTTTCGGGCTTATCAGAAACAACACGTAATGCATACATAAGTACTGATATATTAATTGTATTCCATACCAAATTTGCAATAACTGCAAGCTCACTATAAAGATCAACAAACAGCAAGTCATATAGCCCTTGAATTTCAGCTAATGCCAAAACTGCAAGAATAACAGACACTATAACAATATACTTCGACTCAGATTTTATATTTCCTGATTTATTGGTAACCGAAAAAGTAAAATTTTGCATAAATTTTGGAACAAAAAGAGTATTAAGGATACCACCAATTGTAAATATAGACAAAAGCAGATCATAAACATCAGCAAAAACTATATTCCCAACATTTACTTTTCGAGAGAGTATAAACAAAAATTTTAAAAAGAAATACGAAAGTTGAAAAGCAAAAATTTGATAAAAAAGAACTAACAGTGGAGAAATATCAAAGAATAAAAAAAGTACTGGAGCCATAAGAAAGACTAGCCTTGCAAGCGGTGTTATAAAATACAAGAAGCCAGATAAATAGAAAAAAGTTTGTATAGGTGTCAACTTAGCGTAATATTGCCAGTTATAAGGATTTGTCATAATTTGCAAATTTCCCTTACACCACCTTACCCGTTGTTTTATATATTCTTCAAAGCTAGAAGCAGCTAACCCAACAGCAATTGGACGATTATAATAAAGAATATCATATTTGTTTGCATGAAAAATTAATCCTAACAAAGAATCTTCAGTTATTGTAGTTTCAGGAAAATTCCCAACTGACGCTAGATGTTCTCTGTTTAAAACAATATTTGTACCACCACAAAAAACAGAACCATAAACATTCAGACCAGGCTCAACAACTTTATAAAAAATATCTTGTTCATTAGCTAGATACAAAGGAAGCTCTAAATTTTTTTGAAAGGCATCCAGGTTGCAGAAAAATTGTGGAGTTTGAACTAAAGCCAAATTTTCATTAACAAAATTATAAACAGTTTCTCGAAGAAAGGTTGATGCAGGAATATGATCCGCATCAAAAATAACAATTAAGTCAGATTCTGTAATGGAAAGAGCGTTATTTATGTTTCCTGCCTTATAACCCTTGTTTGTTTTTCTTGTTATGTATTTGCAACCCAAAAGTTCTGTTAGTTTTTTTATTTCATCTCTTTTACCATCGTCTAATACATATACGGTTTTATTTGGATAATCAATATTTTTGCAACCAGAGATTGTCATAGCAAGAAGATCAGCCTCTTCATTATAGGTGCAGATAAAAATAGCAACACTGGGACAAAAGTTTTTAAATGAGACCAATTCTCCATTTTTATACACGTCTTTTGCATAATCTTTTTGCAATTTATTATCAATTACAATTTTTTTTACTTTATCTAGAGCAAATAGAATTATAGAAAAGTTCGTAAATACAACAAAAGTAAGAAGTTCTGCAAATAATAAGGTATATGACCAAAAGCTGGTAAAAGGTGATGTCAGCAAGTTTAACGTGTACATCCAACGAAAAACAACATAAAAGATACCGAATATAAAAATTATGCCGGTTAATAGTAATGAAAATATCTTAAGATTGAATTTATTTTTCTTATTGAGCATTATCTAACCCATACAAATAGCAACCAAACCAAAGTAAGTTTTTACCATAGTAATCAGGAACAATACTCCAATATGTAGGATTATTTATATACGGTAAAACCTCCTTAGTATATATATCAAAAGCCACCATTTTATCGCTTAATGAAATAGCAGGCACAAGGACAGCAATAGATCCAATAAATCTGTCTTTATCCCTAAGCTCCCCATTAGACCTATAGTTTACAAAGAGCTTTCCATCTTCTTTCCATTTAGAAATAAAGAATGCTGATTTTTGCAAAATAGCCAAAGTTCTTTTATCTCCAGTCGCAATATAGTCCAAATAGTATCTTGGAAAAACTCTCACAGCATCGTAAGAAAAATCACTTCTTGCAGAGTCTTCCAAAATAATTTGATTACCCTGAACTAAAAACCAATTTGGAGGAAGCCCTGTAGCTGTCTTATCCATGGATTTTTCTAAAAAATAATATGATGACTCTACTAAACTATTCCAATCATTTGTTTTGTCATACATTTGAAATAATTTAAATGCATATGGCGAAAAATATGACGGATTAATTTCTATTTTATCCTTGCAACAAGCCTGTATAACTCCAGGCATAAGGATATTATAGCCATCAATATTTTTGATTTCATAGTTCCAAATGGAGCTAATTATTTTTTTAGCTTCAATTAAATATTTGTCATCATGCCAGTTTTGATACGCTATTATTAAAGCAAATGCAATATCAACATCAGCATCAGAAGCAGAATTGTCATCTATAATTCCATTTTTGCCATGAGTGTTCATTCCCCATAACCAACTAAACAAATTATCTTGCCTTTTTAAATGTTCTTCAGTCCATTTATATACAAGATCAAAAGTTTGCTTATCATCTGAAGCAACGCTCCTCATAAGCATATAAGCTTGACCTTCAGATGTAGTCGAATTATTAATTTTAGGGTCCATAATTCGACCATCTTTACTCATATAATCACGTTTGTACAGTTCGTACATTCTTGGTAAATCTCTTGAATTTCCAAAAGAACACGAACGTGAAAATACAACTAAAAATATAAGTAAGACTAATGTTAACGCAATTAAATTAATTTTTAACACTTTTAAACCCCCTTAAGATAAAGCTAACAAATACTTGATCTTTTCTAAGTTGTGCGTAATTGTAATAGTTATATTCAGCCCTAAACGCCGCATGATCATTCATATTTAATAAGACAAAGACAGAAACTCCGAATGCGGTATCATTGATGTATGGGTCATATGCCAACTGAGAACCGACAAAGCCTCTTACGCCATAAAAAAGCTTTTCATTTTTTGTATTTCCTTCTAGTTTAAGATTCGCTGTATTTGCACTAAAAAATTGTGGACTCCAATAACCACCATACAATTTTCCATTGTTACTATAAAGGTCTAACAGATCATGACTATAGTGGGAATTATAAGAAACAAGATCAAAATTTGCTTTTTTTAAAAATTTATTTTCTTTATTGTCATATATAACACATCCACCACCCAACATTGCTTCTGTATAAGGATTAGCTACCAAGTTTTTACCACCCATAACACCAACAGCAGCCCTGCCGAATGAATAAAAACGAGTTTTGTGTCTAGCTTCATATTCAAGATAAGCCTTATTGTCCGGGACCTGTCCTGTATAAACACCATCAATAAATGCACCTACTGCGGAAACATATGATTGTTCAAGGTTGTTTCTCTTGAATCCGAGCTTAAAATTCAACCTGTCGTTGGGATAATATTTAACCCAACTATCAGTTATCAACATTTCCCCAAATTCTTGATAAAACTTACCTCCCAGATCTCCTCGAAATGCAAATTTTGGTAAAGGACGGCCTTCTGCTCCAACCCTAAACTCGTTAGTAACATTATTAAGTTTATGCCCATTTTGAATAGCTCCAGAACTATAAATATACATGTTATAGTCAGTAAAAATATTTATGTTATTTCCAACATATTTCGAAGATAATACCCCAACTTTATTTGCATCTAAATCAAAGCTATCAGATAATTGTTGGTTTAAAAACATATAGTTAGGTTGTATAATCCAGGCTCTTTCTCGTCTGGTTTTTTGCAGTAATTTTCGGGACTCAGGAGAGAAAACACCTTTTATGCTATCTTGAGCATTTGAAAACATACTCATGTCGTAGTAAGTCTGCCCACGAGTATAAGCCAAATCATCATCTACTGGCATTCCTTTCATTTCTCTTAAAGCCATAATATTATCTGCATTGGCAATATATGAGTATACATAACCTTTCTTTGCATCTTGATCATCAGGATTTCTTCCGAGAACCTTGCAAAACTCGGACCTTGAATTTGCAAACCGCTTTCTATCCATTTCTAAATAACCAAGTCCCATCTGCGCCATCTTTGAATCTGACTTGTCGTCAAGCACTGATTTGTATATTTTTTCAGCATCAAAAAACTGTTTTTGTGACCTAAGTGAGTCAGCTAATTTTACATTAATAATTTCGTCTTTCGGATCAAGATCTCTTGCCTTAGAGTAAAAGCACTGAGCATCAGAATACATCTTCAACTCCATAGAAACATCGCCCTGGACAAGATATCCATCCCGCGTATCCAAGAGCTCACTTTCTTTTGCAACATTATACGCTTTATAAGTTTTTTGATTTGCCATTAATGAAGATAAATACAATGATGAAACTTTTGTATCATTTTTATCTTGAGAATAAAGTTGAGAGATAATATTTTCCGCTTTAGCAAACTCATTTGTAGCCAGGTATAAACCGGTAAGAGTAATTATATAATCTTTTTTTGGATAGATTTTTACAAGCTTTTCATACGATGCTACCGCGTTACTAAAATCTTTTTTAGCAGAATATAAGTCACCTTGTGCCCTTAATAACTCTTCAGAGTGAGGAGAAGACATCAATCCAATATTTACATATTTTAAAGCTCTATCCCAGTCTTTTAACTCCATTGAATAGCCAATGATAGACTCTAACAATTCTTTATCTGATTTATTTTCTTGAAACAACTCTTCCAAAAGATTAACGGAAGAGTTTAAGTCTCCTAATTCAGCATAGGCATATGCCAAAGTACGACTATCTTGTTTTGAAAGTCGACCAACTTTGTTTTTGTATAATGAAAGATATTTTGCCGCATTACTATAATCTTTTTGCTCAAGAGCTACGTCTGCTCTAAGCCTTATTAATTTTAAATTTTCAGGCTTTTCATCCAATAATTCATCTAGTAGTTTTTGTGCATTTAAATATTGTTTTTTCCTAAGATACGAATACATTATATCTTCTTTAGATGGAGGTTTGGGTTTAAAAACAATTCTCTTTGAATATTTATTTGAATCTTGTGATATTTTTTGATTTTCGTTTCCGGAAGATTCATTAGCAGTCTGAGAAGTTGCTTCTTTTTTAGGTAGCAAATATGGGTTTTTAAATTTACCTTTGGGGTTTAGCATATACATTGAATATGCATAATTGTTTTTAATATGTTCGTTCAGCTCTCCAGAAGCCATAAGTGCTTCATATACAGTTGAAGCCTCATGAAACCTTTTATTTTTTATATAAAATCCGCCCAGCTTATCTTTTAATCCCTTATCTTTGGGATTAATTGATATAAACTTTTTTATAAACTCTTCCTGAAGTTTTGCATCATTTTTTTCTTCAGCAATGCTTAGTACTTTTTTAACATGCTCAACATCTCTAGGTTCAATTTCGTGGGCTCTCAAATAATATTTTAATGCGATATTTTTATTGCCTAATTTTTCACTAGCTAAAGCACACTTATTTGCTGTAGATTTATTCAATTCCGACATTTTTAAATATGAGCATACAGTATTAATTTCCTTAATATTTTTAGTACCACCAAATGCAGCAATTTCCAGATTATAAAAATTAATTTTTTGGTGCCTAGAAAAGCGTTTATCAGAGTTAATAGATTTTATCTGCTCAGCGGAAACTTCTCCATTTGAGAGAATTGATAAATATTTATGGTAAAGATGATTCGCATCATTTGTCATTGTATAGACTAACGAGTACAGCTCTGATGCTTTTGCATAGTATTTGTTTTTTTCACAAAATTCAGCATATGACAGTAAAATATTTATATCACGTGGATAATAATATATGGCTTTTTCATATAAATGGAAAGCCGCCTTATCATCGTGTCTACGTTCAGCTGATTTTGCTTCTCTAAGGAATTTATTTTTATAATCTTTTTTGATAGAAACCGCAGATATTGGTTGCAATGAAAAACAAGAAAAAATTAGTAAAAAAATTAGTATTTTTCTCATATTGCCCCAAATCTATTAGCTTATTTATAATATTATTTGATTTCAATATGCAAACAATTAGACACTTTGGTACTAGTCGTTTTATAATAACTAGTGAGGACAATTATGGATATACAAAAAAAATATTCTATAAAAAATAAAAGCAAAAATAATAATCTCTTTGAAAAAGGGATAAAAGGGCTTGATATAGACAAAAATGAGTATCAAGAAATAATACTGTCTAATACAAATCACCCAGAAAGCATCTATAATAAAAAATAATTGGTTTTTCAAAAATGTTTAACAGAAAAATAATAACGATAATAATAGCAGGCATTTTGGGGTCTATATTTTGCACAAATATGGTTTATGCGAAATACATAGCACCAAGTCCTATTGGTTATATAAACGACTTTGCAGGAATACTGTCTGAATCAACAAAGACAAAATTAGATAACAATCTTCGTGAACTGGAAGCAAAAACTGGCGTTGAAGAAGTAGTTGTAACAATTGATTCTTTGAACGGATACCCAATAGAAGATGTTGGGCTCGAAATTGGCAGACAATGGAAAATAGGCAAAAAAAAAGAAAACAATGGAATTATACTTCTTGTTGCGCCAAAAGAGAGGAAATTAAGAATTGAAATTGGTTATGGATTAGAAGGCACCATCACTGATTCTATGGCTGGAAGAATAAGAGATCAATATATTATCCCCAATTTCAAAACAAATGACTACGAAAAAGGAATAACATATGGAGCGACTGCAATTGCAAATAAAATAGCAAAAGCCAATAATGTAGAATTAACAGGAACATACTCCATTCCTCCCGAAGAACCAGCAATAACACTGTTTGATATAATATTTTATATATTCGTAATTGTCATGTTAATAAGAATCTATACATATAAAGACAATAGATATAACAGAAGAGGTGATGTATTATTCTTTACCCCATGGTTATTTTCAGATAGCCACTCATCAGGTTTCGGTGGTTTCGGTGGATTCGGAAGCGGTAGCGGCTTCGGCGGATTTGGAGGCGGTGGCGGCTTTGGTGGAGGAGGAGCATCAGGAGGCTGGTAATTTATGGAAAAATTCAAAAAAGAAATACAAGGGTTAATCAATGAAGTTCATTCCCTATGCAATGATAGGCTAAAATCTGTTATTCTCTTTGGCTCATGTGCCAAGGATATTTGCGACGAAACTTCAGACATTAATTTAATAATTGTAATCAAAGACCTCGAAGCAATTGATCTAAAAAATGCAACTAAAATGGTTCAAAAATGGGAGAAGACAAAAAATCCAATGCCAATATTTATGGACTACAACGAATGGTTCTGCTCATCTGACGTATACACAATCGAGTATCTAGACATAAAAGATAATTATAAAATATTATTTGGAGAAGATGTAGTTAATCCTTTAGTTATTGAAACAAAAAATTTAAGATTACAATGTGAATCAGAAATAAAAAATTTACTTATGAAACTAAGACAAAATTATATTTTGACAGGAAACAACCATAAAGCAAAAGAAAATCTAATAAAATACTCGTTTAAAAGCTCTATTTCTTTATTTAGAGCAATTCTGAGAATAACAGACTTAGGAATTTCTGATGACAAAAAAGAGATAATAAAAAGAATATCAGACAAAACAGAAATAGACCTACCCACTTACGAAAAATGTATTAGTTTCAAAGACAATAAAAACGCAATAAAAGCAAAAGAGTTTGATGATATAATTGCGAAAATGATAACTTCAACGGCGAATGTTTTAAAATATGTAGATAGTATAGAATAGAAGCGAGGAAAAAATGAATAAAGGACTAACAACCATAGTCGTTATTGTTGCAATAGTAGTTTTATTTATTGGCAACTTTATGGGTACATACAACAATCTGCAAGTGATGGATGAATCTATAAATTCAAGTTGGGCTCAAGTTGAAAATCAACTTCAGCGAAGAAGTGATTTAATTCCTAATTTGGTAAATACAGTAAAAGGTTATGCCGCGCATGAAAAATCAATATTCATCGAGGTTGCTGATGCACGTTCTAGACTTTCTGGTGCTGTAAAATCCAAAGATATGGACAAAATAAATAAAGCCAATAGCGAGTTTAACGGAGCACTTTCAAGACTTCTAGCCATTGCCGAAAACTATCCGCAACTGAAAGCTAATCAAAATTTCTTAGCTTTACAAGATGAAATTGCAGGAACAGAAAACCGTCTAACTGTTGCAAGAATGGACTATAACGAATCAGTAAAAGTTTTAAATGCAAAAGTAAGAACATTTCCAACAAACATAATAGCTAAAATATCAGGCATAAAAAATAGAGATTACTTTATAGCTGATCAAGAAGCAAAGCGAGCACCTAAAGTAGAATTTTAACCAGAACACACAATAAAAAGAGCTTGATATAAATCAAGCTCTTTTTGTTTTTAAGAAAGAGAAACTAGTCTTGCAAATAGCCAATTAACTAATACTATTATGCTTTACAGGTGAGATAAAATCATCCTTATAATTAGAATTATAATCAAATAATAGAAAATTAATCAATCGTTTGTTTGATTAATTTATAAAAAACTGTTATATTGCTTTTGTAAGTGAGGAATTTTATATGAAAAAAAATAGCTTAACAAAAGAAGAAACGATATTAGAAGTTAGCAAAGAACTATTTGCTAAACATGGATTTGACGGAGCTAGCACCAGAGATATTTGTAAAAAAGCCGATGTAAATATAAGTATGATTTCATATTACTTTGGCGGCAAAGAAGGTTTATATAAAAAGATAATTTCAGATATAGCAGACAAATTAATATTTAACGTACTCAAAAATTCAGAGTTGATTGATAAAGAGCTAAATTTAAAAGAAATGAATAGAGAAGAAAAAGTACAACTATTACTAAAGATAATAGATTGTTTTATAAGTTTTTTCTACTCAAGCGCAATTACTAATGCAGAAATAATAATAATGTTGAGAGAGCAAATTACTTCAGGAACCACAATAAATTCTGCTGGCTATAAGATATTTAAGCGAATTATTGCATCAATTTTAAATAAAGAAGAGAACGATAAAGAAGTTGTATTTAGAACTATTTCAATTGCCGGTCAAATGAATGCAGCAAGAATACTAACCCAATTTTCACTGAAAGAACTTAACCAGAGTGGCTATACAGCTGAAGATGTTGAAATGATAAAAAATATAGCAATAAATCAAACAATGGCAATCCTTGACAGCTTAGAGAATAATTGATGAAAAACAAATTTAAAGTAATACTTTCCATTTTTATGCTGCTCTGCATTGTTTTTCAGGGCTATAGTCCAGCACTAGCTTTCAGAAGCAAAAAAAACGAAAGTAATATTAATAACTACAATCAGAAACTTGATTACATAAATATAAATTGGTGGTGCAATTTCAATGATCCATACTTAAGAGATTATATTGTAAAAGCAATAACAAATAATCACAATCTAAGGAAAACATCCTGGCAAGTTGAAGAATACAGAAATTTCGTAAGATACACCTTTGGAAAAGAACTTCCTACACTATCTGTAAGCCCACTTTACAATGGATTAAATTCTCCTGCTTATATGGGAAGTGAGATCTCACAAAATGCATTTATTTTACCATTTTTCATGCGCTACGAAGCCGATTTGTTAGCAAAAAATAGGGATGCAACAAAAAGCCAACAAAAAGAATATCAGGCAACACAGTTTGATGAACAATCAGCCTATTTATCAACTGCATCAATAGTAGCAACTGCATATATAAATATTCTAAACTTAGATAAAAGAATAATTTTGCAAAAGAAAAATTTAAAAAATGCCCAAGAAATACTGGATCGAAATACCAAGAGGTTCAATAGAGGGGTTCTTTCTGCAATTGATTTAAACACCAGTACCGAAGAAGTCAAAACATCAGAGAACACACTAATAACAATGCAAAAACTAAGACAAAAATTGATAAACGAATTTGCAGTGCTGATAGGAGAATCACCTTGCAATATTTGCGACTTGAAATTTGGCAAAATTGAAACATTTGAATATTTAGGCCAATCACCACAATGCATTGATTCTGATGTTATATTTTCCCGACCAGATGTTCTTGCCGCTGAAAAAAGGCTTGAAGAAGCCAAGATTAACATAAGAATTGCCAGGAAAGATTTCTTTCCCAGATTCAATATTATTGGCATATACAGCTTCAATACAATCGGAGAAGGTAATTTCTTCGGCTGGAGAGCATCATTTGCAACACTTATAGCTGCTGCAACACAAGATATATATTTCGGTGGACGAAAGTTAGCTAATTTAAAAATTAAAAAAGCACAATATGAACAATTTTTCGAAACTTATAACCAAACAAATTTAACAGCAGTAAAAGAAGTAAATGACAGCTTGTACTTTATAAAGAAAGATACCGAGTGGGTAAACAACAATAAAATTAAGCTAAAAAAAGAAGAAGATAACTATATAAGAGCTAAAAAACAATTTAAATATGGAACAATTTCTTATACAGACTTACTTGAAAAAGAACTAGAACTAATAAAAATAGAACAGAACTACTATGATTCAAAAACAACATTACTTGTAAGCTATCTTACATTGTATAAAGCTGTGGGAGGAAAACTATAAATGAAATTCATAAGAATAACAGCAATATTTTTTATATTAATAATCGTATTTATTATGTCTTACAAATACTTGAAAGGAAGACATGAGGTAACTAATGAACTTACGTTGTACGGAAATATTGAAATAAGACAAGTAGATTTAGGATTCAGGATTGAAGGTGAAATTGCAAAAATGTTATATGAAGAAGGCGATCGAGTCAAAGAAGGTGACTTAATGGCTATATTATACAATACTCAATATAAAGCCGAATATGAAAAAGCAGTAGCAGAAATTGGTGTAAATAAAGCAGCAAATAAAGATGCTACATCAAAATTTGAGAGAAACATACAGCTATGTAAAGACGGTACAACATCTGCTCAAGATTGCGATGAATTAACTAACAAGAAACATGAAACATCAGCATCATTAAAACTAGCTGAAGCTACAGCAAAATATGCCAAAAATAACCTAAAAGATTCAAAAATATACGCACCCTGTGACGGAATAGTTATGACAAGAGTTCAGGAGCCAGGTTCTGTTGCAACTCCGGGACAACCAATCTATACAATCGCAAAAGATAAGCCTGTCTGGATCAGGGCATATGTTCCCGAATCAAACCTAGGTAATATTCGCTATGGAATGAAAGCTAAGATACTAACTGACACCTTAGACCCAAAAACAGGGAATCCACGTGAATACACTGGATGGATAGGATTTATTTCACCTGTAGCTGAATTCACTCCCAAAACAGTAGAAACCACCGAACTCAGAACTGATCTTGTATACCGCATAAGAGTTTATGTTTATGAGACTGATGAATTTCTGAGACAAGGAATGCCTGTAACAATAAAAATAGACCTTTCTGACAAAAGTGTAAGAACTGACTTGAAAGGCTAAATATGGAAGATAGTATAGTAATTGAAAATTTAAGCAAGAAGTTTAAAGATTCAAGCAGTGATTCCCTGTCAAATATTTCCTTAAAAATAGAAAAGGGGAAAATAACTGGATTGATAGGTCCTGATGGTGCTGGGAAAACAACTCTATTACGCTTAATAATAGGATTATTAATTCCAACAGAAGGATCAATAAAAACATTAAATCTAGACACTATTTCTCAAAAGATTTTAATAAATCAAAAAATTGGCTACATGTCGCAAAAAAATGGGATTTATGAAGACTTAACGATCTTAGAAAATCTCACTTTGTTTGCTCATTTAAAAGGAGTTGAAGAAAACAAATTCACAGAGACATTTGATAAACTTCTTGAATTTACTGATTTAGCTGCATTCAGAGGCAGATTAGCCGGCAAACTATCTGGAGGAATGAAACAAAAATTAGGATTAGCGTGCGCATTACTGGGAGAAACTGAACTCTTAATTCTGGATGAACCATCTGTTGGTGTTGATCCAATCTCAAGACGAGAACTTGTAAAAATAGTAAAAGATTTGCAAGTAGAAGGAATGACTATTATATGGGCAACTTCGTACTTGGATGAAGCACAAAACTTTGATGAATGCATACTCTTGGATAATGGAAATGTTTTATATCAAGGAAAACCTGAAGTATTGACTAAACAGCTAGAAGGCAGGGTTTTCTTTGCAACAAAAGAAAATAATAACCGACAATTTTTAGAGAAAATCAAACAAAACTGGGAAGGGGTCGTCGATGCAACAATTCAAAGTAATTATATAAGAATTGTTTTTAAAGACCCCAAAAATGCGATTGGGAAGAACCTAGAAGAAACAGAGCCAAGATTTGAAGATGCTGTTATAGATATTTTGGGAGGAATGAACAAGCAAAAATCAAAGCTTGCAGAAACTTACATTGAAGTAGGAAAAAATAACCACGATAGCATTGTTATAGAAGCAAATGGACTTGTAAAAAAATATGGGGATTTCTATGCAGTTAGAAAGAATACATTTAATGTAAAAAAAGGTGAAATTTTTGGGCTGCTAGGGCCAAATGGAGCAGGTAAATCTACAACCTTTAAAATGTTATGTGGATTGGCTGCCCCAACGCAGGGCAGCAGAAAAATTATGGGACTCGACCTTGAGACAAATCCTACAAAAGCAAGATCATATCTCGGTTATATGGCACAAAAATTTTCACTCTATGGAAGCCTCACTGTGAGACAAAACCTTGATTTCTTTTCAGGGATATATGGACTTTTTGGAAAAGTAAAATCCGAAAAAATTGAAGAAATGATAAATATATTCAAATTTAAAAAATATCTAGAAACAAATGCAGAAGAGTTACCTCTAGGATACAAGCAAAGACTGGCGCTAAGCTGTGCAACAATGCATTGCCCTCCCATACTTTTTCTTGACGAGCCCACTTCAGGTGTTGACCCATTAACCCGAAGGGATTTTTGGAATCACATAAATGCTCTTGCAGAAAAAGGGGTTACGATACTTGTTACCACACACTTTATGAGTGAAGCTGAATATTGCGATAGAATAAATTTATTTTATAAAGGGGAAACAATTGCAATGGGCACTCCAGCAGAACTTAAAGAAAAAGTATCACCAACAGCTACTATGGAAGATGCCTTCATATCATTAATTAATGAGTACGAAGATAAGGCCCAAATCAAATGAAAATACTAAGAGCACTGATAGCAAAAGAATTTCATCAAATAGTAAGAGATCCAAGCAGTATTCTTATAGCATTTATATTGCCTATGATTCTACTACTGATTTATATGTATGCGATAAATTTAGATACTTTAAAAATAACACTAGGAATAAAAATAGAAAACAATCCTCGAGAGATTACAGGTTTTACAGAGTCTTTTATGCAAAATAAGTACATTAAAGCACTGGTATACACAGATAAAAAGCAAATGTATAAAGACCTTGTTTCAACAAAATTACGAGGAATTGTAGTCATACCAAATGATTTTTATAAAAATATCAAAGATAATAAGGTAGCAAATGTACAAGTAATAACCGATGGAAGTGAAGTAAATCTTGCAAATTATGTGCAATCATATCCTAAAACCATAATACAAAATTGGCTTATACGAGAAGGCAATGCTCCGCGGCCAATAATAAACACACAGCTCAGATACTGGTACAACCAAGATGTTAATAGCCACCATTTTATTCTTCCAGGTTCTTTAGCAATAACAATGACGCTTATTGGAATGCTTCTGACAGCGCTTGTCGTCTCTAGAGAATGGGAACGAGGAACAATGGAGTCTCTACTTTCAACCAGAGTGCGAAGGATAGACCTTGTGTTAGGCAAATACCTGTCATATTTTATACTTGGTATGTTATCTATGTGCTTCAATGTTTTTATGTGCGTAGTCGTATTTGACATTCCATTTAGAGGAAACTACATGGTATTAGGAGCATTCTCCGGATTATTTTTATTTACAGCATTAGGGCAAGGTCTTTTAATATCAACTATATTAAAAAACCAATTTACAGCGAGCCAAGCAGCACTTGTTGGTGGATTCTTACCAAACCTTATGTTATCTGGACTTCTTTACCCTATAACATCTATGCCTGTGGGTCTTCAATACCTTACAAGAATTATTCCTGCCAGATATTTTGTATCGTGTATTCAAAGTGAATTTTTAGCAGGAACTGTATGGAATATAATATTACCTAATTCGCTATTTTTATTATTTATTGGATTGTTACTATTTACCGCAGTCTACGCAAAAACAGAAATGAGGCTAGAGTACTAATGCAAAAAGTAATAAGCCTTATTATAAAAGAATTTTTAAGCATATGGAGAGATCCCAAAAGCAGATTTCTCGTTTTTTTCCCCCCATTAATCCAGTTAATAATTTTTGCAAGAGCAGCAACAATGGAAGTAAAAAACATTGATCTTGCGTATTTAGACAAAAGTAACACGCAAATAACTCGCTCATTAATAAATAACTTTCAACATTCAATATGGTTTCGAAACGTTTTTCCGGTTCAAAACGAAAAAGAAATGGCACAACTTATTGAGTCACAGAAAGTGCAAATGGGAATGCAAATAGATTCTGAATTTAGCAAAAATTTTAAAGCTAATAGGCCAACAAGTATACTGCTCATTGC
>JAEYQN010000059.1 GCA_023409995.1 Cyanobacteria bacterium OH_CBB_238 | reverse complement strand
ATATAATACATACCCATCAGCTTCTTCTACTCCATATAATTTTTCTGTCCCTTTGATAACCCAAAATCTAGGATCAGCTTGCCCTACATGGTCTTGTGTATTTAACTCTTTCTGTAAATCCTTTAAGAAAGATAATTCTTCATCTGTGATATTACGCTTCTTTATAGTATCTTCATGATACTTTAAATTTGTATGGTATTTAGCCATTTGCTACCCTCCATTTGAAATGCCACATTCATATACTTACTCAACAACAAAATGTGTTATATCATAATCTCCTGCATAATACTCAAAATCTGAAATATCTCCAGTTAATTTACTGAATGGAACTCTATACTCAGTTACCAAATACGCCTTTACATCGTCAATATTTTCAAACTCTTTGATATCAGTTGGTTCTTCGACTTCCTCATATTCATCCCATTTACTCTCATATGGAAATACCTTTAATGTTAATGTACTTGGCTGGTAATTAAGTAGTTTGATAATCTCGTTTACAGAGGTCTTATTGTTATTTACCTTTAATATTCTCTCAATGTCCTTGAAATTTTTATCTTCAATTACAACTTCTCTAAATGGATTATAATTCTTCTCTTCCATTGTTCTTATATAATCTAATGCTAAGTCAAACCAATGCATCTTAATTAGGAAAGTAAATGTTTGTTTCTCATAAAAATCAGACCATGAATGTAATAACAATAATCCATCAGAAACCAACTCTTTTGCAAAATCAGAAATATATGTGTCATCTGCTCCGAATCTTGGACTTTTGGCGTATGAATGGTTATCTTTTGCTACTATATCCCCAATACAAAACGTATAATCTTTTACATTCTTTTTGCAAAATAGTAAGATCTCTTTAAGATTATCTTGGTTATTCTTATACCGACCAGCATCGAAACATTCTGCTAAAAAGTCGTTTAGAAGATTATCCTCTTCAATTTGCAATAGCAACTGTTCTTTTGTTTCACATTTATTTACTACGTCAAACTCTGATATTAAATAATTCTTTGAAGAATAACTATATCTTTCGGATGTAACCTTACACGACGTAGGTTTTACACGATAATAGATGCAGTTACTACCACTGACAATCTGGCTGGCATAAGATAAAATATCTTGCCCTTCTGTTGATTGATTAAAGCAATTATAGTGGCCGGACGCAAGCTGCTCAAACATCTTTGCTCTCTTACACATCATTTCGTTATATTTAGTAGTTTTTTCTTTCGAAACTTTTTTCTTTCCATTTTCAGGTTTAGGCTTTGGATAATCATTTGTAATAACTACCCACTTCCTTTTGTCTGGAAACTGTTTATCTATGTATGGTTCTGTCGTAAGACAATATAATGCCATCTTTATTCTCCCTTCTTTTTACCATGAATCACTCGATTCATTACCAATTTATAAAATAACATCCTTCCATTGAATTATTTGAATTAGCTATGATATTTATGCTAAATCCATTTTCTACCAATGTTTTCTTTGTTTCTTCATTTATATTCCCATTACCAAACAAACCAAATTTTCCTTCGTTAATAGTGTTTTTAATTTCTTCTTCTAACTCTTTTAACTCTTTGTATTTTGGTTTTTCAACAATCTTTTTAGTCATTTCCCTAGCTATTTTTGCACTAATCATTTTTTCACCTCCTATGAAAGACTCATTCTATTCCCATGATATTTTATACAGTATATAAATGTTTGAAAATCTAGTTGCTATCCCACTAACAGAAACCTCATAACCACATTCTTTTAGGTATGAAATCGTTTCTTCATTACAATTTATTACAACAATTTCATATTCTCCATTCATAACTGCTTTATCAATTTTCTTTTGAATACGTTTCAGTTCTCGATTACTTTTATAGACATCAATTTTTCTTTTATTAGCATCAGATGTCTCTTTTGCCTCTTTAGCACTAATTATGTACACCACCCCCTTTAAAAGAACAATTTCATGTTATTAAATTAATATTTTTGTTGGATTTTATGTATTGTTTATAAGTTGATCACATGATGCCACTCATGTAACTATAGTAATCTTACCATCTTACGGATGCTCTGTCAATACCTTTGCGATATTTTATTTAGAATTAATATTCTTATCTTCATTGTATTCACAGTATTGGCAATTGTAATATTTAAAGCATCTATTATTGCACGTTCCATAATATGCAGAATAATCACAAGGCTCTTTACATTCATGACATCCACAATCATCAGGTGTCCCATATTTACAAATCATATTAACTCCTTTCTACTATGAATCTCTTATTTCATTGTCTCTTTGTCTATCTCCAGTATTAAATATTCATATTCTTTAACCCATGACAAATTAATTGACTTATTTGCATCTAAATATCTCATAATCGTATCTTTTATTCCTTCCAATCTTTTCTCTAACCATATTTTTCTAGGTTCAATTCCGATTAGTGGCTTATTTTCTTGTCTGTATGGGATGCCATATATTTTACAAACATCCTCCGTAGATTTATTGTAAGTGCTCTTATTCCAATCTTCTTCTGTAGTATGTATTCCTGAATGATACCATTTTATAGTCTTATCATCACCGTAAAAGTTATTTAGTTCGAATTTTGCTTGACGACTTCTTATTCTATTTCCAACCTCGAGCCCAATATCAAATACTACTATTTCACTTTTTGTATAAACAATTTCTGACATTCCATATTCCTTTCTAGATTGAAATCGTTGTTTTATTGGCATATTAATCTTTGCCCACATTTTGGGCAATAATTATATTCATTAAAGTTTGGATCTCCTTCTATTAAAACAAACGCTTCTTTACATGCCAGACAGTTCCATGTACCATCTCCATCTAATTCATCTGTAAATATTCAATCCATAGGATAATTGCAATCATACCAAAATTCATCCGTCAAATCTGATTTATTATTAATAAGTCCAAAATCCGCATATATATTTACTTCACCAGAATCATATAAAGACTCACACACCCTCATAAAATTTTCTTTATCAGTATATTTTTTGAAGTTAATTGGTTTATCTCCATCTATGATTTTGTTTAATTTAGTTTTGTAAGATAAAACATATTTATTATTTTGTCTTAGTGGCTCTAATATACCTGTTATATTATCAATATATACTAACGGTTTATTTTCTTTGTCTCTTAATGTAATATTAAAGAATTTGATAACACCCATCTTATTTCCTCCTTATAAATTCATCGTTTCATATCCTGATATAACTCATCCATCATGTCTTTTTGCCCGTTGTACCAGCTAATACTTTCCTCTATTGACTCTTTTAACCGTTCTAGTGCATCTAATTGTGCTTCTTTAACATCATCTATTCCTATCGAATCATCAATATCGTCTGAACATTCGAGCCAATCACTTGACAGTTCCCATATTTCATATGGTTCATTCCATCCCAATTTAGCAATTGTAATATCACTATATCCAATCAAAACCATATGATACTTATCAATAATTTCCCATCTAAAATCCATTATCTACCTCCATCAAAATCTTATCAAAAGTATCTCTAATATATTTGGCCTCATTTAATGTAATCCCAACAGCACAGCCTTCTCTATCAATTTCCTTGTCT
>JAEYQN010000049.1 GCA_023409995.1 Cyanobacteria bacterium OH_CBB_238 | reverse complement strand
GAATTAATTGTGTCTCCATATCCTGAAAGTCTAGTTAAAGATAATTTATACATATTAATTCCTCCACATTATTTTATAATTATATTATATATATTATCATATATTTCCAAATTATGCTACCACCATAATAAAAATAGTCTGAATATTAAATCTTGGGTAAATGATTTAGGATATGTACAAAATGCAATTAATAGTCTAAGTAAGACGTCTAAAATAATTGATGGAAGCACCGGATTATTGAATGCTTCTTCTTTAGTTGGAACAACTGCATCAATAAAAGGATTAAATTTAGAGCAAGCAAAACTTGCGTTATCTACAACTTATTTAACTACAGCACAAAAGGAACAAGTATTAGTTAATGCAGGATTAATGGCTTCTACAAATAGCATAAGTGCTTCTCTAGCAGCTCAAGCATTGGCTCAAACATCGTTATCACAAGCAGAGCAAAATGACATTTTAGTTAAACTTGGATTAGTTGATGCTAATACTCAAGTGGCAATATCGGGAGCTACTTGTACTGCCGAATTGTTAAATCAAACTCTAGCTTCTCAAGGCGTTTCTGCAACAAACGCTGGAATTGTAGCGTCAAATCTTGGAGTGGCAACAGCAAATGGGGTAGCCACTGTTTCATTTACTACATTAGCCGGAGCAATTAAATCTTTTCTATTAACTAATCCAGTTGGTTGGTGTTTATTGGCGGCGGGGGCAATTGTAGGATTAATTAAATTAACAGATGCTTTGTCGACGTCATATGATGAACATACTGAAAAATTAGAAGAACTAAAAACGGCATATGATGAAGAAACAACAAAAGCCAATGATTTAGTTTCTAAGTTATCGGAAGTAAATGATAAAATTAAAGAGATTCAAGATAGAGGGAAAATATTATTAACTGACGAGGAAGACTTAAAAACTCTACAAGCACAATCAATTGAGCTTCAAAGACAATTGAACATCGCCAAAGAAAAGCAAAAAATAGAAGGTAAAAAAGCCGAAGAAGAAGCTGTTGATACATTAAATAGCACGTTTAAGTCAGAATATAAAAAAACAAATGTAGCTAGTGGTGTTCTTGGAAATGGACAAGTAACATACAGAAGAGAAGCCGCTTATGTCACTAGTCAAGATGAATTACAAACGGCAATGAATCTTTATAATTCTTATACTGAATCAATGGAAGAGGCTAAAAAAGCACAGGACGAGTTAGCTAAATCTGATAAAGTATCCGGAGAAGAATGGGATAAGCAGCAAGAAATAATTGATAAACTATCTCCTGAGATGGATAAAGCACGAGAAATTGCTTTGAAATATGCTACAGATATACAAACTCAATCAGAAAGTTTAATTGGAGCAACAGAAGAAGGTAAAAAACTAAAAGAAGAAACAAAAAAATCATTAAGTGTATATGATGACTGGCTGAATAAAATTAACGGCACAACAAATGCATTGGACGGAATGGATGCAGCGCAAAAAAGAATATATTACTCTAAACTACTTGTAGATAGAGGATTGTCGGAGGGCGATGCAAAATCTTTTGTTGACAGTGTTTCAGATGAAAAACTTGATGTAGTTGCAAAACTTGAATTACCTAAGACAACAACATTAGAAGAAGTAAAACAAGAGTTTGAAAAAAAACTAGAGGAGTTATTTAAGAAAGATCCGGTAGAAGTAGAAACATCAATTATAGCAGAACTAGATAAGGCAATGTCCGATCTCCCTGGGAAGATTAAAGACGTTGAAGAAATGCAAGAAAAGCTATCCAAAAAAGACTTTTCATACGGATATGATGATATACAAGAATTAATTAAAAAATACCCTCAATTAGAAAAATCTATAATTAGAACTGCCGATGGTTGGAGAATCGAAGACGGTGCTGTAAATGATTTAAAGGGTTCATTGTATAATCTCGATAGTGCATTTGTGAACGCCCAGAATAACATGTCAAAGGCTCTTACAAATGCAGCTAGAACAAGATTAAATAATCTAGGAATTGAATTAGAAGCAATTAAAGGTGTAGCAGATGCTTATAATGCGATAAATCAAGGAAGAATTAAAGATTCTAAAGAACTTGGTGTTGGATTCGCTCCAGTTAATGGCGCAAATGGTTCAAACGTAGCAAAAACAGATGCTGAAAAATCAATTGAAGCATACGGAAAAGCTGCGTCTAAACTCAATAAGTATAAGAAAATGCTTAAAGATTATAAAGCTGGTGGAGTATCCGGTTCTAGTGGAGACAGTAAATCAAAGTCTGATAAAACTAAGCAGTCCTTTGAAAAAGGGTACGATAATGTTGAGACAAAAATCAATAATCTACAGGATAAAATTGATGCAAAACTCGATTCCATTACAGAAAGAACTAGTGATTCTTCAAAAAAGAGTGCTCATAAAACAGCTATTGGCTACTATGATGACTTAGTTACTGCTTATAAGAAAGGTAAGGACTATTATAAGTCAAAAATGAAGAAAATAAAGTTTTCAAGGAGCGAAAAGAAAACTTTAGAAAGAATAGTAAATGGTAGCATAAGCATTAGTGATATTAAGAACGAAGGATTAGCTAATCGTATTGACGAATATGTAACTCTTAACGATAAGATTAAAGATTGTACTAAGGGTATAACTGAATCTAACAAGGCTATACTTGAACAGAAAAAAGCAATGGCTCAAGTAGATGTAGATGCTTACACTAGAAAAATAGAATCATATGAAGCAAGTATAGAGAAAATTCAAGATAATATTTCTCTTAAAGAAGCCAAAGGTGGCTCTGCTTCTAAAGGTGATTATAC
>JAEYQN010000043.1 GCA_023409995.1 Cyanobacteria bacterium OH_CBB_238 | reverse complement strand
TTGCATATGTTCTGCGTAAGTTGCATCATCTTCACCAGAAATTGCAAATACTGGAATGTCAAAGTTTTTGACTAACGCTGCTGCAACATCATCTTGAGTTGATAACGGATTGGAAGCAATAAGTATTATATCAGCTCCGCCGGCTTTCATCACACTGCTTAAGCAAGCTGTTTCTTTGGTTACGTGCAATCTTGCTGATATCTTTAGTCCAGTAAAAGGCTTTTCTTTTTCAAATCTTTCTTTTATTTTAGACAAAACAGGCATGTCTCTGAGTGCCCAGTCAATTTGTTTTAATCCTTGTTCAGCTAAATTTATGTCTTTTATGTCATATCTACTAGTGCAACTATTCATATTTCATCTCCGTCGGTTCAAGCCAATTTTAGCACAAAGAAAAATGCATAAATATCAACAGATTGAAGTTGTTATTATTTGTATCAATTTGTTGATATTTTCAAAAGATCTTTGGTGCTCATTACATAATCAGCAATGGCTTTTAACGGAATTTTGTCTTCTCCATACCCCCATAGCACCCCAATTGATTTTACCATATTCTCTTTAGCAGCAGTCATATCTCCAACTGTATCTCCAATCATCAGAGTTGAACTAATTTCACAGCTATATTTCTCTATAATTTCTTTAATCATTTGAGCTTTATTTATGTTTTTAAACTCATATTTATCAATTGTATAGATGTCTGTAAAAAAATTTATATTTAATTTTCTTACCAGCCTGTATGTCGGAATTTGTGGTTTATTAGTTGCAATGAATAGCCTTTTTCCTTCTTTATGTAATTTTGTTAGCCATTGCTTTACTCCGGGATAAGCTTGACTTGAGTCTAATTGATTATTGTCATAGATATTTGTGTATTCATTTGCAACTTTTTCTATCAATTCTTCATTTTTTGCATCTTTTAATACTGCTTTTATAATTTCTTTCATTGGAGGACCAATAAGGTTTGTTGTTAATTTTTCTGGTAAATATTCCGCATTCATTTTTATGCAAGCTTTTTCAAGAGCAGAAATAACTTCATTAAATGAGTTAACAATAGTCCCATCCATATCAAAGATGTAATTATTATAATTATCTAAAAGTTTATACACTTATTGACCTATAGTTATTAATATTTTGTTTTATTTTGGTAAGAGACTCTATCCTCTGTTGATCAGCATTGTTAAAGTTATCAAAATGTTTTTGTTTGTGTTTTAGCCAGCATATTTCAAAGTCTAGTGCTTTGTATATCCCTTCTGCTAAATTTGCCTTTTCTGCTTTTTTATAGTCAAAAATTGCTTTTCTTGTTTCAAATCGGTCAAAACAACTGAGTTTTTTAAAAAAATCTATTGATTTATAATTGATTTTTCCACCAATAGTTATTGTTTTACCTTTTGATTTTGTAGATTTACATATAGCTTTAGATATGTCTAGTATTTCATTTTCGTCAATCTGGTCTTTGTGTAAATTTAAAGATGCACATAAATCTGCTCTTCCAATTACTATTCCTTTTATTTGATTAAACTCCGGTTTTTCCATTATTTGTACTAAGTTTCTGTATCCAGTGATTGTTTCAATATTTATATATAGATTTATGGTTTCTTGTTCTTCTATTGAAAATACATTATCTATTGATTGGATAAATTTACACAATGCAAATGGAGACTCTATCATTGGTGCTACCAAGTTTTTAGCTCCAATTATTTTAGATTCATTTATATCTTTAATGGCAGCACATCCGCCTAATTTAATTGTTAAATCAATATTCTCAGTGTCTAACAAGTTTTTTAGATACATTGTTTCAGCAAAAGTAGCACCCTCAGATTCAAACTCTGATTTTAGACCAACTAAACCATAATTATTTTTTAAATCTAAAAGAATATCAAGTAAGTTTTTTTCTTCGCTAATCATTGTCTTTCCTGATAGAATTTTGCATGAACTATAATGACTATTCTACATTATAAAGAATTATCTTCAATGTAAGATATATTTAATGGCTCATCCCTATTTTTATTTACAGCATAAGCTGTCTTTAAACCTGAAGGCTTGCGATCATTTACTAAAATTCTTTCTCCATGAGGAAGGTCATATATTATCTGATTATATTTTATATTCTCTTTTTTTAGAAAATTCTCAGTATCTTCTTTTAATGAACTACTGCGTGATGTCAGTATTAATACAAAATCATCATTTGGTATTTGCTTAAAGAAGTCTTTTACACCATCCAGTAGCTTTTCATTGTTCTCTTTATAACCATTGTGAGTTACAAGTGTGCCATCTAAATCAAAAATCCATGTCTTATTTAACTTTGAAAATACAAAATTGTTCAACTATATTACCTTGTTTAATTCTATTATTCCTTTATAAAATGCTCCACAAATAGAGTCATAGTCTTCCCAGGCATATGTTGTTAAAGAGAGCCATATTAGTGCATGTAGCAGCATTATTTTTTCTTTATTCGAATCTGTAATTTTAAAGAAGTCGTTTTCAACATCTTCCCAATTGTTTGACATTATATCTAGGTTTACTGAAGTATCACTGATTTCTAGTGAAAAATTTCTTTGATTGAATTGGTCATAGTTACCAACTATAGAGTAGTATAATTTTGCCCAATCATAGTCTTCATCTCCAAATATTTTAGTTTTGCCGAAATAGCCTCTGGGGTCTATCAACATAGGCTCAATATTAGATTCATTCAACATTATGTTTGAGAAGGTTGGGTCACCATGAATGATTTTGAAATAAGCAGGACATATTTGTTTTATTTTTTTTTCTAATAGCTCTTTAACAAAAAATACATTTTTGTATTCCTTGTTGTTTATTGTTATATGTTCATTATCAGAGAATGGTATAAGCTTTTTAACTTTCTCTATTCTATCGAAAGTTTTTGAAAAATAATTTTCATAGCAATCCTGAGTATTAGCTTTGTTAGGGGTCTCTAGTTCATGTAACTCTTTAATTGACTCTATGATTTTTTCTAATATTTTGACACGTTGTGTTTGTGTAAAATTGTTATATTCAAATATGTTTTTTCCGAAAATTCTTTCTATTTTTAAAGGCTCGTATTGGTAGATTTTTGGCATATGTTTATATTTGTATTTTGATATAGTTTTATACCAGTTACGTTCAAACTTTGCTATTTCTTCTCCCTGTTTTGTAATTGGATATTTTATTACGTGATCATCGAAGAATTTTATTCTATTAAATGGTCTGCATTTTTGCTTCTCGGATTCGCTTAATTCATAGGCAAGTAATGTTCCTATTTCCTTGGTGTCAGATAGTTCTAATCTGGTAAATTTTATATTTTCTGATTTGAGCCAATTTACAAAACCACCTTCATTTGGAATATTTTTTATTTCATTAGGAGATTTAAAAATAAATAAACCAGCTATCCCATTTTTTATTGAAGGCTCTTTTATGCATTCATTATTTTTAAATGACCAACGACATTCAAATGTGTTCGAAATGCCTATATAGTTCCCATTTGTTTCAGGGATTTTGAAGCTCTCTCCTAATAATAAGTCACTCCAAATGATCATAAATGGTTCATCTTTGAGATCCGAAATTGCTGTTTTTATACCTGATGATGTTCCCTTTTTGTCGGCTATAACTATTCTATATTTTACTTCAGCAAATATACTTAAGTATTTTTCTAAAATATCTGCTTTGTAGTCGGCAATTATTGTGAAAGTTGACTTTGGAAATTTTTTGAACAAATGAAATATTATGGGTATATTATCTATAGGTACTAGGCATTTTGGTCTGTTGCGCGTTAAAGATTCAAGCCTGGAACCTAACCCACCTGCTTGTACTATTATGTTTTTTATCCCAGCAGTTTTCATTATTCTATTAAGATGCCTTTGGTTACTATTTTTATATATTCTTAAGAATATATTTGTTCAACGGAAATTAAATCATCCAACTTGTATACAACAGTTTGTTTCATAATTTGTTTAATGGATTTAAGAGGTTTCAAAGTGAACTAAAATATTAATTAATAAAATGGAGGAGGAATAGACATGGTTAATAGTCTAAATATAGACAATGCAAATATTATGCAATTATTAATGTCTGCAATGCAAAATGCTTCTTCATCATCTGCGGCTTCATCATCAACGGGAATCGGTTCAGAGTCAACTAGTTCATCAGGTGATGCTTTAAGTAGCGATTTTTTGAATTTATTACAAAAAAACTTTTCAGAAATAGACGCTAATGAAGATTCTAAGCTAACAGAGGACGAAGTAACCGGTTACATTGATAAAAATAAACCAATGGGGCCACCGCCAGGAATGATGATTGAAGATGCAGATTCTACATCATCTCAGTCCAGCGAAATAGCAGCAGATGAAGGTGCTTCAGAAATGAGTGCTGCCTCAGGTTCCGAAAGCGCTTCAAAATCAAATAAAGTTTTTGATGAACTGGATACGAATAAAGACGGAGTAGTATCTTTTGATGAAGTTCAGGCCGCATTAGAAAAAACTCAAACCGCTAGCGGTAATCCAACTGGAAGTGACACCTCTGATTCTTCAGACAAGAAAGCACAAGATGTTTTATCTACAGTTTGGTCTAAGCTTAACGCTTCTAGCAATGGCTCAGAGAGCCTTTTACAAAGCCTTTCAAAAAATATAGCAGAGGTTTATAAAAATCAGAGTTCATCTGGAAATAGCAGTTTACTCAGTTCCGTTATGAATATGGCTATTTAAAATGACTCTTAAGAGCTAATATAAATAGATTAAATTCCCACTTTGTATATAAGTGGGAATTTATGAAAAGGTTTAACGCGATATATGTTTAAATTTGCCAGATATTTCTTTTTTATATTTATTATAACGACTATTGTTCCTTTGTTTGCTCTTTATGCTTGGACAAGCTATCAGCTAAAAACAATGGAAAATAAGCGTGCTGCAAATTTTATTGAAATAGGTGCAAAAGAATTTCAACTTGTTTCAAAACAGTATCTCAAATTTAGAGAATATGAGCTGCTAAAAATTGTTCAATCTCAGGAAGGATCTTCTGATTTTCTGTCAAGACTACAATCTCTATTGAGTAATTCTCTTGTAAGCCCAATATATAATAGTGATATTAGAACCGTTTCTAGTAACTATGAGTTGATAAAAACAAAAGAAAATAAAGTTGGAGCCATCTATACATCTATTATAATTCCGATTAAAAATAAAGATATTGCTGCAATTAGCATTAAGGAGCCCACTAAAATTGCTCACCTTGGCATTCAAGGGCCTTTTAATTTGGAGTTTTTTGCAGGAAATAAAATTAGTAAAGAAACCTTTATAGCTTCTGTTTTAGATCCTTTAAATCCCATGAATACAGATATGAATAGAATGCCGCCAAGGCCTCTTCCCTTTGATCAAAAGCACAGAGACTTTGGTCCCAATACGCTTGGGAATTTGAATTTAAGCCAAGAGCCTCCACACTACCCACCAATTCCTCCTGAAGAAATACAAAGAGATAAATTACTGCAAACTCCTTTAAACAATGGTCAATCTGCGCCTAACCCTGTTTTTCAAGACTTTAATAAAATAGACCGATCTATAGGAATACCAAAAAATTCTGATGTGAAATATGCAAAAGTAACTATAAATGATGATAACCAGCAGCCGATTATAACTGTGTTAATTAAAGAATGTATGCCTCCTAAAAATAGACCCCCATTTTTCCCTGAAGCGGATATATTTAATTTAATTATACTTACAGCTGGTTTTCTATTGAGTTTTATAATTGCCTATTTTGTGAATAAAAACTTTGTTGAACCATTAGTTGTATTATCCTTTGCTTCAAAAGAGGTTAAGCAAGGTAATTTGGACATATCATTAACAACCAACCTAAAGCAAGAACAAATAGTATCTACTTTTGAGAATTTTAATGACATGGTACAGGGTCTTAAAGATAGGCAAGAGCTAAGAAATAGTTTTATAGCCAGTTTGACACATGATTTGAGAACTCCATTAATTGCACAGAGCCGTTCTCTTTCTTTGCTATCCGGTAGATTTAAAGCACTTGGACTTAAAGATGAATATGAGCTTGCAAAAAATATTGAGAAAAATAGCTCACACCTTTTGCGCATGGTAAATCTTATCCTTGATTCATATCAGTTCGATTCTGACAAATTCAGGTTGTCATACTCTGACATTAATTTAAAGAAATTAGTAAACTCCTGTTATGAAAAGGTAAGTTCTTTAGCAGAAGAGAAGAATATTGAGTTCCAAAATTGCATTAGTGAAGATTTTCCTTTGTTGAGGGCTGATAGGACAGCTTTTTCTAGAGTTTTGATAAATCTAATTTCAAATGCAATTGAGAACATTTCAAAAGGAGACAAAATATCAATTTTTTCTGACAAAACAGAAGATGTTATTAAAATAATTGTAGAAGATAATGGTCCTGGGATTGCTCCTGAGGAGGCCAAATATATATTCGACAGATATTATACAGGTAAAGGTTTGGATCGAAAGATAGGATCAGGGCTTGGTTTGGATGTTTGTAAAAAAATAATACAGCTACACGGTGGCACAATATCTTTAGAAAGTGAGTTGAATAATTATACTAGGTTTATAATTATGCTCCCTAATGGTTAGTTAAAAGGACTTGGTGAGGAAAAGGAATAGTTATGACAATTAAAGTTTTGCTTGTTGAAGATCATGAGTTAACACGGAAAGGAATTGCTTTTGGGTTAAAACTGCATAAAGGTATAGAAGTGGTTGGCGATGTTGAAAATGGTAAATTAGCTGTTGATTTTGTTAAAAAACAAAGACCGGATTTGATATTAATGGATGTAGCTATGCCTGTGATGAATGGGATTGATGCAACAAAAAAAGTGCATGAAATTGATGAAGAGATAAAAGTGATAATTTTAACGTCAGTGGGCGAAAAACACGCTGTTCTATCTGCTTTTTCATCTGGAGCCAATGCGTATTGTATGAAAGATATTCGTTCAGAAGAACTTATTGATATAATACATATGGTAATGTCCGGAGCTATTTGGATTGCACCACAAATAGCATCTTATGTTATGGGGGTACTTCAATCAAGGACAATTGTCTCCAGCTCTGGAAAAACTTCGGATGATTTTAATCTAACAACGCGTGAGAAAGAGATATTAAAACTCATTGCAGAAGGAATGTGCAATAAAGATATAGCTGAAGAATTGATTCTTTCACTACATACAGTTAAAAATCATGTTAAAAACATTATTCAAAAGCTTTCTGTTGATGATAGGACACAAGCAGCAATACTTGCTTTGAAAGAAAATTTAATATAATTACTAAAACTGACTCTAAAGAGTTATATTAAATGAAATTATTTGACCACTTGGAACTATTAATCGAATTTATAAAATAACGTTATTATACATATAGTTAATAATGTTTTAGACGAATAATAGTAGCTAGTAGTTATATGCGTCTGATCGAAAGGAGATTTGACAATGGTTCAAAATGTTTCATTTGGTAGTTCATCGAGTTCTGGTATTTCATCATCTTCGAGTGATAAATTACCACCAGAATTAGAAGGAAAGATTCCTTCAGAAATCGCGTCTAAAGGAAAAGATGCTGTAATAGAATATTGTAAAGAGAATAATATTACAATTCCTGAACCACCAGAAAAATCATCTACAAGTGGTTCAGTATTTGATCAATCAAAAACATCTTCATCAAATAAGGTATCTTCAGCAGATGAAGATCCTTCAGACGAATTTAAAGCTGAACTGATGTCGCTGGGTGTTCCTGCAGCAACAATTTCTCAAGGGCGAGAGGCTGTAATGGCTTATTGTAAACAAAATAATATTACGCTTCCAGAACCACCCGATAATGGTTCGTCAGGTTTCGCCAGCAATAGCAGTTTAGATTTCTCAGCATAAAATAACGACAATAATATATATACCTAAACAGTCATTATCTATTTTTATTTCTTACTATAAGGAAAAGGCTATTCTCTTCAGAATAGCCGTTTTTTTAGTAATCATAGTATGATGTGGTCTTATACTTTTAGATCTATTGGAGATTCAAGCATTTGGCTTGTAATCTCTGATGGGTCTAGCCATTCATTAGTAGGTTTTGTTGGTGGTTGTAATAGTGATAAATTTGTACTTAAATCAGATTCTGAAATTGTTCCATCATCTCCAGCTATAGTAGAGAAGTTTTCTTGTAATTGTTTTAAAAAGCCAAGTTTTTCGGAGTCTTCGCTATCATCACTATTTTCTAATTCTTCAATTAAACTGCTTAATGCATCTTCACTTATTTCATCCCCATCGTCTAATCCAAGATCTTCTAGAAGTTTTGAGTAAAAATCAGTAGAAGAAGTTGCATTTGCTCCTGAATTTGATGGCGGTTTTAGTAAGTCAATATTATTTTCCATATCGCTTGAGGAAATTGTTCCGTCATCACCTGCTACTGTATCGAAATTATCTTGCAGTTGATAAAGAAAACCTAATTTTCCTTTGTCTGCTGAATCACTGGACTCAATTTCTTTAATGTAAGCATCTAGCTGATCTGATGTAATATCAGAACCATCAGTAATATTTAGTTCGTTTGATAGCTTCGAGAACATACTCGATCCGCTTAATCCGCTGTTTGTTTGTTGTAAGTAAAGTAATGATGTTGTTTGTGAACTAATGCCGCTAACCATATTTCCTCCATTCGTAGTGAATTGTTATTTAGAACTCACAGTATCAATTATATCGATTTGAGAATTTTTTAATATGACTCTGTGGTGTCATTTCTACTACAGTATTGAGAGGATATTTTAGTTTAGTTTATTACCTACAGCTTTATATAATCCAATGTAGTCTACAGCACAATCCATTTTGCTTGTTGCAACTAGCTTGTCCATAACCAAAAGATTTTCTTTGCGTTGGATTAAGTCTAATTTTGATATAATGCCTTGTTCAAATTTGCTTACATTATATTTATAATCTTTATTTTCCATTTCTCGTTGAGCAACATTATTTATATATTTCTCATTATCAAGTTTCAAAGTGCTTAACGCATCATTGACTTCCTGTATTGCAACAAGATTGGTTTTGAAATAGTTTTGAAGGATTTGTTCATAGGCATTTTTCTTTAGTTTCAAATTCGCAACTTTTGCTCCACCTGAGAAAAAGGGAAATAAAGCTGATCCGCCAAATGCAGCAAGAGCATTTGACCAGTTGAAGGATTTGCCAAAATTATTGGCGTTAAAAAATAATAACCCCATTATACTAAAATTGGGTAAAAATTCTTTTTTTGCTATTTTTACATCCAAACCAGCTTTTTCTACTTGCTTTTCTGCTCTCATATAGTCAGGTCTCTGAGTTATTATTTCTGAATTAATTTCATCAGGAATTTGTAGCTTATATTCAACTTCCTTATAAGAAATACGCTTGAGCTCTTGTGTGTTCGCAGGGCTATCACCAATCAGCACTGACAATTGATTTAATAATATAGTGCGAGTTTTTTGTAGTTCGATTAAGTCATTTTTGGCAGAAACAAATGACTTATCTGCTTTAAGAAGGTCGGCTGTGGATGTAATTCCCTGCTCATTTCGTTTTTTCATAAGAGAGTATATTTCTTTTCTTGATGAAACAATCTCTCTTTGAACATCAACTAATTTATCTAATTTTACAATGTTGAAATATGTTGAACCTACTGCTGACACAATAGAAATATATGCTGCTTTCTCATCTAATAGAGAGGATTCATAGTTTTTCTTTGCGGATTTTGTCTTATCATGGTTTTTTAAGAATATATCTGCTTCATAGTTAACTAATAGCGGAAATGCAAATAAGCCGGAAGAACTTGTAGAATCAGGCATTTTTGCAATATTAGGCATAAATCCAACTGTTCCGGATGGTAATTCGTTTGCGAATTGAACTTTAACAAGCTGATTATACTCTTCAACTTTTAATGTTGCTATTTTAAGATCAAGATTGTTTTCAATAGCTTTGCTTATATACTCATCAAGGTAGTCATCATTAAATTTTTTCCACCAATCCATATTTACATAGTCAAACTTATATTCAGTAACTTGCGATTTTATAAGCTTATTTTGACTTTGTTTTTCTTGCCTTGTTTTTAGTAAGAAAAATTTCATTGATTTTTTTTCAGTTTGAGCCATTGCTGTCATTGGCATGGTATTTGAGCCTAAAAGGCTTATGATTAGTGCAGTCGCGGCTAGCTTCTTGCGGTACATATTTTCTCCTTTTGTGATATTTGCATTTTCTAGTTAGTATGTTATCATAATGATGTTGTAATTACAACATGATGTTATGATTGCATATTGAATATATCAAGGAGCATAAATGGGCGAAAAGCATATTACTACATTTAAACAAAGTATTGTACATGAAGTTGCACGAACAGCTATGTTCTTAAGAGCCAATGGTTCGCAGATGTTTGATGAATGTGAGTTTGGGCTTACAGTGGAACAATATGCCGTGCTTGATACTGTTTATAATAGCGAACATATGTGCCAAAGAGATTTATCAAAAGTTCTTTTGAAAGATCGGTCTAACATAAGTAGACTTCTTTCAATTTTGGAGGAAAAAGGTCTTTTGATAAGGAAAACTGAAATGAAGGGTAAAAGTCCTGTGAAAAAAGTTTATATTACTCAAGCAGGAATTGATTGTGTTAATAGGATATTTCCTATTCTTAAAGAAAGATATTTAGAGCAAATTTCTCCTATGAAAGACGAAGAAATAGAGACACTAAAGGTGCTTTTAAAAAAATTGAGAGATTGTCTAAAGCAAAATACTATAATTCAAATATAAAAAATAAAATATATAAGAGGAGTGAAGAATGAGTCAAGAAGAAAAAGAATTAGAAATTGAAAAAGAAAGCAGAGTTAAAAAAAGATATATATTTGCAACTCTTACAGTCATGGCTTTAACTTTGTTAGGTTTTTATATTCACCATGCTTCAATGTTTGAAGAAACAGATGATGCTTATGTAGAAACCTTGCCGGTTATGGTTTCTCCAAAAGTTGCCGGACAAATTGTAAATGTTTATGTGGATGATAATCAAAAGGTTAAAAAGGGTGACCTAATTGCTGAAATTGATCCTACCGATTATCAAGTGAAGCTTGAAGAGACATCAGCAAAATATGAATCATCAATCTTGAGACAAAAAAATGCAAAAGCTACATTAGATGCAGTTAATTCTAAAATAGATTTGGCGGCAAGAGATTTGAATAGATATAAAAATCTATATAAAGACGGTGCAATATCCAAGCAAGAGTTAGATAAAGCGCAAATCAGTTTTGATGCTACGAAAGCAGAATTAACAAAAGCTAATGAAGACATCTTGTCTGCATCAAGTAATCGAGTTGCAGATGCAGATTTAAAGCAACTTACAGCTCAGAAAAAACAAGCTGCTCTTAATCTTTCATATACTAGAGTTTATGCACCTATAGATGGTACAGTTACCAAAAAGGCAATTGAAAATGGTGCTTATGTTCAAGTTGGTCAATCTTTGCTTTCTTTGGTACCTGATGAAATCTGGGTTGTTGCTAATTTTAAAGAGAATCAACTTAGACACATGAAGCTTAATCAAGAAGTTGACATTAAAGTAGATACATACCCAGACAAAATATTTAGAGGTAAAGTTCAAAGTTTTCAAATGATTTCTGGTGCAAAATCAAGTTTATTTCCTCCAGAAAATGCAGTTGGAAGCTTTGTTAAAATTGTACAAAGAATCCCAGTAAAAATTGTGTTTAATGAGCCAATAGACTCTTCAAAATATACAATAGTTTCCGGAATGTCTGTTGTTCCAAAAGTAAGGGTTAAATAAAATGGATTCAACCCAAGTAAAAAAAGAAGAACCGTGGGTTTCACCACATAATCCTTGGCTGATAACATTTGCTGTAATGATGGCTACATTTATATTTGTGCTAGATTCTACTATTGCTAATGTTGCTTTGCCACATATGGCTGGGACATTCGCAGCAAGTAACGAAGAAGCCATGTGGATTTTAACAAGTTATCTTATTGCAAGTGGGATTGTTTTGCCATCAGTTGACTGGTTTAGTAAAATTTTTGGCAGAAAAATGTTCTTTATAAATTGTATTATCATATTTACATTTGCTTCAGTGCTTTGTGGACTCGCAAAATCTCTTGATATGATGATTTTTTCAAGAATATTGCAGGGGCTTGGTGGTGGTGCATTGCTTCCTGTTTCACAAGCGATAATGCTTGAAAGTTTTCCTAAAGAAAAACGTGGGATGGCAATGTCCATTTTTGGTTTAGGAGTTGTAGTAGCTCCAATTATAGGTCCATTATTAGGTGGTTGGATTACTGATAATTATAATTGGTCTTGGATCTTTTTCTTAAACCTACCGTTTGGATTATTAGCAGCGTTCTTATCAAATACATTCATAGAAGATCCACCTTATGCAAGGAAACAAGGTATTCAAAAAATAGATTATCTTGGCTTTGCCTTTTTAATTGCTTGGCTTGTCTGTTTACAGGTTGTTTTAGACAAAGGACAAAATGCTGACTGGTTTAATGCACCTTGGATTTGTTGGTTAAGCGTTATTTCAATATTATCAATGTTTTTATTTGTGTTTTCACAGCTTAAAAATAAGGATTCTATAATTGATCTTTCTATATTTAAAGATAGAAATTATTCTTTAGGTACGATGATTTTATTTTTGATTAGTTTAATCATGTATGCTTCTATTGCGATAATGCCACTGTTTTTGCAAAATCTGTTAGGCTATAGTGCCTTTTTAAGTGGTTATGCTACTATGCCTAGGGGTGTAGGAAGTATTATTTCAGTTATGATATGCGCTATCTTTTCGGATAGAATAGATTCAAGGATTCTGGTAACCTTGGCTCTTGTTCTTCTATCTATTTCTGGTTTTTCTTTTGGGCTTTTGAACTTAGATATATCAATGATGAATATAGTAATTCCAAATCTGATTTTTGGTTTGGGTTTGGGGATGGTCTTTGTTCCCATTACTACGTTATCAGTTTCTAGTCTTGGAGATAACCAATTGACAAATGCAACAGGTGTTCAAAACTTGCTGAAAAATATTGGTGGTGCTATAGGAACCTCTATTGTTGCCACAATGTTATCTAGGTTTTCACAAATGCATCAACATAGTATGGTTGGGTTTCTATCACCGCTAAATAGCGTTTTTACTCAAAGGGTTGTTGCCACAAAAGCAATGTTGTCAAAATTTATGGTTCCAACATTGGCTGAGCAAAAAGCCAATTATTTAATGTATGCTCAATTGCTTAAACAATCAGGTTTATGGGCATATATCGATACTTTTAGAATTGTAGGATTTTGTGCAATCATTATCATTCCTATTGTTTGGATTATGAAAAAAACTAAGCATAAAATGAATAAAGATAATTCAAGTTTAGGGTTATCTCACTAATTACTACTCTTCAATACTCCCCAGCTCATCAATTTGATGAGCTTTATTTTTGTAACGAAATAAATACTTATTCTTACAAATTAGCAATAGTTTTTGATTTTCATGTTTTATTTAGTTATACAAAGCTTTTGGGGAAAAATGAAAGCAAATACTAATTTTTCAACTATAGTAACGCATACAGGCGGAACGGATAAAAAACAACTGGATGAAAAAAATACGGTTGCATTTTGTGGTGTAAGCCAAGATGTAGGCAGTGACTCATTTGTAAAAAGTAATTCCGAGAAAAAGAAAACCGTATTTGAGGTTGCTTTGGCTGGAGTTGCTGCATTTTCTGTGGCTGCTATTGGAATAACCAGGCATAAGCTTGGAAAAATACTAAGTTCTGTTGGTGCGGAAATTCCTAAAACAACATTTTCAAGGTTGAATAAGCTTTCTGATATAACAACAAAAGATGGAATGACCGGCTTATTGAACAAAAACTCTCTTGTTACAGCTCTGAAAAAAGAAGTTACAAATGCAGCAAATAACTCTCAAGACTACGGTGTTGGGATGCTAGATATGGATAACTTTAAAGGGATAAATGAAATTTTTAGCCATGATACAGGTGATACTTTCCTAAAAAGAATAGCTGCAAATATAGATGAAGTTGCTTCAAAATATTCTGCTAGAGGATTTAGGTACGGTGGAGAAGAATTTGCAGTATTAATGCCTGGCAAGGATTCTAATACTGCACAAAAAATCATAAAAGAAATCGCAGAAGCAATAAAAAATGATGATGAAATTCAAAAAATGTTGCCTAAGTTTGTGGAAAATGCAAGCGAACAATCTGCATACATAGGGCCAAGTTTAAAGCAGATAGATAGAATATTTTCTTCGGTTAGGTCAGGATTTAAAGGTACGACTCCTGAAGTTGTTTCTGGAGAAGTAGTTTCATTAATAGAGAATCATATAAGAAGATTTAAGCCAGCTGAATCAGATGCTTTAAATTCAATCGTAAAAATCCTAAAAACAGCCACTCCAGGTGATCTGAAGTCTTTATTAAAGGCAGATGCTGTATATTCAGATGGTGTTGTTCTAGGGCCAGAGCTAAATAAAATTTATACTCAATATTCAAGCATTAACAATGATCTTAAAAAGTGGCTTTCGCACATTAAACAACACAATAATTTCACAATGAGCGGTGGAGTTGTTGGTATAAAAGACGTTCCTGATCAAAAAGATGGGCAAATGTTTTTGAAATACGCTGATGCAGCATTAAAAGCCGCAAAAGAAAATGGGAAAAATATAATTCAAAAAGCTAATTCAGATATTATTAGTAACCTAGGATAATAATTCGTAAAATTATCAAAATGCTTTTATTTTTTGTATTATAATAGAATAAAGTCTATCAAGCCCAGAGGGAATGGAATGCAAATAGGAATACCGCGCGCTTTATCATATTATAACTTTTATCCGTTTTGGTATGGTTTTTTTACTGATTTAGGGATAAAAATAGTTCTGTCTGATCCTACAACAAAACAGACATTGGCTTCTGGCTCATTGTTAGTTGTTTCAGAAACCTGTTTGCCTATTAAAGTTTATGTTGGACATGTTTTAAATTTATTGGATAAAGGCGTTGATAAGATCTTTGCGCCGTCAATTCAATCTATTGCACACAAAATATACAACTGTTCTAAGATAAGAGGTTTACCTGATCTCATTAGTAATGTTGTGAAAAGAGATTTTATACTTATTGATGCAACGTTAGACAAGTCAGAAAAACAGCAAGGATTATATGATTTTTTGACTGAAGCTGTTAAACCTTTCGGAATAACAGATGCCAAAAGAATTAGAGAAGCATCAAAAAATGGATGGAAAGTTTATAATAATTTTCAGGTTATGACTCGTTCTGGTGTTCCTTTTAATCTTGCATTAAAATCCGCAATAGATAATAAAGTTATAATTGCTTCGCAACAGAAAACCTATCCAATAAATGTTGCAGTGATTGCTCATGGATATAATCTATATGATGATAAAGCTAGTATGAAAATCCTGGATAAGTTGGAAAAACTTGACGTTAAGGCTTATACAGCTGAGCAACTTTCTCAAGAGCAAATGCAAGAGGGAATAAGTTCGATGGGCGCTCAATTATATTGGGCTAATGAGTATGAAATAACCGGGGCAGCTGCGCATTATATTCAAGATGAAAAAGTTGATGGTATTATAACAATTAATGCTTTTGGTTGTGGGCCAGATTCAATGATGCTTGAAAGAGTTGCTAGATATGCAAAAAATGAAAATAAACCTTTCCTTAACCTATCTATTGATGAACATACTGGAGAAGCTGGATTTGTAACAAGAATAGAGGCTTTTGTTGATATGTTGTTTAGAAAAAAACGTTCAAAGATAATTAATTCGGTTGATATGAAAGATGATATTGAGCTTGGTATTCAGACTCCTGAAGAAATTCATCTTAGGATAATGAATTCAATTAAAGATTAATCTGCTCTAATTTTTTAGAATAGAATCAAAAATAAAAGGTAGTAATTAAATTACTACCTTTAAATATGTATTTTCTTAATAAATTCCTATTGTGGTTGATTCCACAACGCGTCTCTAATAAATTTGCTCTTTGCTGATTCAGCTGATAGAGCTACGTTCACTGGTGTGAAAATAAATACAGTGTCACCGATTTTCTGTTGGTTACCATTCAATGCATGAGTGGCTCCACATAAGAAATCGACAATTCTCATAGATTGATCTTTGTCAAGTAAGTGCAGATTAAGTATGATAGTCTTTTTCTCTTTTAAGTGTTTAACAATTGCTACTGATTCATCATATGAACGAGGTTCGCAAACAATGACTTCATATCCTCTATAATTAGGGTGATTAACTACTTTTAGGTCTTGACCTTGACCTCTTTGTGGTGCTGATGAATACATTGGCTCTAATGCTAAGTTGTCTTGTACCGGATATTCTCCAATTTCGTCAACCATGTCGTCGAATATGTCATCTCTGTTCTCAAATCCTGAAGTTAAAAATCCAACTATAGACTTTATTTTATCTGATACTGCCAATTTACTTTCCTCCCCAATTATATTTAATTAAATAATACTCTTCCTAATCTTATTATTGTTGCACCTTCTTCAAGTGCGATATGAAAATCATTACTCATTCCCATTGAAATCTCTTTTAATTCTACTTGATATTCAGATGATAATTCATCCTTTAAATGTTTGATATTTCTAAATAAAGCTCTCAGTTGATTTTTATCCTCTAATAGAGGAGCAATATTCATAATGCCTTCAACTTTTAAGTTCTTCAATGCTAATATTTCTTTGAAACATTTGTGAATTTCTATTGGGTCAAATCCAAACTTAGATTCTTCATTGGCATTATTTATCTGAATCAAAACTTTTTGAGTTATCCCCAATTCACAAGCTTGTTCAGATATTAATTGTGCTAACTTCAGAGAATCAACAGAGTGAATTAATTCAAAATTTCCCACAGCCAATTTCACTTTTCTCGATTGAAGATGTCCGATTAGGTGAAAGTTGCTATTTTGCTTAATTTCTTCAGGGAGCCTGTTAATTTTTTCAAGTGCATCCTGAACTCTATTTTCGCCAAAGTCTCTGATTCCAAGATTGTAATACTCAATAATTTTGTTTTCATCAAAGTATTTTGTTACAGCGATTATTTTGGGTTTATAAGGTACAATTTGTGTTTTTATAAGCTCATATTTTTCTTTTGAATTACTCATTAGGCAAAAAGCTTCTCTCCGAAATCATGTGCTTGTTAAACATTAAATTAATTATAACAAATAATGTGGAATGAACAACAAATTGTATATACAACAAATAAATGATGTTTTTTCTCTCAAAATCAATAACCTCAAAAACCATGTACACATGGATTTTACATGATTTTGGACCGTGTTAATATTTCTTAATACTGTTTTTAGTTTGATTAAACATTTATGAAATCAATGACCTTATCTGCTTCTTTTGTTGTCATGGGACCGTCTTCTCTTAGAATTCGAGAGTAGTTGTCTAGCTTTCCTATTATGTCCCAAATTACTCCATTACGCTCATACTCTGGTACTTTATAGCAGATTGCGCGCTTAATAACTTCTGGCAAATTGAATCCATATCCATTTTTTAGTTGCTTATGAATGAATTCTTCCCAGTTATTTGGAAGTCTTTCTTTCCAGTCTTGAGCTCCATCAATATTTCCATTCACTTTTTCGCTTTTACCAAATACATCAGTAAAGTTGAGAAGAACATTCTCGCTTCCTCTGTTGTTTTTTGGACCTTTCATTATGCCAGCAAACCAATCCGTAGCTTTATTGGTATCTCCATTTGTGTATTCAAGTAATGACGGGGTATCATGTGTTGTCGCTGCTGCCCATGTTGAAACAGCTTGATGTTCCGCAAAGTCACCGTGAGCAGTGATCACTATTTCTGGAATAGGAAATCCTTCTCTATTAAGTTGATTTAGTTGTCCTTGTACATTGCAAGAACCAAAAGTATTTTCTATAGAATTTAAAGATAAGTCTTTTCCGTATTTTCGTGAAGACGCATTGAATCTGTCTAACACATCTCGACCTTGGTCTCCGTCCCAAACATGTTGTCTGTCTGCTGTATATATAACTGAACGCTTGTATTCCCACCCAGCATCAGCTCTTAATCCATCATACAGTTCATTCATCCTGTCAAAACGTTTTTCCACTATATCTGCATTTTTCCATAGTGGTCCACCCCAAAATTGTATGCTGCCATCTAAGTTTCTCGCGCCAATAAATCTATCTGTTTCAAAATCATTAAGGTTAGCCCATTGATCTCTGGGTGAAAATGAAATAGGACAGTCACCAAGGACTTTTATTCCTGAATTATTCAATTCGGACTTTGCATTTAAAAGCTGTTTTTGAGCTATAAATTGCTTAAATTTGTGAAAATTAATTTCTTCTGCATATTTTGATTCTATTTCAGATATACGTACTTTGGCTTCATCTGATCCTTGTTTATAGCCAAATATATTTTTATCTATTTCTTTTTGCCAGTTTGGCCAATAATCGTTAATGTATTGACCCTCTGTATTATCTAAGGAAAAAGCTTGGTATAAAGAATCTTTGTGTAACCATTTGCTATCATTTTCTCTTAAAAAATTATTATATTCGTGTTTTAAGCAATGTGAATTATCAAGTTTTTTAAACCCAGAAAAGGCTTCTTCCAAAACAGGATCAAATAAGTTATCTACGTGGTCTTTGTTTACTAAGTTAATGTTATATTTTTCAAAATCATTATTGTCAAAAAGGCTTTTTAGATGGTTGCTTGTTTTCTTCAGAATGTTGCCGAAAGAATCCTCAGTTAGTTGTATCAAGTCTATATTTCTGTGATTAAGTGCAAATGAAGACCCACTGTAAGGTGAAAGTGTACATCCTGGTACTATTCCATGAGGACCAAGTTGTATTGCATCCATAGTTGTTAGTTTTCTTAAAGATTTGACCATTTCAATGGAGCTTTTCGAGTTTATTGTTCCAAGCCCTGGGTTTTTACCTATTTCTGAAGGACACGAGCTGGAAAATAGAATCATCCCTATATTTTTTATTTTCAATATATTTTGTCTGGAATATTCTGCCAAGCTAAAAACTTCATTTAGTTCTCTTGTGCTTAGTGCTCTACCAAAAGATACTTGTTGATTCTTTTCGTGTGGTTTTAGTTTTGGATAGTTAATATTATATGAGTTTGCTAAATTACCATAGAGGTTAGATGAACTAATTGAAGACACAGAAAGACCCTTCCTAATCAACTATTGCTACTTAGACCATTTTTACACGTGCTTTTATAAACCGCCAAAACATAATTTCTTTCTTAATCAAGAGAAAAAAGCATTTAATTGTATCAAAATTTAACATTTTGCCAATTGTTTTTGGGAGTAGTATATTAAGCTTCGATATTATTTCTGTTTTAGTCTTATTCTGGAATAATTGGGGTATAGTAACAAAAAAAATGATTATGGGGTTTATACCTGTATAAAAATAGGAGAGTGTGTATGTTCGTGATGGGTCTCGGTATGAACAATGGGGCGAAGCCTGCTCCAAATAAAAAAATTGCCTTTGGTCGGGCTATGACAACAGCTGAAATGCAAGTAAATAAAAAATTATTAACAGAAGGAAGAGAATCACTTGGCTCTGGTGATTCGTTTATGATTTGTTTTGATTCTATGTTTCCATCAGAAAAAGGTAAAAATACTGGTATTGGAACCTCATTTTCTGATTCGGGGATTGATTTTTTGGCTTTCATGAAAAAAATGACAGGTATAACATTCTTGCAAAATGGTCCTCAGGGGGTTATATCAAAGACAAATGTTTCTCCATTTTCTGGTTCAGTTTTTGCCATAGGGTCTCAGGTTATAGATTTGAAAGATTTAACTAAAAATATGTATGGAAAAATCTTGCCTGAAGAAGAATATGATAAAATTACACAAGGTTTTAATTCATCAAAAACAGAATTTGAGTCTGTTCTCGGTTCCGATGGTTCACAGATAAAGGCGCTACAGATTGCATTTAATAACTTTAAACAATTGAGTTCTAATTCTCCTCTTAAAGAAAAATATGAAGATTTTATTGATTCACAGCAAGATAATTGGCTCGAGAGAGATTCTCTCTACGCGGCATTAAGTGAAAAACATGGAAATGATTATTGGAAAAACTGGTCCGATGATCTGGATAAAAATTTGTTTTCCGGTAAATATCCTGAAGATGTCGTTAAAGAAAGAATAGGTGAATTAGAATTTATCTATGATGATGCAATAGATTTTAATAAGTTTATACAGTTTGTTGCTGACCAGCAGCAAAAAGTTGCAAAGTCTGAGTTAAATGGCAGAGGTATAAAGTTAGCCGGAGACTGTCTTATTGGTTTTTCCCCCAGGGAGAACTGGGCGTACCAATCGGCATTTAAACCAGATACTTATATTGGGTGTAAGTCAGATAATTCAATAATGGAATGGGGTCTTCCATCTATTGATTTTGATAAAGTTGGTTATGGTGACGATCTCGGTGAAGCAGGACAACTTTTAAAACGAAAGTTTGACTTGTTTTTTAGCAGGTATGATGGTGCAAGAATTGATGCTGCATGGCAGTTATTATCACCATTTTTGTATGAAAAGAAAGATGACGAGCAATCTAAAGTTGTTAATACAGGTTATATTGGTGATAAGGTTTTAAAAATTATTGATAAATCTGCAGAAGAACATGGTGTTAATCCTCAAAATATTACTTATGAAATGCTTGGTGGTCCTGTAGACTTTAGAGATAGTGTGTTAAAAGATAGAACTCAAATTCATCATTCAATCTACCAAAGCTCTGATTGGGGCTCAGTTAAGTTTTACAAAGATAAAGGTTTATCTGAGGATGAATTTTCTTTTGGTCTAGGGACACATGATGATAAGAGTTTAATTGAACTTTCAGACGAAAAACAATATGAGCAGGCTCCTGTTTTGGCAAAAAATCTTGGTATGTTTGATGAAAACTATCTTAAGTCAAGTAAGTCATCTTTCATGAGGGCAAAGTGGGCGGAATTATTCACTACTAAAAATAATTTCTTCACGGTATTGGATGCATTGGGTGTGAAGACAAGATTTAATGACCAAAAAATTAATCCAGACAATTGGACGGCAAGGGTACCTGAAAATTATGAAGAAGTTTATTTTACTAATCTGCAAAATGGTAAAGGTTTAAATGCTCCAAGAGCACTGGCTGATGCAATGAAAATTACCCATCGAGGCAGTAACAATTTAGTTGAACGCTTATATAAAGCAGCTTCAGTCCTTGAGGAAGAAGGACCTACTACTGAGCAGGAAGCAAATAAACTTTTCGGAGCTGATTATTCTTCCATCTAGTTATAATAAAATATGTTAAAAATTTAAAAGTGCCTAATGTATAGTATATAATTATATAGAGGCACTTTTTGTTGGTGATATGAATAATTTATCTAAACAGTATTTAAATGATTTTAAATTGTATATTGAAGTAGAAAGGAATTTCTCTAAACATACAGTAAAGGCTTATAACTCTGATGTTTTAAGTTTTCTAATTTGGTTGGAAGAGCGTTCTATTGAAGAAGTCAGTTATAAGACAATTAGAGAATATTTATTATTTATTCAGAAATTTAATTATTCCAAGACCACTACGGCAAGAAAAATTGCTTCAATAAGGACATTTTACCGATATTTATATAGAGAAAGAATCGTCGAATCTAATCCCGCATCTGCAGTTCATTCCCCTAAAAGAGGTAAAAACTTGCCCAAGTTCCTTACTGAACAAGAAATTGAGCAAATTTTAAATAATATGCGAATAGAAACTCCAGCCGGGTATCGAAACAGGGCAATCATAGAACTATTATACGCGACTGGCATGCGCATTTCAGAATTAAGTGGTTTGAATTTTGGGGATTTAAACCTTGAAAATAATGAGATCAGAGTTTTGGGAAAAGGTCAAAAGGAAAGAATTGTGCTTGTTTCTAACAGGGCAAAAGACTTTTTGAATAATTATATAAAAATGGCAAGAGCAATGATTGCTAAAGATATAAAATTGCCAGAAGTCACAGAAAATACTCCTGTATTTATAAATAAGACAGGATATAGGCTTCAGCCACAAACCGTAAGAAATGCAATAAATGATGTAGTTGAAAAAATTCAGTTGCCTAAAGAGGTGACTCCTCATGTTTTTAGGCATAGCTTTGCGACCAAGCTGTTAGAAAATGGGGCTGATTTGAGAGTTGTTCAAGAATTATTGGGACATGCTAGCATAAGCAATACACAAATTTATACCCATGTATCCACAGAAAGACTAAAAACAGCATATAATTCTGCACACCCCAGAGCCCTTTGATGTATAATATAGAATATATTTATTCCTAGGGAGGATCGTAATGTTTGATATTATAACCATTGGTAGTGCTACGCTAGATGCATTTGTTGAAACTAATACTGCAAATATTGTTTCGGTAAGTTCTTATAACGATAAGAGAGAATATATGGCTTATCCATATGGTTCAAAATTAGAAATAGATAATTATAAAGATGCTGTTGGTGGTGGGGCTGTTAATTCTGCTACTAATTTTTCTCACTTAGGCTTGGCTACTTCAACAATTGCAAAAATTGGAGATGATTTGCAAGGGCGAAATGTGCTAAATTCTTTAGAACATTTTGGCGTCAATACATCCAACGTGATTGTAAGTAAAGAAGAAAAAACAGGTTTTTCTATAATTTTATTGAGCTTTCAGGGAGATAGAACAGTTTTGGCTCATAGAGGACCAAATGCTACTATTTCTAAAAAAGATATAAATTTTGATGCTATAAAAAATTCAAAGTGGTTGTACGTGGCACCTCTAAATGGAGACTCAACAGCAGTATTGGATGAAATTGCTCATTTTGCAGAAGAAAATGACGTAAATATGGCTATAAACATTGGTACTAGTAGTATTAAAAGAGGGCAACAGTACTTAAATAAAATCTTAAAAACAGCAGAAGTTGTCATACTTAATAAAGAAGAAGCTACTATGCTTACTGGTATTCAAGTTCGTCCTGACACCAAAGAGTTTAAATACTCAGAAGACATAATACATCAAGATGTGATAGCTATGCTGAATGAGCTTAAGTCTACAAGCGCAAAAATTGTTATTATAACTGATGGTAAACACGGAGTGTATGCATTTGATGGACGTAAGTACTATCAATTGCCTGAATTTCCAGGTAATGTGGTAAGTACTTTAGGTGCAGGGGACGCTTTTTCGTCCACATTTGTTGCGGCATTAATAGAAACTCGTTGTAACATTGAAACATCTTTAATGTATGCTGCTGTGAATGCTTCGTCCGTTGTTGGTCAATTTGGAGCGCAAGAAGGCTTTTTAACATTTGAACAAATAAAAATAAAATTGTCTTTGGTTCCAGAGTTTAAAGTTTCAACATTAACGTTAGCAGAAGTTTCTGCCTAGTATAGAATAGTAAAATTTATCCTTGAAATCAATGTAAATATATGTAACATTATATACTTGTTCTGCATTTAGTATATACTTTTGGTTTTTATTAATATGTGTACAAAGTGTAAGGCAAGCTATGATTTCAAGAACAGATCTCATAAATAAGGCAACATCAACTTCTTCTTCTTATGCTGCTCAACAAGTAACATCAAGAGGTAATAACAATCTTTTTGTTGGAAGTAATGGCGTTGACTCTTTCACTATAGACAACGATTCATCAGTTGTAATACTCGGTGATGGAAATGATTCCTTGGTAATGACTGGTTCTGGAAATACAATTGATGCTACCGCTGGTAATAACACAATTGCTTCTATTGGATCATCAAACAGCATAACAACAGGTGCTGGTTCAGATAAAGTTCTTTCAGTCGGTAACTATAACAACGTAAATGTTGGAGATGGAAACAACTCGACAACATTTTATGGTGACAATATAAATGTTGTCGCCGGCAATGGAGACCAAACATTTAGAACCTTAGATAGAGCTATTGCTCAGGGTGATTGGACTCAGTATGCAAATAACTTAACAATTGATGGAACATCTGTAACTGTTTCATCTAGTACTGGTGATTACAAGGCACAAATAGCAAAACAATATAACTTAAGCAAAACAGAAACAGACATTTTAAATTCTATTGATTTAAGCGCGAAATTAAGCGATGGCTCTCCAATGTATGCTATTGCTAAAAGCGTTAAGAAAAGTACTGATGGCAAAGATGTATATGTAATTGTAAAAAGAGATAATCTTGCTACGCATTCAAGAGCCGTTTCAGACAATGAATGTATAGCTTCAGATAAAACTTGGACTCAAAAAGACATTTCATACAACACTACTCAAACAGTTACTACTGAATATAATATAGATGGTGTCTCAAATGTAAGTATTTCTGCAGGTAGTGGTGCAAAAACAACATTAATCACTGCTGATAAGGATGATGCTGGCTATATAAAATTAAACTATGGCAATGGAAACACAGTTACTGATATCAACTCAGGTTATACATTGACTGATACTGAAACTAAAACTAACAAAGCTTCTTTGGCAATTCTTACCTCAGGATCAACTCATACTTCTCCTTTAATCATTGATTATAATCAAGATGGAGTTGTTTCAGCAACTTGGGGCGTCGGCATCGATTTAGATTCTAATGGAGCAGCTGATGGCGCGGCAACTAATGGCGACAAAATGCTTGCAATGTCAGACTTAAATGGCAATGGTACTATTGATGGAGCCGAAGTGTTCGGTGATCAAACAGTAAATCCGTTTACTGGAGAAGCAATAAATGCAGCTAATGGTTTCGAAGCTTTGAAAGAAGTAGCGAAAGCAGCTGAACAGTATGCTGGAGCTAAATGTATTGATGAGAATGGGCTTGTTGATTTAAAAGCCTTAGCAAGTGCGTTAGAAACAAAAGGTATTAAATTAGGTTTTGTTTCTGATGAAAATAACGCAACAGTTGAAGACTTAACAAAAGTTGCTTATATAGATACATCAAA
>JAEYQN010000189.1 GCA_023409995.1 Cyanobacteria bacterium OH_CBB_238 | reverse complement strand
CCTTGATAGAGTATAGAGGAAGTAATTATGAAATTTGAATTAGATTATATTGAAAAATTAGTAAAAATTCTTTCTGATAGTGATTTAACTGAAATCACATTAGAAGATGTAGATAAAGCCATTGTTTTAAGAAAAGAAAAAGAAATTATTACAACGCAAACATACGCACAACCATCTCCTATTCAGGTAGCACCAATGTTGGCATCTAATGTAACTGCACAAGTTTCACCGGAAACAAAAAGTGAAGCAAAAAATGAACCCACTGGCAAACCTGTTTTATCTCCTATGGTTGGTACTTTTTACAAATCGCCATCACATGACAGTAAACCATTTGTTGAAGTTGGTGACGCAATTGCAATTGGTCAAGTTGTTTGCATTATTGAAGCAATGAAATTGATGAATGAAATTGAATCAGAAGTATCAGGAAAAATAACAAAAATCTGTGTTGAAGACGGCCAAACCGTTGAATACGGGCAAGTGTTAATGTACGTTGAATAAAAAATAATTATCGGCAAGAACAAATTGAAAAAATACATCAATATTGTCGTGCCGATTTAAATAAGGAATAAATTATTATGTTTAAAAAAGTACTTATAGCAAATAGGGGCGAAATTGCAGTAAGAATAATAAGAGCTTGTCGAGAAATAGGCATCCCAACTGTGGCAATATATTCTCAAGCCGATGCGGACTCATTACATGTAAGTCTTGCAACAGAAGCTTATTGCATAGGACCAGCTCCAAGCAGTAAAAGCTACCTAAATATTCCTGCCATTATTTCAGCCGCATTAACTTCAGGTGCAGACGCAATTCACCCTGGATATGGTTTTATGGCAGAAAGATCTGACTTTGCGGAAATATGCAAAGAACATGGCATTAAATTCATTGGTCCCTCAGTAGAAGCAATGAATAAAATGGGAGATAAGGCAACTGCGCGAAAAACAATGCAAGAAAATAACGTTCCAACAACGCCTGGGACAGACCTTATCGAATCAGTTTCTGATGCAAAAGACTTTGCAAAAAAAGTAGGCTACCCAATTATAATAAAAGCAACTGCTGGTGGTGGCGGAAAAGGAATGAGAATAGTAAGACAAGAGTCAGAATTAGCTGACAATATGAGATTATGTCAAACTGAAGCAAAAAATGCATTTGGCAATCCTTCCGTTTACATTGAAAAATATTTAGAAAACCCTCGCCACATTGAGGTTCAAGTTATCGGGGATAGTTTCGGCAATGTTGTACATCTAGGAGAAAGAGATTGTTCAATCCAAAGAAGGCACCAAAAGCTTATAGAAGAGGCTCCATCTCCAGCTATCAATGAAGAAACAAGACAAGCGATGGGGAATGCTGCTGTTACAGCAGCAAAATCTATCAACTACGAAGGTGCAGGAACAATAGAATTCTTACTAGACCACGATGGTAGCTTTTATTTCATGGAAATGAATACAAGAATTCAGGTTGAACACTGTGTCTCTGAAATGATTTCGAATATCGATCTAGTAAAAGAACAAATTAAAGTAGCTTCTGGCTTACCCCTTTCATTCTCGCAAGAAGATATTCAACTAAAAGGACATGCTATTGAATGTAGAATAAACGCAGAAGATCCAGAAAAAGACTTTATGCCATGTCCTGGTGAGATAAAAGGCTATTTGGCTCCTGGTGGGTTTGGAGTCAGAGTTGATTCCCACTCTTATTCTGGGTATAAAATTCCTCCATACTACGACTCAATGATAGGAAAGCTTATATGTTGGGGAAGGGATAGAGAAGAAGCCAGAAGAAGAATGTACAGAGCATTAAAAGAATATGTCGTAACTGGAGTTAAAACAACCATTCCTTTCCATCAAGAAATCATTGAAAATAAAACGTTTATTAGTGGTATTTTCAATACGGGTTTTATTGCCGAATATATGGCTGAAAAGGAAGAAGCAGAAAAAGCTTCGCTTGACAAAACAACCGTTTAAGACATTTACATTAATGAAATAGAAATTAAAATAGTGTATTATTTTGTTGAGATAATACACTATTTTTAAAACAAACTAGGGGCGGAATTTTGAAAAAAATACTGGCAACATTAATTATTCTCTGCTTTGTTCAACAAAGTTGTTTTTCATTAAAAGCATTCGCAGCTGTGGATTCAGGAACAATATTCGAAGGACATGCGGAAGTCAATGATGCTAAAGAAAGAGAAAAGAACACCATCTTTACTGGCGAGACCGAAACAATAAAAAAAAGCAACATTGTTGAAATGTCTGTATCGCAAGTAATGGGGGCTGGGCTAAATCAAGAGGGTGATGAATTTTTTGCTCAAATAACAAATGAAGTTGTTGGAGAAAAGGGTGTTGTATTACCATTAGGAACTATTGCCCATGGATGCATAAGACAAGTAGAAAGCTCCAAGCGATTTGGACGAGATGGCTGGATCGAAATGTCCTTTGATTATCTTGTAACTCCAGATGGAAGGCAAATTCCAATAGAAGGTAAAATGACAACAAAAATGCATCCTGTAGCAGGAGTGGCAAAAACTGTTGCAACCGACACCGCATACACCTTAGCAGGAGGCGTAGTAGGAGGGATGACGGCTTTAAATTTGTTTGGAATTGAGGGAGCAGTAGCAAGTCAAGGCTACACTGTTATGGGTGGAGCAGGCCTTGGTGCGGCAATTGGCCTAGGCATAAGCCTGGTAAGAAAAGGGAAAGATGTACTCATTTCTCCTGGAGATGAAATAAAAGTAAAAATACAAAACAACATAAATTTACCAGTAATTTCAAGAGATGCCTTAAAACAAGAAGAAGTACATTATAATGGATTAGATGTAAGCATAACAAATGTGAATTTAGAGAAGGATCCATTTGGAGAATTAAATACAGTGACATTATCACTTGCAATACAAAATATGTCAAAAACAAACTTCTCAAGCTTTGACATTTGCTTGGTGAATGATTTAAAAACAGTATTCTATCCTTCAATTTTTGCTGCTGATAATTCATTAGCTTTTACTCAGATAAGGTCAGGAGACAGGGTTAGCGGAAGATTGTCTTTCTCGGTTGACAACCCAAAACGAAAACATTGGCTGGTATTTTACGATAGACAAACCAGAAAACCTTTAGCAAAAATATCAGTAGAAAATGCAAAGAGAGAAATAGAAGTTTCAAGAAAAACGAATAAAAAAAATAAAAAAAGCTAAGCTTATTTTTAATTTTCTATTGCACTTAAAACTAACTTAAGATCAGGATATTTTTCCAATAAAAAATCTTTCTCTTTGTCTGACAAATTAGTTTCTATAACAGCATTTTTCATAGCATCAAAATATTCTTGTTTATGTTCAGGCTTAATCATTTCATAATAATACAGAAGATTATGTATTTTATATACAAGGAAGTCATTTCTTAAGAAGCTCATAGTGTCTGTTTCTTTCAAAATATTTTCAACGATATCAAATATTTTAATATGATCCAATAGTCTACGGTTATTATCAGATAAAATTGAACCTTCTCGATTAAATCTGTACACGTATAGCTTTTCTCTTACAAAATATATTTTTTCTGCAACCAATAGTGATTTAAATATAACCTTATGATCTTCAAAATCCAATCCCTCAGCAAAATCAATATTATGTTTATCAAATAACTCTTTTTTATATAATTTATTCCAAACACACATAGGATAAGAAAATGGCGAAATATCTTTCCAGCTAAAAATCTTATTATCCAATGATTTAGAAAAGTTTCCATCAACAAAATAAGGAAAGTCTTTTTCTATTTGATTTTTTTCATCAAACCCAGCTGGTGTACACATCACTATATCAACATTTTTCTCTTTTAAAAGATTATACAAACGCTCCAACATGTTTAGCCTAATCCAATCATCAGGATCAACAAACGCTATGCATTCTCCTGTTGCAACCCTTAAGCCATCATTTCTTGCTGCACCAGTACCAGCATTGTTTTTATGTATAACCTTAACTCTCTTGTACCTTTTAGAGTATTCATCACAAATTTGTCCAGATTTATCGGTAGAGCCATCATCAACACAAATTATTTCTATCTCTTGCAAGCTCTGATTAATAAGGCTATCTAATGACTGCCTTATATATTTTTCAACATTATATACAGGTAAAATAATCGAAACTTTTGGACGAGAATGTTGTTTATCTTTTTGATATAATGGCTTAAAAAAAGTTCTTTTTATTTTTGACTTAAACCTTTTAAACTTTTTAACAAATTTTACCGCAAACTGAACCTGGCTTAGCTCATGTTCATAATAATTTTTCTGCGCATCCAATTCAATTATTCTTTTTCCATCAAGATCATAAATTCTTTGTTCATATAAATCTTTTTGCTCTCTTAATTTATCGGCTAAATTATTGTTATGCCACTTATCAACATCACTAATTCTATTGGCTATTTCCTTTTCAAACCAATTAGATTGAGACAATAATGCTTCCTCTTTTTCTTTCTCAAAAAGTTGAGCTTGAGAAAACAATTCAACATCTTTCTCTTCTTTAAGTAATTTATCTTGTAAAATTAGAGCTTCTTCTTTTTCTTTTTCAAACTGCTGTTCCTGAAGAGATAACGCTTCTTTCTTTTCTTGCTCAAAAAGCTGCAATTGAGACAGCAAAGCCTCTTTTTTTTCTTCTTCTAAGAGCCGCGACTGCTCAAGCAGAGCTGTTTCTTTTTCGACAACTACATCTTTATTAATTTTTTCTAAAACTTTGATTCTTTTGCTTTCATGCCAATAATTTAATTTACTTATTTCATAATCAAATTTGTTTTGCAGCCAAAGGGTCAGTTCTGCAATCCTAACATCTTTTTCGTTATACAAATACCTTATCAAATCATTTATTTTCTGTTTATTTTCGTATTCATGCCAGCTTTTTAACGCAGAAATTTTATTATCTCTTTCTCTTTCATAATAAAGTTGAACTTCTAAAATTTTATTAGTTGCATTACTCTCCATAGATTCAATATCAACAATTTTTTGTTTTATTTCATCTTCAAACTCTTGGTAAAGTTGATATAATTTTTTTTGGATTTCAGCATTATTAAAATTATTAAATTCATCAATTTTAGACTGTATTTTCTGCCTATATTGATCAATTAATTCATTCATTCGCTTATCAAAGAGTTCTTCATGCCAAGATTTTATTTCTTCTAGCTTATATGCATATTCAGCCTCAACTATTGTTTTAGTATCATCATAAGATTCTTTAAATTCTTTAATCTTATCTTCTATAATAAATTCATACCAACGTTTTTGGTCTTCGATCTTTGATTGAAGTTCGCTATCATATTGCTTTGAAATTAATGCATATCGATCATGCTGCAAGTTTTCATACCAAGAATCTTGCTCTTCTAAAATAGACTTTAGGTAACTTTTTGAAAACTTAATTACAAAATCCAATTTTTGATCACAATTATCTACTTCTTTTTGTCTCTCATTTTCATACCATTTACGCATTCCTGTTATTTCTTGATCATATCTAAACAAGAAGTCATTTTCTTTTTTATTATATTGCTCAAAATTATCAAAAATAAAGCTTAAACATTCAACAAAAGACAAGTCTCTAATAGCAAAAAACAACCTAGAGTAGTATGACTCTTTCTTTATATAGTCTTCAATTCCATCAATATCTATGCTTAAAAATGCTTTCTTAACCCTAAAGAAAAACTCTTTTAAATAAGCATTATCAACACGTAAGAACCTACAAGACAAATCATTAACTAACCAAACAAAAACTTTCAACCTAATTTCATTATAAAACTTACAGCCTTTTAGTGTTTGATATGTTGCCATAACCATGTCAATTCTATCCAACAAACGTCTACCAATATTTTCCATTGTAGAATGAGGTCTGTTTATTCTGTATATGTATATAGGAGTCCTCTCTATGCTTATTTTTTCAGCCCTTAAGTAAGATTCATAGAAAAACAACAAGTCTTCATAAATAAATCCTTCCCTGAACTTTATATTTATCTCCTCTAGAAAGCTTTTTTTATATAACTTCGCCCAAACTGCAACATTTAAGTCTAAAATGAAGTCAATTGTTTCTGATGGAGTAAATAACTGGTTATCAAAACTATCATTAAACATATTCAATGAATAGTAACTATCATCAACAAACTCCTGTTTATATTCATCGTAAACTTTAGCAGCAGCAATGACCATTTCAGAATCATTTTTTTTAGCATTATTATAAAGTTTTTCTAAGGCAAGTGAATCTAACCAATCATCTCCATCAACAAAACAAACATACTCCCCTTTAGTAATATCAAGAGCCCTATTCCTTGCATGTGATTGCCCCATTGATTTATCACCAGTTAAAACTATAAATCGCGAATCACTTTTTGCAAAATCATTCAAAATTTCAATAGACTTATCTTTAGAGCCATCGTTGTAACAAATAACCTCAAATTCTTGAAAAGACTGTCCCAAAATACTAGAAAGAGACTGATTTAAATATTCTTCAATATTATGAACAGGAACTATTATTGATATTTTTGGTATAGCAATCTCATCCATCTATCTTCTCACCTATATAATTTGTCTTTAAAATGCTAATTTATATTAATTTAACACATTCTATAAACCATGGTCACTTTTTTACTTTAACTCTCGAAGAAAATTATCCAGTTTTGATTTTACTGCATATTTTATTTTTAATGCTTTTTTTTCTGTGTTTATTTTTCGTTCTTGTATTTTTTTATAATATTCTTTATAGTCTTCTTTGTCCTGATTCACCTTTTGAATAAGCCAATCTTTCTGAAATTCCAACCTCTTTTGAACTCTTGATTCAAGCCATTTTTCTTGACTTATAAGCTTTTCTTCATAAAATGATTTCATTTCGCCTACAGAACAATT
>JAEYQN010000125.1 GCA_023409995.1 Cyanobacteria bacterium OH_CBB_238 | reverse complement strand
TAGTGATACCACTGGATTGAGCGGCTTGGTGTTTAATTTGAAGGAAGTGACAGAAACGGACTCTAATGTTAAAGTAAATGTTTCTCAAGATTCTTCTCAGTTATTAAGTGCAGTAAAATCAATGATTAGTGCTTACAATGCTGCCCTCTCAAATACTGATAAATTGCAAGCCGCATCATATGATAAGGAAGGTAATTATGAGTATAATTTGTTCCAGTATGATACTTCTTTATCTTCTATAAGAAGGTCATTAAGACAAGAGGCATCATATTTTAATGATTCTGACATATATAGTAGTCTTTCTACTATTGGTATTTCGACTGGAGCTGCTGGGCAAGATGCTAAATCTACCTCTACGTCACTTGTATTGGATGAAACCAAGTTTCTTGCTGCTTTGAAAGAGGATCCTGAGTCTGTTAGAAAGCTTCTTATTGGTGATGGTTCAGAAGATAGCGATGGTGGATTTGCTGGAAAACTTAAAAAGGTTGTTGAGAATTCCTTATCTACAGATGGCTATTTTTCTTCAAAAACAGAAGTATTTGATTCTCAAGTAAAAAGATATAATTCAATTATAGAAAAGAAGACACGGAGTTTAGAGTTGTACGAAAAAGTTATAACAGCTCAATTTCAAGCCATGGATAATACTATCGCAACTTTAAAATCACAGTATAGTAACTTTACTTCTAGCAGTTCTAGTTAATAAATTTTATTGGGCTTTGTCCCCAATTTTTATTATGTGATTTATAAATAAGGGCGTAGTTATTTTGGGCAGAAAACCAAGTAATTCAAGTTCGCTAAGCTCTAGAGCCTTGTTATTCTGGCATGTTATGTGGAGTAAATTATTTTTGTGTTTGATAACTATTCCTGGTGTTTTTTCGCAGGAATAATTATCAATGATTTTGTATTTTCTAATTCTTAAAAAATGATCTCTGCAAGTTATATAACACTTTAGCCACGGAGTTAATGCCCTTATTTGCCTGTCAATTTCTTCTGCTGTTTTATCAAAGTCAATTAATATATCTTTTTCGCACAGCTGTTTTTGATAGCTTGCAAATTTTTCTTCTTGCATTACTGGTATGACTATTTCATTTGACATTTTTTCAAGCAATAACTGAATTTCTTGCTTTGCCATATTTGTACATTTATCTTTTAGTGTTTCCCCTGTATCCGTCTCGGATATAAAGATCTCTTTTTGGTGAAGAATGGCTCCTGTGTCAAAGTTTGAATCCATCAGGTGAAAGGTTATACCGGTTTTCTTTTCTCCCTTGAGTATGACTTGTGCGTAAGGATTTGGCCCCCTGTATTTCGGAAGAAGCGATGGATGACAATTAATTGATGCAACTGAGGGGATACTCAAAGTTGCTTTCTCAATTTTTTCACTCCAAGACCCAACTAATAAAATATCCGCGTTAAGTTTTAATAATGCCTTTCGAAATAGCTCACTATTTGTGCTTTTTGCTTTTATTTCGTGTAGGCCTAAAGAGCTAATAAAAGATTTGTCATCACTAGGGTTTATAAAGTCCTTTATTTTTAGATAGAATGGAGCCATTGTTGTTTTTTCATGTCGAAACACCCCAACTACATTATGCCCACTTTCTATACAGCCAAGTATAAGATTTGCGAACATTTTTCCATATCCAACAACAACAATTTTATACATAATTACCTTTAAGATAATGCTAAATGATGTATTTAATTTATATTAGACCTTTTAGTACTTCTTGTTTTAATTCATTAGCACATTTTCTGCATATTTTGGAGAATTGACTCGTTGCAGGCATTATTACTCCACATTTTGCACAATTCATAACTAATTTGTCTTCGATTGATACAAGTTTAAAGTTAGTTAATAAATACTCTAATTCGTTTATGCTTATTTTGAAGTGCTCTAACACTTGCTTTATATGCACTTTATCATTTGGAAATGATTCTGCGTATTTTATAATATTTTCAGCTAATTCTATTCTTTCCTTAAAGCATTTGTCGCAAACGTCTCTATTGTTCTTTTTCAAAAAAAGAGCTCCACATCTTGGACAATTAACTAAATTTGACATCAATCTTTTTCTTTTCTTAAACTATCTTCAATATAATACTGTATTTTGCTTAAAAAATCAAAAAATACCTAACAATTGAAACTCATAATATATAATGTGTATTCATGTTTGTAAACAAAAGTAGTAAAATACTTTTATTAATAAGGTTTTTTTATTAAAATAAGGATACGTTAAACAAAGAGTGTGCATCGTTGACAAATAGTTTTGACAGCTTAGATAATCTAGAATCTACAATGAGGAAGTCTTCTGTTATTCAGGAGAGAATGAGTCTTGTATCTACTCACATGTTTAAACAATTTTTAGAATACCAACATTCAAATATTAATATGGCTGAAGTTTTTCTGAAAATGATCGATAATATGCAGATGACAGTTGAATATTTGAAGCAGTCTTTTACTACAAGGGGCGTTCCTACAGATAATATCTACTATAGCTATGATTCTGAGAATAATGTGGCTAATTTGAACATATTGTGGCACAAAATTAGCTTTACAACTAATGTTAATGAAAAGCCTCAAGCTTTGTATCGTGAAAGCCAGTTACCAATGTTTGCAGGAAGAATAATGGCAATAAATGGTGATTACAAAGAAATTTTAAAGGAAAAACCAGAAGATAAAATACAAGCTCTTCTAGAGCATGAAGTGGCTTCTGTGTATATTCCTGCAGATAAAACTAAAACAGCAGTAATAAAAATAAAGCATTTAGGAAATAAAGAATTTTATATTAATCAGATGGATGCACCAAGGGAATTTCTCTTAAAGGTAGTTGAAACGATCTGTGGTGGTGGGTTGTATCATGAGGAAAGTGTTAGAAGGATGATTAACTTCTAATTCTTATTTTGTTTTTGGGGAATCTTTTATTCCTTGTATTATTTATTGGCAAATGAAAACTTATTAGATATACTTAATTTAGTATAGAAAAATAAAATGGTACAAATGAAACATATAGATAATGTTAGAAATTTTTGCATAATAGCGCATATTGACCATGGTAAATCTACTTTGGCAGATAGGTTATTGGAAGCAACCGGAACAATTGCTGCAAGAGATATGCAAAATCAACTCCTTGATTCTATGGACATAGAAAGGGAAAGGGGTATAACTATAAAATTAAATGCGGCTAGAATGAACTACAAGGCAAACAATGGAAAAGATTATGTCTTGAATTTAATAGACACTCCAGGTCACGTTGATTTCTGTTATGAAGTTTCTCGGTCTCTTGCTGCGTGTGAAGGAGCATTGTTAATTGTAGATGCTACTCAAGGCGTTGAAGCTCAAACATTAGCTAATGTTTATCTGGCAATTGAACAAAACCTTGAAATTATACCTGTAATAAACAAAATTGATTTACCCTCTGCGGATGTAGAAAGGGTTAAGGAAGAAATAGAGGAAATTCTTGGCATTGATGCTTCTATGGCTATTCCTGTGAGTGCAAAAGAAGGAACAGGGATTCCTCAAGTTCTTGAAGCTATTGTGGAATACGTGCCTCCACCAGAAGACACTTCTGATAAACCTTTAAGAGCCATGGTCTTTGATAGTGCTTATGATCAATACTTGGGTACTATGTGCTTTTTTAAAATCGTAGATGGCAGCATTAAGCTTGGTGATGAAATTAAGTTTATGGCCACAGGAAAAAAATATGAAATAGTTGAACTTGGATATTTAAATCCTAGTAGAATTCCTGTTAAGGAATTGAAAACAGGAGATGTTGGATACATGGCCTGTTCGATAAAAGAAATAACAAGATTTGTTGGTGATACAGTTACTCTTGCTGCAAATCCTGCCAAGGAACCGCTTCCTGGTTATAAAGAAGCTTTGCCGATGGTTTTTTCGGGAATGTATCCGGTTGATAATGACCAGTACCAAGATCTAAAAGAGGCACTGGAAAGATTAAAATTAAATGATTCTAGTATTACATTTGAACCAGAAACTTCATCTGCTTTGGGGTTTGGTTTTAGGTGCGGATTTTTGGGAATGCTCCATATGGAAATTGCCCAAGAGAGGTTGGAGCGAGAATATAATCTATCTTTAGTTACAACCGCTCCTAGTGTAATATATAAGGTTTATAAGACAAATGGTGAAATGGTCGAAATTGACAACCCTGCAAACCTTCCTGATCCACAAGTTAGAGACTATATTGAAGAGCCATATGTCAAGGTTAACATAATAACTCCCAATGAATATGTTGGCGCCTTAATGGATTTATCTCAGTCCAAACGTGGAATTTTCAAGAACATGTCATATTTAGATAAAGTAAGAGTTAATCTTGAGTATGAAATACCTTTAAGTGAAGTTATTACAGATTTTTATGATCAGCTAAAGTCTAGATCAAAAGGCTATGCAAGTATGGACTACGAATTTTATGATTACAAACGTTCAGATCTTGTTAAGTTAGATGTGTTATTGGCAGGTGAAATAGTAGATGCTTTGAGTGCAATTGTCCATAAAGATAGTGCCTTTTATGTTGGTCAGAAACTTACAACTAAATTAAAAGATATAATTCCAAGGCAAATGTTTGAGGTTCCAATTCAAGCTGCTATTGGTGGAAGAATAGTTGCTAGAACTAATATAAAAGCCATGCGTAAAAATGTTTTGGACAAGTGTTATGGTGGTGATATTTCTCGTAAAAGAAAACTTCTTGAAAAACAGAAAAAAGGTAAGAAACGAATGAAGGCTGTCGGAAGAGTTGAAGTGCCTCAAGAGGCATTTATGGCTGTTCTTAGCCTAAATGAAGACTAAACTGAGAGGTAAAATATGTCAATTGATAAGACACTGGTTATGATTCTTGCTGGAGGCGAAGGCAAAAGGCTTTATCCTCTTACTCGAGATAGAGCAAAGCCAGCAGTTCCTTTTGGCGGTCGATATAGAATTATAGATTTTGTTATCAACAATTTTATAAACTCAGGATTCTACAAGCTCAAAGTAATTACTCAATATAAGTCAGATTCATTGAATCAGCATATTTCAAGAGGCTGGCCTTTGTCACCAATTATAGGGCAATATATTGATTTGGTTCCTGCTCAAATGAGAACAGATGGGCACTGGTATAAGGGAACTGCGGATGCTGTTTTTCAGAATTTAACACATATACATGATGAAGATCCAGAGCAGGTTTGTGTGTTTGGTGGCGACCATATTTATAAAATGGATGTTCAACAAATGCTAAGTTTTCATAAGAAAAATGTTGCCTCTTTGACTATCTCGGCTATTCCTATCCCCATAGAAGAAGCAGGAGAATTTGGTATAATGGAGGTTGATGAGAACTGGAATTTGACCGGTTTTGTTGAAAAACCAAGTCATACTCCAAAATCTATTCCAGGACAGCCAGATAAGTGTCTTGCATCAATGGGAAATTATATTTTTGAAGTTTCTGATCTGATAAAACAAGTTAGTTTAGATGCAAAAAATATAGAATCAAATCATGATTTTGGTAAAAATATTATTCCTCAAATGCTTCTTGAGGGTAAGAAAATATGCGTTTATGATTTTACTAAGAATGAGTTCTTTGGAATGGCAGAGTCAGAAAGAGGTTATTGGAGAGACGTTGGAAGTATAGATAGCTATTGGCAGGCTAATATGGATCTATTGGATTATGAGCCTGAGCTAAATTTATACTCTAAGAAATGGCCCCTTAGAACATATAATTATAATTATCCTCCGGCAAAGTTTATTTGGGAAGAAGGCGAAAGAATAGGTATGGCAACTAATTCGTTGGTTTCGGAGGGGTGTATAATATCTGGGGGTAGCATTTCAAGATGTGTTTTGTCTCCTGAGGTTAGAATTAACAGTTTTTCTAATGTTTCTAATTCAATTTTGATGGAAAATGTGAACGTTGGAAGATATGCGGATATAAGAAAAGCTATTATTGATAAAAATGTGTCTATACCACCTTATACTAGAATTGGTTTTGACAGAGCAGAAGATGAGGCAAGGGGTTTTATTGTTTCTCCTCAAGGTATAACTGTTGTGCCAAAAGGAACTCAATTATGAAGAAGATTTTTTGTATTGTTGTGGCATCAATTTTTGTTTTTAGTTGTATTGGCTATACGTGGGCAAAAAATATTGAAAAAAATGAAGCTCAAACAACTGGGATGACTTATCATAGAGCTCAACTTGAAGATAAACCTATAATTCTTGTTTTTTATGTGGATTGGTGTACTTATTGTAAAAAATTAATTCCTAAAATGAAGCTTCTTGATGCAGTTTATCAAAATGCGTATAATCTTGTATTTATTAATTGTGAAAATCCTGAGAATAAACAACTCGTTGATGATTATTACATAACAGTTTATCCTACCGTTTATATTGTAGATGAAAGAATTCAGAACAGAATACATATTGACTCGGGTTATTATGACGATATTAACCTCCTAAAAAGAGAGTTAGATAGGTATCTTATTGTTCGCAAACTGATTAAATAGTCAATAGTACACCACTAGTATTGTATTTTTCATATTCAGTTATAAAATACTTTTGAGGATATGGTTTGCATGCTATGCATATCTTATTTTCGACAGTATTTGCATTTTTATATGAATATGTTATGATTACCATGTTGTTATGACAACATGATGTTATAATCGCATAAATGAGTCATAGCTTATAAACATGGAAGAATTAAAATTAGTAGTAATAAAGTTATTTACTTTATCGAGATTTTATTAACAGAAGTAAGGGAAATACAATGACAAAAGATAAGAAGAGAAAAATATTAATTATAGCTTTTGCTATTATAATTATTCCTATTATATATAATGTTGTAATGACATTTGTTGGAGCTAAAATTGCAGAAAAAATGCGTTCAGCACCTCCAATTGTTGATATTACCCCTGTTTTAGAAAAAGAGATTTACGACAGAACGGAAGCAACTGGAAGAATTGAGGCAAAATACACCGTTGATGTTGTTGCAAGAATAAATGGTTGGCTTCAAAAAAGATATTTTAAAGAAGGTGCTTATGTAAAAAAGGGTCAAACTTTGTTTTTGATTGAACCTAATGAATACCAAATAGCGGTACAAAACGCGCAAGCTGCTGTTAGGCAGACTCAAGCAGCACTTACAAACTCCCAAAAAGAGCTAAAAAGAGCTCAAGAACTTGTAAAAGGTGATTTTGTAAGCAAATCTTATTTTGATGCTGCAGTTGCAACACGAGATCAAAATAGGGCTCAATTGGATGTTAATAGGTCTGCCCTTGCTCAGGCTAAGTTGAATTTGAGTTACACAAGAGTTGTTTCCCCAATAGACGGCAAAATAGGTAAAATAATGATCACAGAAGGGAACCTGGTTAATTCACAGGCTGGCTCATTAGCTCAAATAGTAAGCACTAATCCTATTTACGCTTCATTCAGTATGAGTAGTGAAAATTACTTGAAATTTAGGAAGTCTGATCAAAATTCTGATTTATCTAATATGCAAGTTGAACTAATATTAGCAGATGGTAGTAAATATCCTGTAAAAGGGAAAATTGAATTTATTGACAATATGGTTGATCCTTCTGCGGGGACAATTACTTTAAGGGCTACTTTTCCTAATCCAAATAATTTGTTGGTTCCTGGAGATTATATAAAAGTAGTGTCTTCTTCCACTGTTCCTAGAAAAGTCATATTAGTTCCGCAAGAAGCCGTTACAGATAGTGCTGCTGGTTACTTTGTGTGGATAATTGATAAAGAAGGCAAGGCACAGCAACAAAATATAAAGGTTTCGGATCAATTTGAAAAATCATGGATTGTTGAAAGCGGTTTACAACTTGGAGATTCGATAATAACTTCGGGGATCCAAGGTTTACATCCCGGACTCAAAGTAAAAATAAATGATCAACAAGATATACACAAATCAAAAGGTGAGGAAATTAAACACTAATGCCTGAAGACAACAAAAAATCACTATACTTTTTTATAACCAAACCTCGTTTTGCTATGGTTATTTCTATTTTTATCACCATAGTTGGATTTATCGCAGTTTTTGGCTTACAGCTCGAGAAATATCCTGATATTACGCCACCTCAGGTTGTTGTAACAGCATCTTATCCCGGTGCAAGTGCCAGTGTTGTTGAGTCGACTGTGGCCTCAGTATTGGAGTCACAGATAAATGGTGTTAGAGACATGATTTATATGACCTCAACAAGTTCTGATGAACAATATACTTTGCAAATTTATTTTAAAGTTGGTACAAATAAAGATATAAACCTTGTAAATGTTCAAAATCGTCTTCAACAGGTTCAACCAAGATTGCCTGAAGATGTAAAACGCCTTGGAATTACCGCTCTTGATAAAGTTGGTGGAGCAGGTGTTTGTATTCTTAATTTAAACTCCATTGATAATTCTTGGAGTCAGTTAGATCTGACAAATTACGCTTCAATATTTATAAAAGATGAGATAAAAAGATTGAATGGTGTCGGAGAGGTTAATGTCTTTGGTGCCGGTGATTATAGCATGCGTATATGGCTAAACCCTCAGCGAATGGCTAATTTAAAGGTTTCAGTTCAAGAGGTTCAAGCGGCTATAAATACTCAAAATGTTCAAGTCTCGACAGGTGCGTTGGGACAAGAACCTGGACAAGATAAACAAAGTTTAAAAATAACATTAAGAACCAGAGGTCGTTTACTTGAGCCTAGAGAGTTTGAAAATATAGTTATTCGTTCTAATCCAGACGGTTCTCGGGTCAGGATTAAAGATATTTCAAGGGTGGAGCTTGGTGCTCAAAGCTATGGTACTATAGGTTTAGTTGACGGTAAGCCTGCGGCTCTTATTCAGGTGGTTCAAACCCCGGGCGCTAATGCTGTAAGTATTGTAAAATTAGTGAATAAAAAAATTGAAGAAATCAATCAAACACTTCCAGATGGCTTAAAGATAGAGATGTTGCATGATGATACTTTGTTCATAAAAGAATCAATGAAAGAAGTTGCTTTTACTATCTTTATTACTTCTCTTATTGTTGTTCTTATTATCTTTGTATTTTTGGGTGATTGGAGAGCTACTCTTGTTCCTTGTTTGGCAATTCCCGTTTCATTAATTGGAACATTTGCTGCATTGCCTCCTTTGGGAATGTCTATAAACTTACTAACCTTGTTTGCAATGGTTTTAGCGGTTGCTACTGTTGTAGATGATGCTATTGTTGTTATAGAAAACGTAAAGCGACATATAGAAGAGGGTAAGACGCCAATAGAAGCTACACAATTGACAATGGAAGAGGTTGGTGGAGCTTTAGTTGCAATGGCTTTGGTCTTAATGGCTGTGTTCGTACCTGTTGCATTTGTGCCTGGTTTGTCGGGGCTTATGTATAAACAGTTTGCTGTTTGTATTGCTGTTTCTATCGCCCTTTCTGCTGTATGTGCGTTGTCGCTCTCACCTGCTTTGTGTTCAATGCTTTTGAAAGAAGAGGATGCTGAGGCTAAACCTAGTAATAAATTTACTGCTTTTGTTAAATATGTATTTGAAGAGTTTAATAAAGATTTTTCTAAGTTAACTGATTTATATATCGATTATGTCAAAAAATTTGTGTACAACAAAAAGCTTACTCTTAAATTTTATGGTGCATTAATATTACTTTTGGTTATTCTCTTTAAAATAATTCCTACGGGGTTTATTCCTGATGAGGATCAAGCTGTTTTGATGGCACAAATTAATTTGCCGGCTGGCGCATCTACAGCAAGAACTCAAGCTGTAGCCGCAAAAATGAGAGATGCTGTTAAAGATATTGAAGGGATCGATAAATTTTTGGTTTTTTCTACAAGTGGTGCTACCAATCAGGCCTTTGCAGTAATTAAATTGAAGTTATGGCATGAAAGAAGTGTTGGACCTGCCAGTTGGGTGGTAAGAAAACTTATGGGTGAACCAACAAATCTTTCTCATAATGCGATTTTGGCTCAAATAAGAAAAAATATAGCACCTATAAGAGAGGCATCTATTGGTGTGTTCTCTCCACCAGCTATTTCTGGTATGAGTATGCTTGGTGGATTTGAATTTCAAATGCTTTCCAAAGGTGAATATACCCCTCAAGAACTAGAAAAGTATGCTAATGAACTTATGTTAGCAAGTAACCAAGATAAAGATCTTTCAAATGTATTCACTACCTATCAAGCAAATGTTCCCCAGTATATTGTTGATGTCGATTATGCCAAGGCTCTTTCTCAAGGAGTAAATCTGAGTGAACTATATATGACATTGGCCTCAACACTTGGTACCTATTACGTTAATGACTTCAATAAATTGGGCCGTGTATTTAGAGTCCAATTGCAGGCTGATGAACAGTTTAGGAGGAAGGCTACAGATATCTCAGGAATATATGTGAAAAACTCAAGAGGAGAAATGGTTCCAATAATGACTATGGTTAGGCTTGAACAATCAGTCGGAGCTGCATCAATTCCTAGGTATAACCAGTATAGGTCAGTTCAATTCAGCGGATCTCCTGCTGCAGGCAAAAGTTCCAGCGAAGCAATGAAAGCTATGGAACAAGTTGCAGCCAAGGTATTACCTAAAGATATCACATATGAGTGGTCTGGAACTTCTGCTCAAGAAAGAGAGGCTTCGGGGCAAACTGTTTATATAATTTCTTTGTCATTATTATTTGTATATTTATTTCTTGTTGCATTATACGAAAGCTGGACAATTCCAGTGTCAGTAATGCTTATTTCTCCAGTTGCCGCAATTGGTGCGTTGGTATTCCAGTTAATGAGAGGGCAAGCTTTTGATTTGTATTCTCAAGTTGGGATGATTATGCTGATAGGTTTAGCAACTAAGCAGGCTATCTTGATTGTAGAATTTGCTAAAGTTCAGCATGAAGAACATGGTTTATCAATAGAAGATGCTGCAATAGCTGCTGCAAGATTAAGATTTAGGGCTGTAATGATGACTGTTGTTGCATTTGTTTTGGGTGTTTTTCCATTGGTTGTTGCGAGCGGTGCTGGTGCTCAAAGTAGGATGTCGGTTGGTAACACTGTTTTTGGAGGTATGATGGCTGCTGGAACTTTAGGTACTATTCTAACACCTGCGTTTTACGTAATTGTTCAGTCATTTATTGATAAATTTATGAAGAAAAAGAATGCTAAATAATATAAAATGTTTATAGGAACTTAAAAAGAGCAACGTCTCATTAAGTACGAGGAGAGTATGAAAAATCGTATAATAATATGTTTAATATCATGTTTACTTGTTTCTAGTTCAGCTACTGCAGAACAAACAACCAATGTAAATACACTAGTCAAAAAAAATAAATTCATTGAGTTTTTTTCAGTTAAATCAAATAAAAAAAGTTCTTTAACAAGTGAGACTTCTGATAATGTTATAAACTCGGATGTAGATACTGTCTTTACGCAAGAAAAGCCTAAAGGTAATTTAAGTGCAAAAGGTAATGATGGATTTTGGAGTAAATTTAAGAAAAAAGAGAGAGATAAAGATCAGAAATCTATAAAAAACGTTGATGATGCGGATAAATCATTGGTTAATCAAACTAAAAACGAAGAAGTTAACAAAAGTGTTAAAAATAAGACTAAACCGCAATTTGTGACAACTCCATCAGGAGAAGAAATCCAAATTAATGCAAACAAAACAGTTTCTGGAAGTATTTCAAATAATAGTGTTATGTATGTAGATGATTGTGTAAGACTAGCGTTAGAAAATCATCCAGCGATTAGAGTTTCTTTTAATTCTGCTGAAATATATAGAAACAAAGTGGCTCAAGCTTGGGCTAATTATTTTCCAACATTTGGATTAGATGCTAATTATTCTAAGAATGATATGCTTATTTCTAACTTTAATGTACCTAACCAAAAATATGGAATGTATAATGCTCCAAGCTTAACTGCGCGAATGTTGTTATTTGATTTTGGGAAAACAAAAGCTGTTGCTGATATGTCCAAGAAGACTTATCTTGCGGCTAAAGATAACTTGCAAATGAGTGTAAATGAAGTTATCTATAATGTAAAAGCATCATACTATAAACTTTTATACGCTCTACAGCAAGAAAAAGTTTATGCAGAAACAGTAAAAGCATATGAGTTGCATGTCCAGCAAGCTAGAGCGTATTATAAAATTGGAACTAAGGCTAAAATCGATGTTACAACAGCGGAGTATAACTTAAGTAAAGCAAAACTGGATTATATAAAAGCAAAAAATAATGTAATTCTTGCATATGCTCAAGTAAGTAGTGCAATGGGACTCCCTGCTTTTGAAGATTATAAAATAGCTGATAAATTAGAATCAAGATCATATAATGTAAAATTTGAAGATATATTGTCCACTGCAAATAGTACAAGACCAGAGCTTTTGGCGGCAAAGAAAAAAGCAGAAGGTTCAGAATTGCTTGTTAAGTCTTCACTTAGAGCCTTTGCTCCTAATGTAGTTGCATTTGGTTCTTATAATTTAGGTGGTAAAACACCAGCATTTGACCATGGGTATCAACTTGGTGCAGGTCTTACATATTCAACCACAAATTTATATCTATTAAAAAAACAGGTCGATGAGTCAAGGGCAACGTATCAAAGAGATTTAGCAGATTATGAGAACACAAAACAAAATGTATATCTAGAAGTTAAATCTGCATATATAGAGTTGTATAATGCTCAAGATAGCGTTCCTGTTGCAAAAGCATCAATGAATGAGGCAAAAGAGCAGTATAAACTTGCAAGCGGAAGATATAAGGTTGGTTTGGGTGATGCCATTGAACTTAAAGATGCTGAAACAACACATAGAAATGCTCAACTTGAATATTATAATACTTTATTAAATTATAATATTGCCGCAGCTAATATTGAAAGAGTTATTGGTTCTCCTGTAACACCTACTGGTCGCTCCTTGCTATAACTAATAAAATTGTTATAATTGTCTTATGGATAAACAACTTAAAGATAGTAGTCTTGAACAAGCACACTTGGATTTTATATCTACGGTAAGTCATGAACTTCGGACACCTCTTACAAGTATAAGAGGTTTTGCCGATACGTTAATTACTTCATTTGAAAAACTTTCCCCGGAACAAAGAATGAAGTTTTTGACAATTATTAAAGATCAATCAAATAGGTTAATAGACCTTGTTGAGAATTTGCTTATGGTTTCAAAAATGCAATCTGATAAAGAATCTTTTATTTATCGCTCTATTGATATTGATGAAGTTATAGATTTAAGCATACAAGTTATAAAAGCGCAGTACAAATCGCATAAATTTATTTATAAAAAATCTAAAAATATTCCTAATGTATTTGTCGATATTGATAAGTGTCAGCAGATTCTTATAAATATACTAGATAATGCTGCTAAATACTCCGATCCTGAGAGTGATATAGCAATATCTGTAAAGCTCAGCAGAGACTGTACTTTTGTAAGTGTTAATATAGAAGATAGTGGTATTGGTATTCCTGAGGAGTATCTAAATAAAATTTTCGAAAAATTTTCTAGGATAGACTCTCCATTAACAAGAAAAATTCAAGGAAGTGGGCTTGGATTGTATATTACTAAAGGACTTGTTGAAAAAATGAATGGAAGAATTGCTGTTAAAAGTGATGATAAGGGTTCATGTTTTAGTGTTGAGTTTCCTGTGACATTGATTGAAGATGCCTGCCGTAATAGATTAAAAAAGTAGCTTATTAGATCTATGTCTTGATAGTAATCTTTATAAGTATTAATATTGTTTAAAGAGCAACATTATGTTAGTTAAAGTAGTTTTAATAATTGATAAAAGAAAAGAACAGTCGATCAAATATAAAAAAATGATCGAAACTGCTGATACTTCTGTTTTTGTTGCAACAAATTTGGCAGATGCTTTGGATTTGCTTAATTCGTTTGAACCTGATTTGATACTAATTTCTGACAGCATAGAGGAAAATGTACAGGCTATAATAAAAAAGTTGAGAATATTGAGTTATACAACTAGGCCTGTAATTATCGCCTTATCAAAATCAGATCACTTGCAAGATCGTATTGAGACCTTGAATGCGGGTTCTGATGATTATTTAAGTGAACCGATTGAAAATGAAGAATTTAAAGCAAGAATCGGTGCACATATAAGAAGGCATATTGAAAGCAATATAAATGAAATTACGGGATTATATGACTCTAAAGTATCGTATAAAATACTGCGAAGAACTATAAAAAAAGAAGGATTTTGGGCTGTTCTTCTTGTTGGTATTGATAACTTCGATTTTTATAGGGAAATTTATGGAGAACTTGCGGCTGATAAGATGTTGCAAACTTATACTGCTATTCTAACCTCTGGTCTTGATTCGTCTGATTATATGGGTCAGATAGGAGAGTGTGATTTTATGATTATTACACATCCAATGAAGGCTGAAAAATTGGCAAGCTATCTTACTTATGCTTTTGATACTGTTGTTAATAAATTTTACTCTGACAAAGATGTTGAGCGTGGCTATATAATTATGCAAGGTGATGAGAAGCTTGGAAATAAGGTTTCTTTTGTTTCAACAAGTATTGGTATTGTTTCAAATCAGCACAAAACATACTCAAATTTTCGTCAAGTACTTAGTTCTCTTATTAATATGCATAAATTGGCAAAATATAAGCAAGGCTCTGCTTTTGTAATGGAAAGACCAAAAATTAGCGCATTAGATTCTGTGGAAGAACAAGAATTTAATAACAAAATACTTATTGTTGAACCAGACGAGGCTTTGTCTGTTTTGTTATTGGCAACAGCTCAAATTCAAGGCTATGATGCTAAAGTTATAAATAATTATTCAGAAATTTTTAATTTGGATTCTGATTTTACCCCATCGGTGATTATTTTGGATGCTGGTAATACAATGGATTTAGAAGGTATAGAACTGTGCGATAAGATAAAAGATGATATAAGGTTTCTAAATTCTAATATCATCTTATCTTCTACAGTCCATGATAAACAAAAGGTCTTAAATGCCGGAGCAGATTTATATTTGCCAAAACCATACGAATTATCTGTTATGTTTAGTTGGATTGAGAAGTTTGTAAGAGATTATAATAATTAAAAGGAGAGATATATGAATTTAGTTATTGAAAATGCTTCTATTGTTGAAGTAGAGTCCGATTTAGTTGTAGTAAATTTATTTGAAGGAATAAAGCAACCTGCTGGAGCTGCTGGAGAAGTTGATACATTGTTGAATGGCTTGATTTCAAAATTTGTAATTGAAAAAGAGGGATTTGAAGGTAAATTCGGGAAATCATATTTATTAACGGTTCCTGAATGTCGAAATTTTTCCAAGCTTTTGGTTGTTGGTCTTGGTAAGCAGGAAGACTTTAGTTTAGATAAAGTTAGAGAAATTTCAGCAAAAGTTTTAAATCGCATAAAAGGGATGAAGAATATAAAAACAGTAACATCTATTCTACATGGTGCTGGAACAGCAGGGCTTGAACCGAAATGTTGTGCTAAAGCAGTGGCCGAAGGGATATTACTTGCTGCTTATTGTTTTGATAAATATAAATCAGAAAAAGATGAAAATAATATTGAACAGTTTAAAATAGTAGAACTTGATTCAGAGAAATTTATAGCGGCTAAGGATGGGCTTGCACTTGGTAAAATATATGCCGAAGCTGCAAATTATGCGAGAAATTTAGCTAACGAGCCGGCAATGGTCGCAACACCTACAGAACTGGCAAAATCAGCTCAGACATGCGCTGACGTTAATGTTAAAGTTTATGAAAAAGATGAAATTGAAAATCTGGGAATGAGGGCCTTTTTAGCTGTTGGGCAAGGCAGTGAGCAGCCACCAAAATTTATACATATGAAGTATGCTCCAGAAAATCCTAAAAAAAGAATTGCAATTATTGGTAAAGGAATAACATTTGATAGTGGTGGGTTAGATATAAAACCACCTGCATCAATGCTTACGATGAAAGATGACATGTCGGCAGCGGCTGCAATGATTGGCATAATGCAAGTTATTTCAAGATTGAAGCCTGAGATAGAGGTTAATGCATTAATTGCTGCTTGTGAGAACATGCCTAGTGGCTCTTCTTATAAGCCTGGTGATGTGCTAATTGCTAAAAATGGTAAAACTATAGAGGTTGATAATACAGATGCAGAAGGTAGGATAACTTTGGCTGATGTAATTACTTTTGCTGAAGATGAATTGAAAGTTGATGAAATAATTGATATGGCAACTTTGACAGGTGCGTGTATGGTGGCTCTGGGCTCTGCTGCAAGTGGTATTATGGGGAATAATCAAGAGTTCATCAATAAATTAATTGAATCTGGTAAAAAAGCAGGAGAAAAATATTGGCAGTTGCCATTGTATGACGATTATAAAGATTCTTTGAAAAGTGATATTGCTGATATGCGAAATACTGGTTCTAGAATGGGGGGAGCTTCAATCGCTGGAGTTTTCTTACAGAATTTTATTTTAAAAGATACTCCTTGGGTGCATATTGACATCGCCGGCACAGCCTATTTGGATAAAGCTAATAAACTGGGGCAGAAGGCAGCAACTGGCGTTGGTGTTAGAACTTTGTTGAATTATATTTTATCTTAATTTGATTGATTTAGATTTATAACAAAAAAGTGAAGTTTATACTTCGCTTTTTTTGTTGCTAAAACTAATTAATTTGAAGCTATTTTTTCTTTTTTCTTGTTTGTCTGGTAATTCATAGCAATGGACACATCGTGCTTCATAAGTTTCATCAGTTCCAATCATAATCAAGGGGAAACTTTTATCTGCTGGTTTTCCATCAATAAGACGCTGTGTTCTGGTTGCGTATTCACTTCCGCATTTCATACAGATCGCTGTTAATTTATCTACTTTGTCTGCAAAACATAATAGTTCAGCCATATAACCAAAAGGTTCTGCTTTGAAATCCAAGTCTAATCCAGTACCAATAACTTTTTTGCCCATAGAGATTAATTTTGCTATTACAGAAACAATTCCTGAATCAAAAAATTGAAGTTCGTCGATGGCAATTATATCATCATCTTTGTCTATATAATCTAAAATCTGACAAGCAGATGCTGCCTTATATGCATCAAGCCATAGGCCGTTTCTTGATTCAATATAATCACCTTTTGCTCTAGTGTCTATTAAAGGAGATATCACTTTTACTTTTCTTTTTGCAATTGTATGCCGTCTGATTCTTCTGAGTAATTCTTCGGTCTTACCGCAGCTCATTGGTCCAGTTATGATTTCAAAGTTGTATCCCATATGTAGTTTCCCCTCACCCGATTATTACATAAGCTTAATATCTATAATTTAAATTTAGCTAATTATATAACAAAAAACCGCTTTTAAAAGCGGTTTTTTGTTTGTTTTTAATAAAAGTTATTAAAATGATGAACCTTGACCGGATTCAAACATAACTTCTTGAGTTTTTACCGTGATTGAATCAACGGCACCAGAGTATGGTACAATTCTTTGAGAGTATATTAGCGCGGCATATACATCTTTTGGGGAATTGGCATCAGTAGTTGGTTTGTTTGGTTTTCTATCACCATTAACATCAATAAGAATTGTTCCGCATTTAACCGTATCGGTACAGCCAGAAGTAACGTCTCTAAACCCAAATTTCATACCATCTGCAGTATATATTGTTGCGTCGGTGGCCACTCCACCGATAGCTGAAGTGGTTGTGTTAATTACATTTAACCTTTTTGTGAAAACATTATCTCTCATTAAAGCCGCTGTTGTAAAGTCTGCCATAGTCTCACCTTGAAGCGCATATTGCATAGTAACAGCTTGATTTAGCATAGAGATAGCTTTTTTAACCCCTGTTCTGTATTCTTGAGAACTGGTGTTGTTCATTAAGGTTGGAACTGTCATAGCAGCGATTACACCAATGATTACAAGCGTAATCAGTACTTCTGCTAACGTAAATCCTGTCTTCTTATTCATCTTTTTACCTTTCGAAATTAATATATCTTGCTTTCGAAACTGATTATATACAATTGTTTTTATAAAAGCAAACATTTTTTTGAAAAAATACTCTATGTAGATTACCATCCTGAAATTCTTAGAAAATAGGACACTTCAGTTTGCATAATATGTTTTTATATTCCCCTTTTTTTCTTTTCTTAAGCATGATTTTTAATAATTTTTGTGAAGATATTTGGCCCATTTCTATTATAGTCCGTAATTAAAAACCGCTTTTAAAAGCGGTTTTTTGTTTGATTTTAATAAAGGTTATTAAAATGATGAACCTTGACCGGATTCAAACATAACTTCTTGAGTTTTATATGCAGGAGCGGCTGTTTGTGAGAAGGGAACAATTCTTTGTGAAAATATTTGTGCGGCATATACATCTTTTGGGGAATTAGCATCAGTAGTTGGTTTGTTTGGTTTTCTATCACCATTAACATCAATAAGAATTGTTCCACAGCTAGTTGTCGCTGTACAGCCAGCAACAACATCTTTAAACCCAAATTTCATACCATCTGCAGTATATATTGTTGCGTCTGGGGTCACGCCACCGATAGCTGAATTGGTTGTGCTAATTACATTTAACCTTTTTGTGAAAACATTATCTCTCATTAAAGCCGCTGTTGTAAAGTCTGCCATAGTCTCGCCTTGAAGAGCATATTGCATACTAACAGCTTGATTTAGCATAGAGATAGCTTTTTTAACTCCTGTTCTATATTCTTGCGAACTGGTGTTGTTCATTAAGGTTGGAACTGTCATAGCAGCGATTACACCAATGATTACAAGCGTAATCAGTACTTCTGCTAACGTAAATCCTGTCTTCTTATTCATCTTTTCTGCCTTTCAATAATAATATACTTATAACTCTCGTGAATAATTGTAGCTAATTTGTTTTTAAAAATCAAATATTTGCAATTGTTGTAGCCTATATTTCTTCTGGAAAAGACCACCAATGCCATATTTGCAATATTGTTTATTGTTTTAAGAAATGTATCAAAAAGGGATAAATATTTTCTGTTTTTACATGAAGCTTGAATTTTATCCTAACAATTGGAGTTGCCTTGGATATTAGTGTTATATGTCAAAAGAACCTCTTTTTAATAGGAGGTTCTTTGTTTATTATAAATGCTTATTTATATATCCAGAGATTCTTTAAGGATTTTGTTTAGTAATTGAGGATTTGCTCTGCCTTGGGTCTTCTTCATTGCTTGCCCAACAAAAAAGCCGAATAATTTGTCTTTTCCACTTCTATAGGCGGTTGTTTGTTCTGGATTCTCTTCAATAATTGATTTTATTATTTCTTTTAATGCGACTTCATCTGATATAACGCTTAATCCTTGTTTTTCAACTAAACTATTTGCGCTTCCTCCTTCTTTTAGAAGTGTCATTATTAATTGTTTCCCAATATTATTTGAGATTGTGCCTTTGGTTATTAAATTTACAAGCTCAGTAAGAGATTCTGGTGTAAGTTTAGTTTGCGTTATATCTATTTTTTCTTCTTTTAAATATGCTGTTACTTCTTTCATCAAGAAATTATTAGTTGTTCTTACGTCTGCTTCTAGTTCTATTGTTTTATCAAAAAATAACGCGGTCTCTATTTGTTCAACCATAACATTTGCATCATATGCTGAAAGACCAAGTGATTCATATCTTGCTCTTTTTTGTTTTGGCAATTCAGGAATTGTTTTGCTTATTTCATTTACCCAATCCAAAGATATTTCAAGCGGCATTAAGTCTGGTTCGGGGAAATACCTATAGTCGTGGGCATCTTCTTTGCCTCTCATTGACTTAGTTATTCCTTGGTTGTCATCCCAAAGCCTTGTTTCTTGTATTACTTTTCCACCTTCTTCAATCAGCTCTATTTGTCTATCAATTTCATATTCTATTGCTCTTTGTAATGCTCTAAAACTGTTTACATTTTTGATTTCAGCACGAGTACCAAACTCTTTTTGTTCCCATGGTCTTACGGAGATATTTGCATCACATCTCATGGAGCCTTCTTCCATGTTGCCATCACAAACGCCGATATATCTCAGTGTCGTTCTAAGTTCTTCCATATAAGCTTTTGCCTCATCAGATGATCTCATATCAGGCTCTGATACTATCTCCAGAAGAGGTGTTCCGGCTCTATTTAGGTCAACCAAAGAATAACTAGAACCATAAATTCCGTCAGATCCTGCATGTACAAGCTTCCCTGCATCTTCTTCGAGGTGCGCTCTTGTTATTCCAATTCTTTTCCCTTCAATATCCAAATAACCATTTATACAAATTGGCTCATCATATTGGGAAATTTGGTATCCTTTAGGAAGGTCAGGATAAAAATATTGTTTTCTATCAAATTTGCATTTATTTGGTATTGTGCAATTTAATGCTAAGCCGGTTAATATTGCCATATTTACTACTTCTTTGTTTAATACTGGCAATACACCAGGCATACCTAGTGTAATAGGACTAACTAATGTATTTGGCTCTTTTCCGAATTCATTGCCATCAGGTGCAAATATTTTAGATTGTGTTTTAAGTTGGGCATGTACTTCAAGACCAATTACTACTTCGTATTTTTTTCTCAATTCTTCTAATGTTACTGTTGACATTTTATAACCTCTATAATTCAAACTTATCTTCTGCTTCAAATTATAGCATAAAAAGCAACTAAACTTATTGATATTATATTGCTTTTATTACTTTACAGGGATTGCCTGCCGCCATAGAATTTGAGGGTATGGATTTGTTTACAACGCTGCCTGCTCCTATTACACAATTATCCCCAATCTCTACACCGGGTAAAATTATTGCTCCACCACCAATCCAGCAATTTTCTCCTATGGATATTGGTTTTGCATATTCTTGTTCACTATTTCTTGTTGTGGCATCTAGTGGGTGTGTTGCTGTGTATATTTGAACATTTGGCGCAAAGAGAGTATTGTTTCCAATGATTACTTTTGCACAGTCTAGTATTATACAATTAAAATTCATATATGTTTTTTCACCAAGATCAATGTTAAACCCATAATCACAATGAAAAGGCGGTTCTATGTATGTATTTTCTAATTTTTTATTAAATAACTTTTCCAAAACTTTTTTGTTTGGCCTATTGTTGAATTTTTTTGACAGTTTTCTTGCTTTTTCTCTTAGCTTTTTTAATTCTGGGTCATTAGAATAATATAATTCTCCCGATATCATTTTTTCTTTTTCAGATTTCATTTGAACCCCTTTTGTTTTGCAGTAAATCATAAGTCAGTTGTTTTTAACTTTAATAATCCGTAGATAAGGTTGTTTAATGGAGCCTTTATGTTATGTTTTTTAGCTGTTTTGATAATAACACCCTGTATGGCATCTATTTCAAGCTGTTTGTTTTTTTCTATATCTTGAAGGGTAGATGATTTAAAGCTTACAAATACTTTTTGATCAAGCATTGTATAGGCTTTATCTATTTCTTCATTAGATAATCCTATACCCTCTATATTTGCTATGTATTGTCCTTCTTTTAAAATATCATAATAAGCTTGTTTTGCTTCTGATATAAAGTTAATATCTTTTAGCGATTTGCCGATGATTGCCGTCATTCCGTTATATGCAGAATTTACTATTAATTTTAACCACATGTCTTTAAGCAAATTTGTACTGGATTCTGTAGGAATTCCTGCGGATTTGAATATATTTTCCAGATCAACGAGTCTTGGAGTTATTTCTTGTGACAGCTCTCCAAGAATTATTTTGCCTGAGCCTGCATGAGTTATGCGGCCTGGGCTGGTCGATTCCGCAGAAAGATATATTGATGCTGCAATAACTTGTTCTTTGC
>JAEYQN010000073.1 GCA_023409995.1 Cyanobacteria bacterium OH_CBB_238 | reverse complement strand
CAAGCATATGGATTACATTTTGTGACCGTGCCTGTTCGCGAAGTGGGAGAACATTGGCCCTTTGTTAGCGCATATATTTCATTATCCATCATAATATATGTTATATTTGGATTTTTTCTTGCCGCATGTATAAAATGATTACCGCCAATGCTTAATCCATCGCCATCTCCACCAACTACAACTACGTTTGTTTCAGGTCTTGCTTGTTTTAGACCAATTGCAACCGGTAAAGCTCTACCATGTATAGTGTGAAACCCATATGTAGAAGTGAAAAATGGAAATCTACTGGAGCATCCTATTCCTGAAACGATAGTAGTTTCATGCGGAACGAACTCTTGTTCTGCCATGGAGGTATTAAGAGCACTCAAAACAGCAAAGTCACCACAACCTGGACACCATGTTGGTTTTCTTTTTCCTCTATAATCTTTAGCTTCGTATTTACTCATATATTAATCCTCTAAAAATGGCTTGGTTTGTTTGTAAGCAGACTTCTCTTTATAGCATTAGCAGAAACTGCTTTTTCTATTTCTTCAAAAATTTCTCCTGCACTAAATGGATTTCCGTCATATTTCAAAAATTCTATAACATCTATACCTTTATTCAAGTTTACGCATCTTTCAACAATTGTTGACTTAAATTGGGCATTATAATTTGCCTCTATAACAATAACAATATCTTTATCCTTAATAAATTCCTTTATCCACTGAGTTGGAAATGGATATAGAGTTCTTGGATATAATGCTTCAATACGATATCCTTTTTCTTCTGCTAAGTTTATCGCCTCGAGTACTGCTCCACAAGTTGAACCCCAGCTTATAACCCCAATATTTGAATCAGCATTACCAAACTTTCTAGGACTTGAAAAATGATGAGTCGCAGTTTCTAGCTTTCTAAAACGTTTTTCAGTCATTGTTTTATGAACAATAGGCGTAGCAGTTGGAGTACAATCTGCTGAATGTTCTAAACCTGTTGCAGTATAAGCACCCCCAATATCTGATGGTGAAGAAATTGGTGAAATACCGCTTTCAGTATCTAAATATCTTAAATATTCAGCACCTTCTTCTATTACAAATTTTTGTCTCTCGGTAAGTTGTAAGTTTTCTAAATCAATTATATCTACACACTCTCTTCGTGGTCCCAAAGAAGCATCAGACAATAATATCACAGGAACTTGATATTCTTCTGCAAAATTAAATGCATTAATAGTTTGATAAAAACAATCTTGAACATTCATTGGTGCTAAAACAATTTTAGGGCAATCGCCATGAGTTCCAAAAATAGCTGAACACAAATCGCTTTGCTCTGTTTTCGTAGGAATACCTGTACTCGGTCCACCTCTTTGAACATCAACAATAACCAAAGGTAATTCGGCCATAGATGTCAAACCAATAGCCTCTTGCATCAGTGATAAGCCAGGACCACTAGTAGCTGTCATTGATTTTACACCACCATAAGAAGCTCCTATTGCATAATTTATTGCGGCAATCTCATCTTCACACTGAAGCATTCTCCCTCCAAATTTTGGAAGTTCTTTAGCAAGCCATTCCATAATTTCTGTAGCAGGAGTTATTGGGTAACCTGCAAAAAATCTGCAACCAGCGGCGAGTGCAGCTAGACCAATAGCCTCATTTCCTGACATTATAAGCTTAGATCCTGAAGGTTTCATTTCAACAGTTGAATATTGATCAAATCTTTTTAGATCATTATGAACATAATCTATACCGGCCTGAAATGCTTTTATATTTGCATCAATAATGTCTTGAGATTTTGTTTTATATCGATTCTGAATATCCTTAATAACCTGTTCGGTCAAATTCAAATTTTCAATTAGTCCAACGATTACACCCAGTCCAACCATATTTCGTGATCTTGAAGTCGCAACATCATTAGCAATTGTTGTCAAAGGAAGAGGATAAACAATAATATTAGAATTAACAGTTAATTCTGTCTTAATTACATCTGAATCGTATAAAACAATACCACCATCAGCAACAATATTAATACCTTCAAATAAAGTCGTATCATCAATAGCCAATAAAATATCACACTTTTCTGATACAGTCATAGCCTTATCTTCACTAATTCTTAGCTGATAATAACATTTTCCATCACCTCTTATTTCAGATGGAAAAGACCTATATGTGGTTAAATAATAACCCTTTCTTGCGGTTGCGTAAGAAAGAATATCACCTGAACTTATAATCCCCTGTCCGGACGTACCGGAAATCCTAACTCTTAAATCTTTCATTTCTTCCTCGTCTAATCTCATTGATAATTCTAGTACTCGGGTATGGAATTTTCAACCTTGTAATAAAAATTATAACCCATTAACTTCTATATTTGTTTCCAAACTAAAGTTGTAGTCAATTTTGACTAATTACTGTAAAAGGATGATATACAATTCAAATGCTTATGCTAATTTGGAGTAGTATTAAGAGGAAGAATAAGAGGAATGACGACCATGGAAATATCTAAAATTACAGCTATTGCTAAAAAAGCAACTAAAGCATCTGAAACGAAATCTTCACTCTCATCAAATCCTTTTGGAGTTAGTTTTAAAGGAAATGTTATACAGGCAGATGTTTTTGAAAAAGCAGTTCCAAATATTTCTCAAAAAGTAATGTCAAAAGGAAGAATATTCGCAAGTGCTATTGTTGGAAATATAAATAATTTTAGTGATACTTTTAAGACAAAAATGAACTCAGTTGCATCATTTGCTCGTAGAATTTCATCAAATATTTCTGAAACATTTGAAAAAGCTTCCAATATTGAAATTTCACTTGATTTCCAAGATTTTAAAAATACGTTTATGAATAAATTTTTCCCTGATAATCAGTACAAAGTTAAAAACTTGGTTAAACAGCCCGTAGCAAACCTAAGCACAATGTGGGAAGAAGCATTGAGTGTATAAATTTAATTGATAACTTTATAAAACCTAGGAGAAAAAAATGGAATCTAATCAAAAAATAAAAAATATAATTGAAGCATTAGGACAGCACCAAGATGAAGAAGCAATTATGGTTCTTGAAAAAATTGGAACTAACTCTGATAACGACGAGATCAGAGAGCTAACCGCAAAAGCTTTGGTACAAAAGAACACTGAAGAATCTTTGAGAATTGTTCTAATTTCACGAGGAAAAGGGATAAATGACTTAAGCGCAAGAGTAGCAATGAGTACAATAAATGAACTAGTATCTTTAAAAGACAAGGATAAGGCAGTTAAGATATTAGATGACACTATTGATATGCACTCAGAAGAAGATATAAGAGAAACAGCACGCTCAGTCAGAACTTTATTGACTTTCTCTTGTTAGAGAAAATAATTATTATAATTAAAAGATGAACTTTGATTTAAAAAGTTCATCTTTTAACTTTGTTTCTTAAAACCTTATATATCTAAATAGCTATGTGAATATATATTTTTATTTAACAATATCTGAGCTGTCTTATATATCTGAACTTGATAAACATCACTTTTATCATAAGAGATATCCTCTAACTCTCCAAAACCCTGCATCATATCAAATAATGCTAAAAATAGCGAATCTTTTTTATGTTCTACTTTTCTTGATTCTATAACTTTATTTATTCTACTCAGTTCTATATCAAAAGAATCTACGATCGCTGTATCTAAGCCGCAGCCAGCTGCTAAAACAAAAAATACTTGATTGATCAGTGCTCTAATTGGTCGAGGTGAGCCATTTGAAACATTTGAAAGACCAATTGTCGTTGATGTTGGAGGATCAAAACTGGCTTTAAACATTCTTATAGTATCTAATGCTTGAATAGATTGAGATTGATCCACACTTATGGGCAAAATTAAAGGATCAAAAAAAATTTTTGAATTATCTATATTTTTTTCCATTGTTTTTTCAATTATAGAAAAAGCCAACTCTAATCTGTCATCAGCCATTTTCGGAATACCAATTTTTTTATTCAAAGTCAATGCTATTAAATTACAATCATACTTTTTTGCCATATCAGTAATAGTTTCTAGCCTATCTGGCTCAGCAGTTGTGCTATTAATAATGCACATAGAAGGGTTTCTTGCAATTTTTAGACCCGACTCTATCTCCTCCAAATTACTAGAATCAAATGATAATGGAAGATTGGTATTCTGCTTCAGAAGTTTTACCAACCACTGCATTGAACCTGCAAAATCTTTTTTAGCCGGCCCTATATTTAGATCAATCCAATCTGGCAATGTGGGCTTAATTTTATATAACAAATCCAAAATTACAGATTCGTTTCTTGTCAAAATGGCATCTTTTATTTCTTTTGAAATTATATGTATATTTTCTGATATCAATTTCATAAACTTTAACCCTTAAGTTACAAACTGGTCGGAAGTACTGTATTTAGTTATAATCAAATATAGTTGATAAATTACAGTATAGGCTAAAAAATGGACAAAATAAACAAATCATATATTTTATTCCTCATAACAATTATCAGCATATGTATTGCTGCAGCATTCTTGCAAAATATTGCTGACTACGACCTATGGGCAAGATTGCTTGTTGGACAACACATAGTTGAAACCGGAACATTTATGAGAAATGATATTTTCTCATATACACCAACTCATACCTGGTATGATCATGAGTGGGGAGCCAGTGTAATATTCTATATAGTGTTCAAATATTTTGGGCAAACAGGCTTGATATTGCTAAAAGGTATATTACTATCATTAATATTTATAATAATTAATAAAACAATAGAATTAAGATCAGATAAAACAATCGACTCAACAAACATATTTTATTACATAGTTGCACTTCTAGCTTTAATGAATGTTGCAGCAGCTACTATAAGATGTCATCTATTTACGTTTGTGTTCTTTACCCTTTGGATTTACCTTCTAGAAAGGATAAGAAGAGGAGAAAAAAAATGGATATTCTATTTCCCTATAATGATGGTATTTTGGAACAATATTCATGGTGGCTGCGTAAGCGGGATTGGTCTTTTAGCAATCTATATTCTAGGAGAAGCGTTAGATAAAAAACCAGTCAAGGATCTCTTATTCTCTCTAGCTGCCACTTGTATTGCTCTTATTATAAATCCATTTGGACTTCAATACTTGTTCTTTTTAATAAAAGCTACAACGATGAAAAGACCACTAATTGCCGAGTGGAGAGGAAGCTTCGACAAAGCACTAATGTTCAGCTTAATAAAGTTTAAAATATTTTTATTAATTTCCACACTAACCATAGCTATAAAAGCTGTTACTGAAAAAATAAATTATATTAAAGCAGACAAAACGAAAATAATCTTATTGCTGATAACTGCATATTTGGCCATTGCACACGTGAAACATCAACCATTTTTTGTAATAACTGCAGCAATATTTTTATATGAGGACTTCTTTTCTTTGCTAAAGAAATTTAAATTAAATATAAGTAATCCACAAATAAAGATAAATAAAGTATTTATCTATTCCTTAGTAATATTATTTTCTCTTCTGGCAATTGATAGATCTTATAAAGAAATTCCTGTTAAAAGTGATAACTATCCTATCTACCAAATAGATTTCATTAAACAAAACAATTTAAAAGGTAATATTTTTGTAAATTTCCAGTTCGGAAGTTATGTAATATACAAACTATTTCCCAATAATCTTGTGGTTATGGACGGAAGATATGAAGAAGTCTATAATGACGATTTATTGCCAAAAATAAGAGATTTTCACCTATTAAAAGGTGATAACTGGAAAAAAATAATTACAGATTATAAGACAGACATAATAATTCTTGAGAAAAAATATCCAGTATATAAGGTAATGCTTGAAGATAAAGACTGGAAACTAATTTTTAGTGATGAAAGATTTGGATTATTTCTACCGATAAAAGGTTTGAAAAAACAATATATAGCCCCTAATCCTGATTTAAGATATTACCAAAAGACAAGCTTTGACTCATCAGTAAAATTTAAAAAAGACTAAGAAGCTATCCATCCCCCGCCTAATAAATGTCCATCATGCAGATGATAAAACACAGCAGCTTGCCCTTTAGCGGGAGCAAACACGTCTTCATAAAATATAACTTTAATAAGATCATCCACGGGAATTAATAGTGCTTTGCGTGGCTCCATATGATATCTGATTTTGACAAGGGCTTCAAATGGCATTTCATGCGTATTATCATGCCAGTTAACATTTTCAAGCATAATAGATCGTCTTCGAAGATCATCTTCAATTCCAAGATAAACAATATTTTTACAAGAGTCAATTTTAACAACATATAAAGGTTCGGAATAAGATATTCCAATACCTTTCCTTTGTCCAACTGTATACTGACAAAAGCCACTATGTTGGCCCAACACCTCTCCTGTTCGATAAAACACAAAATCTCCATCACAAACATCCAGATTTTCATGTAGATATTCTTTTGTTGTCATAGGTTTTTGAATAAAACAAATGTCCTGACTCTCTTTTTGCGACTTTGAGGGTAAATCATTTTCTTCAGCTATGACCCTAACTTGTTCTTTTGTAAGTCTATCTAAAGGGAAAATCGTTTTGGAAAGTTGTTCTTGAGTTAATTCAAACAAGTAATAAAGCTGATCTTTTTTTTTGTCTACAGGAGGGTAGAGCAAAATATTCCCATCTTCTTTTTCAACTCTGGCATAATGTCCTGTTGCAATATAGTCTACACCAAGCTGATTTAAAGCATAATCTAATATAGCGCCCCACTTAATATACTTATTACACTTTACGCATGGATTTGGCGTCTCTGCATTTTGGTATGAACTTTCAAAATAATCTATAACCTTATTCTTAAATTCACCTGACAAATCAACAACATAATGCTCAATTCCAAGCTTATCAGCAACTTTTTTTGCGTCTAAAATTACTACTTCTGAATGTTCATCGTCAACCATTTTTGCAGTTATTGCAACTACATCATATCCTTTATCAAGCATTAGGAAAGCACTTACAGAGCTGTCAATTCCTCCACTCAAAGCCACAGCAACTTTTGTTTTAGAAACCATTAAAATAATATTCCTCTCCGGCTTGAGTAAGAGCATATTCTGTAACATCAGCATAACCAGTTAAGTCAGGAATAAGCTCAAGTAAGCCTCTATCTATAGCATTTTGAACTGTTAAATGAGTTATGGGTTCTTTGGCGATTGGAACAATATAACTATTAATCTGTTTGATTGATATTCTATTAATGTTTTCAAAATGTATCATATAAAAACAAACAAGAATGAGAACATCAAGATGCGAGCTGGGGCTTCTTTCATTAAAAAGCTGAATTAATGGAGTCTCCTCAAATTCACGATTATCAAGATCTATTTTAGGGTTTACCATGGATTCTTCAAGAATATCATCAAAAGCAACCTCTGCTTCTTCGCCAGTTTTTCCTGTCAATTTATTGATATTTATAAGATCTTTAATTTCTATAAAATCCATTCTTTGTTTAGAAGAATTTATAGAACCATTTTCCAGTGGCGGGCAAATAACCCCAACCCATTCAGAAACCTTTGTATCAAAATCATCCAGATTATCTGTTGCAAACTCTAACTCTGTATCATTTTTTTTAATTTTAAAATAATATTTATGCAAGCAATGCCCCTATTTTGCAGAATTGGTAAGTTACAGTGAATATATTAACAAATATTTATTAAATATATCAAGTTGTAACTAAATATTTAAACATTATTTGTTCAACCCAACAAGATATACAACAAGAGGATTGATTATTTTATATGGTTTTATATTATAATAACTAACGAGTAAGGAGAAGTCTTTTGAAAAATTTTATGAAAAAATACGGCATACTTTCACTGGTATCAACTGTTTTAATATTAGTAGCCCTAATTGGAAACTCAGTATCAGCCTCTACACCGGCTCAACTTTACGATCAGGTTTGGAAGTTAATAAACACAAAATATGTGGACCAGCACAATAATGCACAAAACTGGAATAGGTGGAAGTGCAAATATGATAAATATATTCAGACAGACGAAGATGCTTATGTTGCTATTGATACAATGTTAGCAAGTCTTAACGACCCATACACTAAATTCTTAAATCCAAAAGAATTTGCAGAAGAAACAAGCTCAATAAAAGGATCTCTAATGGGAATTGGTGTTCAAATAGGAGTTAGAGACGGCAAACTTCTAGTTATTTCACCAATTGAAGATACCCCAGGTGAAAAAGCTGGCTTACAAGCTGAAGATGAAATCCTCGAAATCAATGGAGAATCAACAAAGGGTATAACCGTTGATAAAGCCGCAGACAAAATCAGAGGCCAAGAAGGAACGTCTGTAGACCTTCTTATCAAAAGAAAAGACCAACCTAATAAACTATATAAAATAACAAGAGCTAAAATAGAAATAAAATCAGTTTCTACAAAAACTCCAGAAAACTTTAAACTTGATAGATCGATTGGCTATATCAGATTAAGTTCTTTTATAAGTAAAAATGCAGCTCAAGAATTTACTACGGTACTAAATGGATATTCTGGTAAAAAAGGTATAATTATTGACCTTAGATCAAATCCAGGCGGTTTATTAACAAATGCAATAATGTTATCTGACCTATTTCTAAACGGAGGAGTGATTGTCAGTACTGTTGATAGAGATGGTTATAAAGATACAACAAGAGCTTCTAGAAAACTGGTTTCAGATAAACCGATAGTAATACTTATTAACAAGGGCAGTGCTTCTGCCAGTGAAATATTTTCAGGAGCAATGAAAGATAATCAAAGAGCTTTACTAGTGGGTGAAAACTCATTTGGAAAAGGTCTTGTACAAGAAATAAACAAACTACCTGGTGGCTCAGGAGTCAACATAACAATACAGAAATACCTCACTCCAAACGGAACCGACATTAACAAAAAGGGTATAGCTCCAGATATTGAAGTAAAATTAAGTGATGAAGACATAAAAAATAAAAATGATAGTCAATTAGCAAAAGCCCAAAATGCATTACTACAAATGATTACTTCAGATACCCCTTGTAAAGCATCAAGATAAAAAATATCTCAATAAAAAGGAAGCATTAATTGCTTCCTTTTTTATTATTCAACACTATTTTTAATCAGGCTTTCTTAACTCTAACTTATCATAAACAATTTGAGCAGCATTCAATAATGGATCAATTGCTGGCGAATATGGTGGAGCATATGGCAGATCAAGATTTAAAAAATCATCAATTTTAGTACTTACAAGAAGCGATGAAGATACAGTATTAATCCTTTGATTTGCCTCACCACAACCTATAGCCTGTGCACCAAGAATCTCTCTTGAATGCTTGTCTATAACCAGTTTTATTGTGATATTCTCGACTTCAGGCATATATCCTGCTCTATCTTTTTTTGTAACTAATGAACATACAGTGTGGTAGCCAAGATCTTTTGCCTCTCTTTCTGTAATCCCTGTCATAGACATTGTAAAAGAGAAATATCTTGTAACAGCTGATCCCAAGACACCTTCAAAGTCACAATTAAGCCCGCTTATATTAAGAGCCGCACATCGACCTTCTTTATTTGCAGTGGAACCCAAAGGAATCCAACAAGGTTTATGTGTTACGCTGTGACGTTTTTCAGCACAATCCCCAACTGCAAATATGTTAGACTTATTTGTCATAAAATGACTGTTAACTCTTATTGTATTCTTTATACCCTTAGTGATGCCTATTCCATCCACTAACTCAGAGCTGGGAACAACACCTGCAGCTATAACTACAAAATCAGTATCTAGCTCTCGCCCATTAGCAGTAACAACTTTGTTAACTCTACCATTTTCCGCTTCAAAACGAACAACGACATCTGAGGTAATAATATTAACAAAATCACCACTTCTTTTTTTAACATGGCTTTCAATAAGCTCTGCAATGTCATCATCAAAAACGTTCATTATATGTTTGTTAACATCTATTATATTAACTTTTAGTTTATTATGAACAAAAGCTTCTAAAAGCTCAATAGCAATATAACCTCCACCAACAATAGTTACTGTTTGGGAGGCAGACATTGCTTCTTTGATTTTTATTGCATCATCAATAGTTCTTAGAGTGTACACATTTTCGTTGTCGACATTTTCAATATTTGGAATATATGGGCGAGCACCAGTTGCAATAACTAAAATATCATAACAAACGCTATAAAATTCATCACTATTAAGATCTTTAATCACCACCTCTTGTTTATCAGGAAGTATTTGCACACACTCTTGATAAAGATGAATATTGATGTCATTCTTTGCAAATTGTTCAGGCGTCCTCACAATTAGTTTGTGATAATCATCTATCATTCCCTCAATAAAGTAAGGTAATCCGCAAGCTGAATAAGAGACGACTCCTTCTTTTGTATATAAGTCAATTTCATAATCAGGATTCTCACGTCTAAGTTTTGCAGCAGTTTTAGGACCGGCAGCCCCGCCACCGATTATTACAACTTTTCTGGTCATTTTTCCTTCTTTCAAACTAACTTTCAAAGACCATTCTTTGAATTTCTATACCACTTATTTCAAGGAGTTCTTTCTCTATTTTAAGAGCTTCATCCTTATCAACAATTTCAAGAAGTATAACACCAAACGGGGCACAGGATTCTGTCCCTGCATTATGCATACCAAGTCTTGTCTTGATAGAACAACCAAATTTTGTCAAAATTGATTGTAAATCAGTAGCATGTTCCATTCTATCATTTACTTTAATACCAAGAATTGTAACCATTTGTCTCTCCTATTGCTTTTTACTAAAAAATTAGCCATAGCCCAAAGGAAAACTTTGGATGCTATGGCTAATTATAATCTATTTTTCCTTTATTTCAAGCTTCGATGTTTCATTTTCATCTCTCTGCATTTTAGGTAGGTTGATTTTCAACAAACCATTTTGCAACTCAGCCTTACTCTCTTTAACATTTATGTCCTGAGGAAAATAAAGCGTTCTTGAATATTGGCCATACTTAAATTCTGACTTGTGATATCTTTTCTTCTTGTCTGATTCTTCTTTTTCAGACTCTTTATGTGCATCTACCTTAACAGATGTTTTGTTAATATCAACAGTTATGTCATCTTTTTTTATTCCAGGCAATTCTACCTTGACCACAAAAGAATCTTCAAATTCTTTTATATCAACAGGCATCACCATCCCTTGAGTTTCTTTATTAAAAATATACTCGGGGAATAAACTGTCAAAGTTACGATGAAGAATTGAACTAATATCATCATTCAAAGCATCTAAGAATGTATCCGGTTTTTTTATTAAGTATTTCATAACATTACCTCCCATAACCAACTATAAAACCAAGACAAATTACATATCTATCAACTATGATAGATACGAGATCGCTAAAAGGCTCATTTATTAGTATTTTTAGTTTAGATATAACGAGAAATAAATCAGATTACAGCTTATTAAATGACCAACTGACAAACCTCTGTATAGCGACCTCGCTATTGTATTTTCCTAAAAATAAATGATACTTACATTGCCTGTAAGTATCATTTGTAAATCGGTTAGAAGTCTAATTGATTTTATCTAATTATCTAAATAATTTAGGACAATATGCCACTAGCCTTCATTATTAGAATTCTGTTTTTTCTTTAAGTTATGAACAACTGCATCTACGATTAAGTTGTATGATTTAAGCTTTTTAATCTCCGGTGAAAACTCTTTCACCAACATTTCTTGTACCATTGACTCAAGCTTTTTATTATCTTCACCAACTTCACGATCTTGATCATTACAAATCATATCTACATAGTTAGAATTAATTTTATAATCTTGAACCTGCGAAAACATAAGCCACTTAAGTTTTGGCCTAATATTACTCAGCTCTTTAACAATTTTTAGTTCTTTTAAGTTAAACATGTGAGTTGAACCTCTCCTTTATTAAAGTTAACATCTTTTATCTGTCTAATTTTCTTCTGTTTCTTATATGATAAAACATTTTTTATAGATTGCATAGTGCATAAGCGATTTGTTAATACATAAACCAATAAGTTATATATTTCAGACTCTTCAATCCAATCCGGGAATTCGACTTTTAATATTCTTTTTACCGATTCTTCAATCTCCTTGCCATTGCATTCTAGAGCTAATTTTTGATTATAATATATTACATCTGTGTAAGGACCGTTTTGAGTATTTTCATAATCACTTAGAGGATTCCAACTGAACCGTTTACCCGAATTCAGTCTCTGAATATATTTCATTTTTCCGCTTTGAATCATAAATTTTACCTTATTCATTCCTTCACATAGCTCACCTATACAATGTTTATAAACATCAAAAATTAACCAATATTGAAACATGATTTACAATTGTTTACATCTTGTCAGCAAATCAGAATTTGATTTCTTGGATATATATATTGTATTTATTCGGTCAAAATAATTAAGTTTTGTAAAGTTGAGTTTTTTTAAATGCAATTTTTAAGATTTTGGCTTCTTAAGATAAAAAAATGAAATTTTTAAATGCAATTTTTCGAAAAACAGGACTCAAAATTAAAAATATACGTTTTTTGTTTTTCAGTTATCTGCCTAAAACCTAAGCCCTACAAGCAAAATATTTTATCTTTATTTTTTAACCTGATAGAATTAGAAAAGATTAAGACAGTTTTAAAGAGACTTAAACATGACACAGATCAAATTTAGACAACAGCTGGATCAACCAAATTATAAAAATGCAAACCAGAATGCTAATCATAAGCCACAAACATTCAAAGGTATTGGTGATGGTGTGACCGCAGCATTACAACTATGTGACAAATACCCTATGGTTGGTGTGTCAGTTGTTGATATTACATCAACAGCAGCTCCAAGGACTGCTTATGATCTTAAAACAGCAGGTGCCCCGGCTGCAGCTGAAACATTTAGAAAAGAGACTTCTGGCCTCGTAATGAACTGTTTATTGCCTAGCTTTATTGTTCTTGGTGCCGCAAAAGCACTAAATGGGTCGTTCTTTAAAAAAGATTTAAAGGGCGTAAATATGAGCAATTCGTGGGCTGATGAGCACACATTAAACAGGCTATCAACATTTTATAAGAATGCTGATCCTTCAAATAAGGTTGGAAACTACGTAAAAGATAATATAGCAAGCCTAAAAGCTTGGGATAAAGATGGCTGGATACATTTAAACGATGTAGTGCCAAAAGAATCAATAGAAAAAGCAACAGGCTACCTAGCGGAAGCAATAAATAATCCAAAATATTCAGGAAAAAAGACAACAGAGCTTATAAAAAATGCTTACGCTGAAATTGTAAAACATAGCAAAGCAGAAGCTACTATCGGATATGAAGAGATCGCAGAAAACGGCTCAAAAATAATTAAAAGGTTTGATTCTAATTTAGCTGACTTGCTTAGAGATCAGGTCAGTGTCGGAAGACAGCTTGTTAAAAATGGAGTAGCTGAAAACCTGGAAACATTTGTGAAAAAATCCACAAAATTTATAAACACAAAAAGTATGGTAGGACTTGCAATACTTATGCCGCTTGCAATGTCAATGCAAACAATTAATAGAGCAATAACAAGAAAACAATATGGAATAAAAGGTGCTCCAATTTATGAAGATTTTGGAAAAGAAGGTCAAAAAGATAGAGAACTAACTCCTGAACAAAAAAGAAAGCTTACACTTCATAAAGGTCTTGCCATGGCAAGTATGTTTGGATTAGCTTGGGCTTCGATGAACTTTAAAATACCAACAAAACAAATGTTTCAATTTAAAGGATTATTCCCAACCCTTGATCAAACAAGATGGATAGCAACAGGAACTATAGCGAGTAGATTTGCAGCAAATGAAGATGGCAACGAACTAAGAGAATCAATGATAAAAGATATGTCATGCTTCGCAGGATTGTACTTTTTAGGTGATTATGTTGCAAAAGCCACAGCTACAGCTATAGAAAAAGTTTCTAAAGGTAAGATAAGCCTGATAAACAGACTTACACCTGATGACAAAACCGCATTTGTTGGAAAAAGGCTATGGAACTGGGTAAAAGAATACAAACTGAAATCATTTGATGAAGTGTTACCACAAGCTAAAAACTGGCGTTCACTATGTCAGGTTGCAAATATTGGATTTGCATTTGCAGTCTTAGGAGTAGCAATTCCGGCAATAGGAAGACATTTTACCCGCAAGCATGAAGAAGAAAAGAAAGCACTTGCATCAGCAACACCTGCAAACACTGTATCAATAGAACATAATACAAATAAAAAAATGCCAACTGCTTTTAATGGGATTGCAAGTCAATTGGCATAAATATAAAAATCTATAATTTTAATAACGGCAAAGCTAAAGGGTGATAATTCACCCTTTTTTATTTTTAAAGATAATTAAATAGCAAAAAAAAATCTTATCCTGGTTTAGTACAAAAGGTGAATTGTTTTATTAGCGATAAATCGCTATAATGGTTCAAATAAACACGGAAAGAGAGTATAAGTAAGTGGTTGATAACCGTTCAGCTGGTGTATTAGGAATAGGAGGTTCCCTAAACTTTAAAAGTGGGGACATTTCTGGTACTGCTGCAAAAACATCAGATGAAAAAATGGGTCAAGGCTCAGAATATTTTGCTGTCGACCAAGGCGAAGAAAACCAAAACTTTAAGGAAGCTCCTTTTATGGACAGGAGTGCCCAACTAAATGCAACATTAAATTCTCTAGCAATGATGAATGTGGCTGGTATGATGAAAAACAATAAAATGGCTAAAAAAATCCAGGAAGATAAAAAAGCAAAGGAACTTATTGCTAAAAGAAAAGCGGAGCTTGACGATGAGTATGATTATTCATCTGAGGATGAAGAAAATTAATTAAATAATCTCAATTAAATTGCTATTTAAGTAACTATAAAGTAAAATAAATTTGTTGCTTATCAACTATTAGCAAGTAAGGAGATGGAATATGAAGAAAAAATTGCTACAGTTATTACTATTAACTGTATTCTTTGCATTTAGCGTTGGCCAAGCTTTTTGTATAGAATACTCAGACTTACACCCTTCGCACTGGGCGTATAACCAAATAAAAACATTGACCGATGAACATGTGTTAGTCGGCTATCCTGATGGAACTTACCATCCTGACGAGAATGTAACAAGAGCAGAATTTGCAACTATGGTTATAAAAACCGTTGGTCAAGAAAATGCTCAAATAAAAGACATTATCAATTTCAATGACATAGAGAAATCATTTTGGGCTTGGGATATGATTCAACGCGCAGTGACTTTTGACATTATTAAAAAGACTCCTGACAACAATTTCTATCCTCAAGATAATGTAACAAGAGGACAAGCAATGACGTTTGTTGTCAATGCATTAGAAACTGCAAATATAACAGATGCTCAAGCAAAAGAAGCTCTTCAAAAAGCATTTGACGATTATAAAGTCACACCTGATTGGGTTATAAACATAGCAGGTAAAGCAGAAATATTGAATGTAATTGCAAAAGGGCCTGGCAAAGCCAGACTATTAGAAGCTGAAAGACCTGCAACAAGAGCAGAATTAGCTGTTTTCTTATATAACCTAAGAGAACAAGTTAAAATAAATGCTAATAAAAAATTAAAAGAAGCAATGAAACCGAGAACAGCTGACGGAATAATTGTAGATGGAGTTATTGTTAACGGTAACATAGCGCTAATTCCTGCAGGAACAATATTACCAGTAGTTATGACCAGTAACGTTTCTTCTCAAAAATCCACATTAGGAGAGGTTTTCACTTCAAGAACTCCAAAAAACTTCGTAACAAAAGAGAAATTCCTTCTTATTGAAGAATGTAGCCCTATCACAGGTCAAGTAATTGATGTAAAAAAAGGTGTATTCATAATTAGAAATGGCAAACTTGTTCTTGAAACAAAATCAATAAAAGTAAATGATAAACAAGTTGCAAACTTCAATGCACTTGGAGATACTGAAATTGTTCCAAAAGGATTTTGGCAAAAATTCTGCCGAGTAGTATTTAAAGGAGCTAAAATAACCATTAAAAATGGCAAAGTAGTTAATATTAAGTTATTGAAGCCGGTTAAAGTTAACTTATCAAACGGAACAATAATAGAATAAGCAAAATAGTAAAATAGACGAAAAGAGCTGATTAAGAAGATCAGCTCTTTTTACTTTTATTAGATGTTTTAAAAAATATTAATTAATAGAAGACTCTCGTTTTATGCCAAGATCATCTAATGTTTTCAGAAAATGTTCGGCAGCAGACTTCTGAATTTCAGGAGGAACAACCCTAAGAAGCTCAACTGTTTTGGAAATTATAGGATCTCTATCATACCAGCGGTTTGCATTGACAGGCCTCACCATTTCATAAAATCTTTCGATAGTTTCTTTAGAAACTTTTTCTTCGATCTTTGTTAAAAAGATCTCAGCTTGCAACTTCAACTCATCTTGATAATTTCTCAAGAGTTCTATAACTTCTATTAAAACAGGATCATGATCGTACCAACGTTTATACTTGGAACTCATTTAATTTTCCTTTAAAGTTTTCAGTCAAAGCATCAGCTGCTGAGTCATTATATCTTTCAATACTAACACCAAGTGCCTTTAATTTAGATTCTAGGAGTTCATAGCCTCTATCAATGTGGTGTAAACTCTCAATAGTACTTGTGCCTTCTGCCATTAACGATGCGATTACCAATGAGGCGCCGGCTCTCAAATCACTTGCTTTTAAATTAGCTGCAGAGAGTTTTTTTACACCTTTGACTAGAGCATGGTTTCTTTCCTGATGAATATCCGCACCCATTTTTCTAAGTTCAGGTACTTGCATAAATCTATTTTCGTACAGGCTTTCTGTTATGATACTAACGCCATCTGCCGTAGCCAACATTGCCATTGCTAAAGACTGCAAGTCAGTTGGAAAACCAGGATATGGCTGAGTGACAATATTAATAGCTTGTAGTCTCTGCTTACATGAAACCTCTAAAGATGTTGGGTCTAATAATTTGATATTAGCTCCCATTTTTATTAACTTAGAAGTATAAAAAGTTAAATGGTTGGGATAAACGTTTCTGATTATACCTTTACCTTTTGTAGCAATAATAGCTGCCATATATGTTCCTGCTTCAATTCTGTCAGGAATAGTTGTATATTCAATCGGTCTTAAATCTTCAAGATTAACACCATTTATAACAATCTCTGAAGTACCAGCTCCTGAAACATCAGCACCCATAGTATTCAGAAAATTTGCCAAATCTATAATTTCTGGCTCTTGCGCTGCATTTTGAATTCTTGTAGAACCACTTGCTAAAACTGCTGCCAACATTAGATTTTCTGTTGCACCAACAGAAGGAATGTCCAAATATATATCAGCACCTACTAGCTTTGAAGCTTTAGCATGTACATATCCATTTTCGATTTTTATATTTGCACCAAGCGCCTCAAGGCCTTTAATATGAAAATCAACTCTTCTTTCACCAATTGCACAACCACCAGGCAACGCAACTATAGCCTCTTTACATCTTGATACCAAAGCTCCTAATACAATAAAAGATGCCCTCATTTGACTTACAAGTTCGTACTTTGCAGTTACGTTTGTAATATTAGTAGCATCTATTGTGACCGATTTTGAGATTTTATCATAACTTGTTTTTGCCCCAAGCTGCTCAATTACATTTAACATTATTGTAACATCTGTGAGCTCTGGAACGTTGTATATTTTACTCTCTCCTTTGGCAAGCAACGCAGCAGCCATCAATTTTAATACTGCATTTTTTGCTCCGCTTACAGAAACCTCACCTTTTAACGCTATGCCGCCTTTTATCTTAAGCTTCTCAGCCAAAATTGCCTCCAAAGATCATGAATGAATAAATATACTATCTACTATAATAATATAACCAACATACATTTGGGTAAATAGGTTAACTAATGTAAACTACAAATCCTCTTCTACGTAGTTATATAATTTTACTTTTGGATTAGTTTTTATTTCCAATTTACTATGTTGAATAGGTTCTTCTCCAAAAAACACAGTATTATCTTTTATAGGTGACTTATTCTTTACATAGCCATACCTGAACATAATTTTATCAACCCTTGTTTGTTTCTCTGGAACATAACCAGGAACTATAGCCGCCTCAATTCCAGGAGTTATTTCTCTCGCTAAAGTTTCAGAATATTGTTTTACCTTGCTGAGCTGGGCAAGTGATGGTGAAAATCTGGGATTAGCTAAATCCATATTTGAACTTGGCATGCTTTTGATATAGCTTTTTTCTAAGAGTATAAGTTCTTGGTGCGGATCTATCAGCGTTATACGAGTGACCAATTTGTAATGAGGATTAATAGAACTTTCTCCGGAAATAGATAACTTACTCCAGATCGTTTCTTTTAAAAAATCCGTTTCAATATCCATCCCACTGCTTATTAATAGAATATAAGGAGTTCCTAATTTTTCTGAAATTCTTCTCAATATCTCATAATTTACATTGTAAGTATATTGATACTCTTTAACCAATTGTATAACTTCATTACTTATAGCCTTTTTTTGTGCATTTCCAATCGAATTACAAACAGGTAGAGCCTTTACTCTATTATTCACGTTAATTAGGTTGGATAAATCCTGAGCTACAAGATTTGATGTTTCAGGATAGATTATATAATTTGTAGAGACTGGTTTTAAATTGTCCGTCAATATTGCCATGGTTTCTTGGGCATTCACCAACCTAGGCGCAAAAACACTAACTATAAAAACAAAACAAGCTACTTTATGTAAAAATCTCATAACTATCCCAAATATAACACTGTAAAGACATTATCTTTCATTGAGGTGGTTATTTTATCCTTTATCTAATGGATTTTATGAAAATAACTGGCTTTTTCAGAATATAGAAGTTTCAAAAGTGAAATAATATGCTATCATGAAAAATACTTCTGCTTAAATGACTATGTAATTATTAGAGTAAAAAAGGGGCTTATAATGATAAAAAATTCTGAATTATTAAATTTGGCAAGAGAAGCTGCACAAAATGCATATTGCCCGTACTCTAAATTTAATGTTGGGGCTTGTGCATTATATAAGAGCGGAAAATATTATTTAGGCTGCAATGTCGAAAACGCAAGCTATGGCTTAGCTCTCTGTGCAGAAAGAAATGCTATTTCCAACGCAATAGCAGCAGGAGAAAAAAGTGAGTTAGTAAAAATAGCCATATACTCTCCTAATACCAAATTATGTTGGCCTTGCGGAGCTTGCAGGCAATGGATATATGAATTTGAAAAGGGTCAACATATAAAAATCATTATTGAGAACGAGGATTCCGAACCAAAATCATATTGTATAAATCAACTACTTCCACATAATTTTAGCTTATAAACCAACCGTCAGAAGTATTTATGAATTAAGAGCATTATGTTATAATTAACACTAGAGGACAAGAGAGGTATTTCGCTTGATAGATAACGAAATAAATTTCCAGCAGATAAAAGAATGGCTGCTTGCATATAAATCTACCGAAGACAAAAAACAAAAAAAACAATTGCAAAATCTCATAGCAATTGCATCAATGCCATTGGTAAAAAAAATATCTAGAGGCCTAGCCAGAAGAAATACTGACCCCGTAGAAGACATAATACAGGTGGGGAGCTTAGGTCTCATAAAAGCTATAAAATTTTACAATCCTGAAGTAAGCGAAAATTTCAAAACTTATGCAACATACCTTATCACAGGTGAAATCAGGCACTATCTGAGGGATAAAGCATCTATGATAAAAGCACCTAGAGAGATTCATGAGTTAGCATATCGAGTGAACCAACTTATTGAAAAGATGAAAGATTCAGAAGGAAATATCCCTTCTGAAATTGAGCTAGCATCAGAACTGGACACATCAGTAAAAAAGATAAAAGAAGTTATTGATGTTGAAAGAAGAAAAAAAACAGTATCATTGGATCAAATGGTGTCTATTGGGGATGACGACTGCCAACCGCTAGGAGACAAAATTGCAGATGATAACTACTACAACCTTTCATCATTTCATGAAGATAAAATATTAATTTCAGACGCATTAGGTAATTTAGATGAAAAACTACAAGAAGTAATTAAACTAAATTATTTTGATGACTTAAGCCAAACTCAGATAGCCTCAAAACTTGGAATATCTCAAATGCAAGTTTCAAGAAGAATAAGAAAAGCGCTTAATCTTTTATTTGAACTTATTTCAGAAAGAAAAGAGCATAAAGACAAGGTTATACAATGACAAGTCTTATTCTTTTTATATTCCTATTCTTTGCAGCTCTTTGCATTGGCAGCTTTTTAAATGTAGTTATACTGCGAGCATTTACAGGAGAATCGATTGTGCTTCCTCCATCTAAATGCCCCAAATGTCATGAAAGAATAAAATGGTACGATAATATTCCAGTATTATCCTATTTAATACTGAGAGGAAAATGCAGATTTTGCAAAGAAAATATAAGCGTCCAATATCCAGTAGTAGAAATTATCACAGCTATTTTATTTATGCTAATTTTTTACAAATTCCACTTTTCCATCACATCATTATTTTTAATAATAATAGCATCTTTAAGTATAGTCATTTCTACCACAGATATTAAAGAGAAAGTTGTATTTGATGCCCATACAATAAGCTTTATAGTTGTAGCCGTACTTTATAATCTAGTTCAGGGAAATATAGTCAATTCATTAATAGGAATGATTTCTGCAGCAATTATTATGGAGGGGCTGGCAAGGCTTGGCTATCTCGTCGTAAAAAAGCGTGCATTTGGAGAAGGTGATACTTATATAGCAGCAGGTATTGGGGCTATGGCAGGCATCAAAACATTTATAATAATTCTTGCATTAAGTATTTTAGCACAAGCAATTATTATACTACCTTTCTTCATAAAAAAGATGTGGGAAAATAAAGAAGAAAAATTTGCAATTATACTAACACTATTTTTAATAACAACTGCAACCTACAAATCACTAGATTATAAGCTTGAACTCAATACATTAATAACTACTATTTTTATAATATCTATAATTATTTTAGGTATATATTCCTGCGTAAAGCTGCTCAAGATTTCAAAAGTTCAAGAAGAGTTAACACATCTACCTTTCGGCCCTAGTCTTTTAATAACAAATATATTGCTAATATTTTTTGGAAAAGAAATAATAGTATTCCTATCCAAGGTGTTTTAAAGAATATTGGGGTGTTGTTATTTTAAAAGTTTTATGTATAATAATAGCAGGATAGCAGTTAATTATAGTTTTACACTGCTCAGCGTTGAGCTTTAAGAAGGATTTATGTGTTCTTAGAGGTGTTGAATACAGTATTTTATTACGAAAGAACTTATGAGTGTCTGTAATTTTAATTTTAAATATATAAAAGAGCAGTCTAAGCCTGGCAGTTGGAGGCGTGGATATGAATATCATCAAAAAGCTCAAGTTCAAGACTTAACAATGGTTAGAAATGTCCTAAAAGCAAAAGTGAAGGGTAATTTTAAATCATTTTATGAAACTGAACTTTCATTCAAAAAAGACTCTATTGAACCCAAATGCTCATGCCCACTAGAAGAAAAATGGTGCAAACATGCTATTGCAGTAGGAATTAAAGCCATTGAAGATAGACTCTATGATAAATATGCTGAAAAACGATTTAAAGTTCCTCTTGATCTGTCTGACGAAGAAGTAGTGCCCTGTATTGATCCTAAAGGGGGATATATATTCCACTTCAACCCAAAGCGAAGGCAAAACTTTTTTTCTATTTTGGTAATGGATAGAAATAGTGGGAAAGTAATAAGAGACATTGAAGCAATATTAAAACTTGTAATTGCAGCACAAAAGGCAGATCCTAAATTTGAATTAAACTCTTCACAAAAAGTTGAACTTGCACTATTTCAAATGTTACTTAAAAGTTCAAGATTAGACAAAAAAGCTGGTTGGTATGACATTCCTATAGTCAAATTTGATAGTTTCTTTCACTTGCTGTCTAAAGCCGAAGAAGTCATAGATGGAAGAACAAAAAAATCACTAAAGTTTTCAAATAAAGAATGGCGTTTAACATTATCAGTAAACTTCTCTATGGTAGGTAATGTTTTATTGTCACTATACTGGAACCGTCCTGATAAAGATGAATTATTGCCATTTGAAGAAGTAAGATATTTTTCAAGGCAACTAAAATGGGGACGATACAAAAACATAATATTTCCGACTAATATAGCTGTTTCTACGCTTCCTCAAAATCTCGTAAAATCAACATTCACTGATGTAAAAGATGCCGAAGGCGCAAAATTTATTTATGAAGAGCTTCCCAAGCTCAGAGAGCTTATGGACTGCGAAGTAGCTGAAGTTATTGATAAATTGACACTTGAACAAAAGCCTCCTACGAACATTGTTACAATGGGATTGGACTATGATGGCTCATTAAAAGCCTCTTTGGAATTTGACTATGATGGAACAAAAGTTCCTTATTCTAAAACGGCATCAAAAAGCCCTTATGTGACAATAAAAAAGCCAAAAGAAGACTTATTATATTGGGTAAGGAGAAATATAAAACACGAAGAATCAACTTATCAAATGCTTTTAGGATGTAAGTTTGCACCAATGCAAACAAACAATCTTGCTTTGGAAAAGGAAAATGCTATAGATTTTTATAACTATTACAAAGACCAAGCCGGAGAAGGTTGGAGATTTGAAGAAAAAGATGATATGTCTTTCTTCAAGCTCACTCAAAATCGTTTTGAACTATGTGCAGATCTTGATTTTGCATTAAATACAACTGATAGTTTTGAAATAGAACTATATGGAAAAGTTGGCGAAGATACAGTTCCTTTTGACGAACTCTACTCTCTAATAAATGAAGGAAATAAATACATTAGAATAAAGAATGAGGGCTTTGCAGAAGTTCCCGCTATGGATATTTATTCATTAACAAAGTCATTCAATACTTTTGATGTATTTAGAAATGAAGATAAAAAATATATCGTAAAAACATATAGAGCGGGCCTTGTTTCTGAAATGCAGAATCTTGGAATGACGTTAAAGATGAGCAGGAAATTTTCTAAGTTCTGGAAACAAATTTCTACATTTTCAACAATGGACAATATTACATTACCAAAAGGAATCAATGCAGAATTTAGAGAATACCAATCAAAAGGTTTCAATTGGTTGTGGTTCTTATATCAGTATGGGCTTAATGGAATATTGGCAGATGATATGGGATTGGGAAAAACACTTCAATCTCTTGCATTAATTCAAAAAGCAAAAGAAAAAGATAAACAAGCACCAAATCTGGTTATTTGCCCAACCTCGGTTGTCTTCAACTGGGAGTCAGAAATTCAGAAATTTGCCCCTAATTTAAAATGCTTAAAACTAGCTGGAGTCGAACGAAAAGAGCTATTTAAAGACATTAAAAAATATGATGTTGTTATAACAAGTTACGCTCTTATCAGGAGAGATATTGAAAAATTAAAAAAACATGAGTTTAGATATGTCATATTGGATGAGTCTCAAAATATTAAAAATGCGGAGTCTTTAACAGCACAAAGCGTAAAGAAGCTTAATTGCAGACATAAGTTGGCTCTTTCAGGAACTCCAATAGAAAATAAACTCGAAGAATTATGGTCAGTATTTGACTTCTTAATGCCTGGATTCATGTTTACCCAATCAGAGTTTACCTACAGATACGTAACGCCTATAGTCGAACGGGAAGACAAAATAGTAGAAAAACGATTAAAATCACAAATTTATCCGTTCATCTTAAGACGTATGAAAAGAGATGTTGCAAAAGATTTGCCTGATAAAGTTGAAAACGTTGCATATTGCGAACTTACGCCAGAACAAAAAGACTTTTATCTTGAAGTACTTGATAGTACAAAAGAAGAATTATTCAAATCAATTGAACAGAACGGCTTAGAGAAGAGTAGAATGTCAATATTCTCTGCATTATTGAGACTGAGACAAATATGCTGTCATCCTCGATTGTATGATAAAGAGAATGTAAAAGGCATAAAGCAATCTGGCAAGTTCGAACACTTGAAAGAAATGCTTGAAGAAATTATTTCTGAAGGCCATAGAGTTCTTTTATTCAGCCAATTTGTTGATATGCTAGACATTACAAAAGAATGGCTAGTAAAATCAGGCATTAAACATGAATATCTGACTGGAAGTACTAAAAATAGACAAGAAGTTGTTGAGAGATTTAATTCAGATTCGACCATTCCAATATTCCTTGTAAGCCTAAAAGCCGGAGGAACAGGCTTAAATCTCACTGGGGCAGATTATGTAATTCATTACGATCCTTGGTGGAACCCTGCAGTTGAAGATCAAGCTACAGACAGGGCTTATCGTATAGGGCAAACAAAGAAAGTGTTTGTATATAGATTAATAACCAAAGGAACTGTTGAAGAAAAAATTCAAAAGCTTAAACAAAGAAAAAGAAACTTGATAGATTCTGTCATTTCTGTAGATAGAAATATCGGTAAAACATTAACCTACGAAGATTTACAGGACATATTCTCGATAGACTAAGTTTTTACATTTTTTTTGATAAAAAACTTATTTTCTTATTTATTTCTTCAACTTGAATAGTTAGTTGTTGATTTTTAGATTTTAATTCTGCATTCTCCTTCTCAAGATTTGCTATTCTGTTATTAATAATAACTATTTTTGTGTAGAGTTGCTTGATTGCATTCACACAAGTGAACAATATCTCGTTAGAATCAATATATAAAAGAGATTTGTATTTGCCATTTCCTGGCCCCTCCACCACTGCATTGGGCATAACCATTTGCAATTCCTGAGCTATTAGCCCTATGTGCTTTCTTTTGTCAAGAGAATTATCCTTATTATTAAAAGTATACTCTTTTACTTTTAATTGCAGAATTCTCTCTAAACCTATTTTATTTTCTTTACCTATATTTTTTAATCTTCTATCAGAAGTCTGAGTAACCGTTGTTGCTGATAAAGACCCATTAATTTTAATACTTCGTGCCGAAAAGTCACCATATATTAAAGCATTGGCTCCAGAATATGTAGCCCCCTGACCTTCAATATAAAGTTTGTTGCTAGCATTTTCAGAAGATCCCGCATAATAGCCAAGTGCTACGTTATAATTCCCTGTGGTATTGGATGATAAAGCACCATTTCCACTCGATGTGTTATAATTTCCCATTGTGTTGGAAGATAAGGCACCATTTCCATAGGCGGAGTTATAAGTCCCAGTAGTGTTATAATATAAGGCAGAATAACCACTCGCTGTATTTGCTGCTCCCGTGGTATTGGAACGTAACGCCTGAAACCCAATTGCAGTATTGCTTCCTCCTGTTGTATTATGATCAAGCACATAAGCACCGTTTGCGGTGTTATTTCCCCCAGTGGTATTAACATTTAGAGCATAAGCGCCACTGGCTGTATTCCCTTGTCCAGTCGAGTTTGAAGATAGAGCAGAATAGCCGCTTGCCGTGTTATAATTTGCAGAGGTATTGGAAGATAAGGCATCATTACCGGTTGCAGTATTGGCCAATCCTGTTGTATTTGAATTTAAAGCATTCATTCCTATTGCAACGTTAAAACTACCACTTTCATTGTGCCATAAGGTGTCCAGCCCTACTGCAGTATTATAATTACCACTGATATTAGAATACAGAGCAGCATCTCCAATTGACAAGTTATTTGAACCAGTTGTATTTGAAAACATTGATTGAGTTCCTATTGCCATATTGCTATCTGCTTTGGAATGTATCAATGCATTTGTGCCAATAGCAATATTATTTCTTGTGGACTCAGAACTTTGAAGAGCGTTAACACCTATTCCTATATTCCAAAATCCAGTAGTATTAGACATTAATGCATCTTCACCAAGTGCAACATTACAATTTCCTTCAGTATTTTCAGAAAGAGTCCTTGCTCCAATTGCTGTATTAGCCCAACCTATAGTTGTTTTTTGCATGGAGTTTGCACCTATAGCTGTATTATTCCAAGCACTTGTTGATTTACTTAGTGTATTTCTGCCAAACCCAGTGGAGCCGACAGAATCAGTAGTTGTACTATTTCTATCAAAAGCAATCCTGCCAATATTAGTCATACCGGTAGAGGTCTTTTGGTAAAAGTCTATTAATGATCTTTGGATTGTATCTCCACTACTATCCTCTGGTGTTACTATTACTAATCTGCTTCCCTTTGATGAATCAGGTG
>JAEYQN010000048.1 GCA_023409995.1 Cyanobacteria bacterium OH_CBB_238 | reverse complement strand
ATTCCTAACTCCTCTAATTTAGCTAAAGTTTCTTTAAAAGAAGGATATATATAGTATCCCTGCAGTTCCGTTGTCATATCATCCACTCTTATTTCAGGAGAAAGTCTCAATATTGGAAAGCTTCCTTGAATTTCTGAAACTGTTAAATCAGACAATTCTTTCAAATAAATGTTTAACAAAGATTTTGCATCCTCACTTCTTACGGTTAGCACTTTGTTAGCAAGTGAATTATAAACAGACATTTTTTTAATTTGAGTATTGCTATTAACTACTGCAGATAATGGAAAAGCTCCCTTTTTATACTCTTTACTATTGTATATGGACTCAACCTGTGGCAATACTTCTTCGAGGGGACAAGTATAAGTACGGTAAATTTCTTTTCCATTTTTCAGATTATATTTTAAAATATATCTTACCCATTCATCAGAGCCATCTTCTGAATCTTTGTTATCTTTCTCTTCTAAGGCCAGAATTCCTTTTTTTGCTAGTAATTGCACGGTTGAAATATCTGTTAGTTTCATATATCTTAGTTGATATCCTACATAAGTCATGGAATTATCCGCTACTATTTCCCCATTTATGACTTCCAATCTAGAACCATTCATTTCGGAATCAATATTTGAGAAGGCGACAGCTACACTTGCTACTTTATCTTCATTTGGAAGGTAAGAATCAAAACCAAACACATCTAAATTGAAACATAATGAAACAGCGCCTGCTGTTGCCAGACACATTACTAATTGCAGCTTATGTCTGCTAATGGCTTTAAATTCAAAGCTATAAATAACCTCTATTACACAATGTACTAAAATACCTGTAAAAATTAGTCCGAACCAAAACCAGAATTGACCACTATTTTCAAAAGAGTGAAATAAAATTCCACCAAGCATAGACACTAATATAACTATAAGAATACGTATACCTGTTTCTGTTTTTTTGAAGGCCATGGCTTTCTGAGCTGCCTCAGATGGACGTTTTTGATACAACCAGATTGATAGGATTAAAAGCAGCACACTAATTATAAAAGCACTGAGCAAAAGCATGAACATTTCTTTTTCATTTTTTATTTGTTTATTATAAAATAAATCACAATAGCGCAGATAAGAGGTAATTGCTGATATACCCGCTACTTTCACACCTGGAAAGGATGTATAAGATGTCGTATAATAACTTTTGAAACTTTGGGAATAGTAACCCTCAATCGTTTGTAGCAATAAAGGAATATAGAGTATCAGGACTCCACTGCCAGCAATTGCTACTAATAGATTTCCAGTCAGCATGACTGCTAAAATAACTGTATGATAATAAAACAGGAAATAAATGCTCTGTACAAGGAGCGTATTGATCATCTGCACGATTAGTTCTCCTGTCATAAAACCTTGTGCTGTCACAATGACCATACAAATAATCTGGCTAAGCAGATACAAGGTCAGATAAATAAGTAATCCATTCACATAAAAAACCATGAAAAGTTTTTCTCTTTTAATAGGTAAAGAATGATAAAAATCAGTCTTACTCCTGCTAAATAAATATAGATATCCACTCGTTCCCAAAAAAAATGCAAATAGAACAATTACTATCATTTCCATAGCTTTCGTTGCGGAAAAAAAATTCAAAAGATAATCTACCATATCTTTATATATAGGAGTCTGATACGCTCTCAAACGCTCTAAAGACATAAGCAGAAAAACCGGTCTGATTAATAATAGTAGCAGGAATCCAACCGCAATCAGCCATAGTCTCTTTTTGAAGTCCTCTTTCTGTAAATTAATAAATAAGTTTGTTGATGTCATATCCAACCACCTCCGCCTCACTAATAAATATTTCTTCTAAAGATAATGGAAGAATTTCTGCAAAGATCATATCTTTTTCCAGTATTACTTTTTCCAATTCACTCCTATCACCTCGTACTGTAAATGTATATAAGGTTCCTCTGATTTCCGTTTGTGTAATTGAGACTTGATTGATAAATTCTTCACGCTCAAAATCATTGTTAAAAACGCATTGTATTTTATGTATGTTTAATTTCAGATCACAAATGTCTTCCGATAATAACACACCGCCCTTATGCAACACTCCTACATAATCACAGATATCTTCTAATTCTCTCAAATTATGTGAAGCTATAATTGGTGTCAATTTCCGATTTTCTATTTCCATGACAAACAGACTTTTGACTGCCTGACGCATAACAGGATCCAATCCGTCAAATGTCTCATCACATAAGATATACTTTGTATTCGCACAAATACCAAGGATTACAGATACTTGTTTTTTCATACCTTTTGAAAAAGTATTAATTTTACGATTTCCCTCCAGACCAAATTGTCTCATAAGTTGTGAATATCTTATTTCGTCAAAAAGTGGATAAATTTTGATATAGAAATTTTTCATATCATTTACTGTTGCATTGGCAAAAAAATATTGTTCATCTGAAATAAAAAATATATTTCTCTTTACTTCTTCATTTTCGTATACATTTTCACCATCTATTTCTACAATTCCATTATCTGCCTTTAGG
>JAEYQN010000015.1 GCA_023409995.1 Cyanobacteria bacterium OH_CBB_238 | reverse complement strand
CGACCTCGGACGCCCGAACTCCGTCCGCATCCCCTGATCACCAACACCGCTTGGGCGATCTCTTGTCCTCGCCGCCTCCGTGCAACAAGCCGCCGTGCGTCGATCAAGCCGGACGAGATCGCTTGGTGACCTACGTCGATGCGCTTCGGTAAAGAGTGTCGGCCTGGGAGGCGTGGGCAGCGCCTTGATGCTCGCAGGCGCCGCCCTCAAATTCTGTCCCGGGACAGAATTTGCCGTCATGCCGCGTCGTTACCCAATCGCTCTTTCAGCTCGGCGATCTCGGCGTCGATCCTGGCCCGCTGCCCGATCAGCGAGGCCAGCCGCTTCCGGTCCCGCACGCGGGCGTCTGCCTCATCGTCCTGCGGACGCATCCGCTTCTTGAACTCCTCGATGGCCCGGCGGGTGACGGCGGGCGTGACAAGCCCTTCCTTCAACGCCACCGGCCGCTCATGCTCGTAGAGCGACACCAACTGGTAGGCGACCGTGTAATTCGGCGGCAGCGCATCAGCCGGATAGACGCCATCATCGACGGCGCGGGCGATGGCCATCAGGCGGTCGGCGATGTTGTGCGAGAAGGGCAGGCGCTGCGACGTCAGCACCATGAAGTCGCCATGGGCCAGCTTCTCTTTGGCGCGGTTCAGCGCCCGGCCCGTCTCGATGAATGCCCGGCCGGCGGCGCCCCACAGCCGACCCACCTCGCTCGAGAAGTCGTCCACCGTTTCCAGGTCGCGCTCGATATCCAGCACCAGATCGCCGGTGCCGTTGTCGATCGTCGGCGGCTGGTCGGTCTGCTTCGCGACGCTCGGCAGCTTAGCGGCGAACGGGTTGATCTCGCTGCGGATCTGCTCTGGGTCGAACTCCTCGGCCTTGAAGGTGCGGCGCTTAGGCTTGTGGACCACCTCCACGCCAGCCATGGCGTTCTTACGCGGCGGCATGGCCGGCCTCCATCAAGTCGGCGATCTGGTCAGCCAGGGCGGAGATGTCTTCCTGGACCGCCTTGTCGGCGATCGGCACGCCGGTATAGGACGCCTGCTGGTATGCGGTGCGCATGGGGATGTCCACCGTCAGCATGGGCACCTTGAAGACCGTCAGCTGGTCGACCGTCTCCGCCGTCACCTGGGCCCGGCGATTGACCTTCGTCAACAGCGCGGCGTGCGGGATAGGGCGGCCTTTGATCTCCTGAGCCTGCTGGATGATCATCTGCGTCTTGACCGCCTCTATCACGTCGTTGCGATCAGGGCTGCACGGGATGATGACCACGCTGGCGGCCGCCACGGCGTAGAGCATGCCGCGGGTCAGCACGCCGGCCACGTCTACCACGACGATCTCCGCCTCCGCCTGCGCCGCCTTGATGGCCGCCAGCAACCCTTCCTCCTCGACCACCTCCACCGGCACATCCGACTTGCTGAGCCGCTTCACCAGATTCTGGTTGGGGTCGCTATCGATTGCTTTGACGGTGTGGCCCTCGCGCAGGAAGTGGTGGGCAATGCAGGCTGCGGTCGTGGTCTTGCCCGGCCCTCCCTTGGTTGACGCAAATACGAATACGGCCATAGTGTCCTCGCGGTTGGGTCTCGTTTGGCATCTGGCGACCGACGCGCCCTTGGCATCTGGCGACCGTCAGGCTGCGGTCAGCTTCGGCACCGGCGGCGGAGACGGGATCAGAACGAGGCCATTGGTGTCAAGATCGACGCGCGCTTCAGGATAGGCGGCGAGCGCCGCCCGCAGGCTTTCCACGAACCGTGGCTTGAAGTGCTTCATCTGGGCGAACCCGCCGCCGAACTGCTGGTACAAGGCCGGCCACGAGATCGGCATTGGCTTGCTGAGGCTGTGCAGGCGATAGGCCAGCCACACATAGGCATCGAGCGCCATCGACTGCGAGCACAGTTCCTTCAGCGCGGTGTCGCGCACTGGAACGGGGTGGTCACGCAGAGCGGCATAGAACCCCTCCGACAGGTGGACGACCTCCTCGAACAGCTTCCCCTGCCGGCCGTCGATCGCCTCGCCGCCCAGGTTGAATGCGCCGTCGACGATGCCGAATTGGACATGGTCGGCGCTGTCGTTCCAGTCGAATGTCAGGATGCAGCGGCTGATCCGGCGCGCCTGGTCACGGATCGCGGCGAAGCTGGTGCCGCCCACCGACACTCCCATGCGGCCGAACCACTCATTCATCGACCTGCCCAGCACCACCTCGCGCGTGCTGCGCTTCAGGGCCTCGGATTGCAGGTAGAACAGGATCATCCGCGCGCGGGCGCCATACGGCACACCGATTGGCACAGTTTTTCCCTGGTCGCGCACATGGCCGGGGGCGATCATCAGCGTCACACGGGCACCGGGGCGCGTCCACACCTCGTCCGGCGGTCGGGGCTTGTGCGGCAAGCTGGTCAGGCAGAATCCGGCGTAGGTGATGCCGATGGCCAGCCGCTCCTCTTCCATCAGGGCGGCAGCGATGTCAACATAGCGCCGCTGCTCGGCCGGCACCATCTCGCGGGCACGCTCAGCGCCGTGATGAATTATCAGGTCGTGGATTTCAGCCATGGCTCACCTCTCGCCCCGATGGTGCACACCGAACCGCGCTTGGTCAATTTGGCATCTGGCGACCATGCAGATTGGCATCTGGCGACCGGTCTATTGGTAGTTACTAGAGATCTTCTATTAGTATGGTCGCCAGATGCCAGTGGAGGAATCGGGATTCAGCCGAGTCGGCGGTCGCCAGATGCCAAGAACCGGTCGCCAGATGCCAAGGGATAAAGGCGGAGGTCGCCAGATGCCAGGGGATAAGGCTCACCCGACGACCCGGTCGCCAGATGCCAAAGCCGAATCGGAGTCGTTCAGCCGCGTCCACTCTCCCTGGCGTGTTGCATGGATAGGGGCGGTGTCGTAGGTCGAGCCCCCTTTCCGTTCCGGTCGCCCACTATGCCGCACAAGGCCAATGC
>JAEYQN010000115.1 GCA_023409995.1 Cyanobacteria bacterium OH_CBB_238 | reverse complement strand
TACCAAGTGATATTAATCTCATAAATACAATAAAAAAGATAAATAATACATATTCTTTAAGTAAAATTAAATCATTCTTTTTTGCTTTACCATTGAATGCTTCAGATAGGTCAACATTTGAACAAATTAGATCCTATAATAAACTTATACCTGATTTCGCAAGTATTTCAGTGAATATAAAACATGCAATTGATAATGATTTTACATTTATATACTTATTAAATTCTGTATTAGGATTTTCGGGTGAGCCTGAAGTTTATAAGCAACAAATTGCCTCTCTTGAACAACTATTAGAAAAACTACTAAAAGTTAATTGTACTCATTTAAGAATAACGAATTTAGAGTTAGTCGATTATATAAATAAGCACTATCCTGAATTTAATATCCATCTATCCACATCGACAGAATACACTCAATTACAACAATTTCAAAATGCTTATAAGTTGTTTCCTTGTATCAAAGAATTTATTCCAAGTTATGAAGTTAATAAAAATTTCCATCTATTAAAAAACTTAAGAAAAAATATGCCAAATATAGATGTTGAATTAATTGCTGATGAAGGTTGTATTAGCGGTTGTCCCCTTCGTATCCAACATCCAATAAAAAAGACTATACCTCAGGCAAGTGTGGAGGAAGCGGATACAATTTTCAAAAATATAAGCCCTTTATATGGATATTGTTATAAACTTTCAACAGAAAATTATAACGAATATTTATGTAAATCTAAAAATATTTATCCTTGGGAATTAGAATATTACAAAAAAATAGGTTGTACGAAATTCAAATTTGTTGGTAGAGGAGTACCATACGAGGGCTTCCAAATGAATTTTTATAAGTATTATATGCAAGGTGTTGAAGATCCTAAATCCATTGAAAACATGAATATAAATTTGTTTGTTCTTAGATATAGATATACAAAACCTAATGAATTAATACGTGATTATAGAGTAAGAGATATAAGAAAATATTTGCCTTCTATAAAATATTTTATAAAAAATGGAAAAGACTGTCATTATAAATGTGGAGTTGAGTGTAATTATTGTGAGGAAAAAGCAAAAAAAATAGAAAAAGTTTTTAATAAATAATCTTTGTATTAAAAGTACGATTAATACAAAAGAAAGATGATTAAAATAAAAAAGACTTCACGATTTGTGAAGTCTTTTTTGGTGCCGAAGGCCGGACTCGAACCGGCACGAGGGTTGAGCTCGGTGGATTTTGAGTCCACTGCGTCTACCGATTTCGCCACTTCGGCATATCATGACATATTGTCATTTAATGTAGGTATATTCTAACAAAAGAATGTATAAATATCCAGTATTTTGTTTCCTAAATAACTTTACAATTTTAAAATAGCCTCAAATACAATGAGGTAAGTACTTTTAGAAAATATTATTTAAAAATAATGAAACAATCATGATGAATTTTTGCATTATTTGGCAAATTTGCTTGCCGAATAGACTTATAATTAAAGTAAAGTTATGGTGTAAATTTATAAGGTTAAGTAAAATAGGGATTTTTGCGTGATATCAATACTTCCTGCAACTAAAAATTATTCTACATCTTTTAGACAAGGAAATATGTTGGCAACAACAGAGCCAATTCCTTCTGCTAGTTTAAGTAAATCTAAGAATTTATTGCAATCTGGTGATGAACTATATAAGTCTGGAGAGTACGCTAAAGCAATTGATTTTTATAATCAGGCGATAAGTGCAGATGCTTCTAATTTAGATGTTTATTTGTCATTGGGTAAGGCCTATAAAGCTCAACAAGATTACAAAAATGCTACGCCAAATTTGGAAAAATATGTTAGTTCGTCTGCTGATGATACAGAGGCATTGGCTTCCTTAGGAGACTGCTACTTTCAACAAGGCTATTATACTAAGGCTCAATCAGCTTATTCTAGAATTTTAGAACTTGAACCTCAAAATGACTTGGCGAAAAGAAATATCTCAGAGATTCAGAATTCTCTGTTAAGTTGCCAGGATCCAATTTTGGCTATGAAGCAAAAAAGGTCTCAGTCTATTAATAATTTGACAGAAGCTCTGAAAATGGCGAAACAGTATCTTCCTGCATCGTTTATGAAAGATATGGGAGATTTGTCAATTGCCTTTGATAAAACGGCAAAACTTGGTGGAGTTTCAAATATTGCACAATATGAACATTCTAAAAAAAGAATTACTGTGACAGATTCATACACATATGCATCACCTCAAATAGTTTCTGCCTACCTTGTGCATGAATTTGTGCATGCGCACGATAAAGATCCATATACCTCTGTTACGGAAGAACAAGATGCTTATAAAAAAGAAACAGAATTTTGGTTGAAAAATTCTAACGGTGCATCCGATCCAGAGTTAGATTATGCCGCAGACTTGTACAAGAAGTCACCAGAGACATTGGATGCTAGAGTTGCCGAAATATACAGATTGAGGGATCCTAATATTGCAACCGTATCACCTAATCATCCTCCAGGCTGTACTAAATTGGCATCAAGCCCGATTGAATCTTCTGCTGCAAATTCACCACTCAAAACTTATGACATTATTTCCTAAATGGACATGATGTAGTATACTTGAGAAAGACTTAGGCAAAAAGGGATAGAAGTGGTTACTCAAGTTTTAACAGCTACTGTGATTGGATTAGATGTCTATAAAATTGATGTTGAGGTAGATACTAATCAGTCTATTCCGTCTGTTTCTATTGTGGGTTTGCCTGATACTGCAATCTCTGAGGCGAGAGAAAGAGTTCGCTCTGCTATAAAAAATTCAGGATATAGTTTTCCGAACAAAAAAATAATTGTTAATCTTGCTCCGGCTGATGTTAAAAAAGAAGGCAGTAATTATGATTTACCTATTGCTGTGGGCATTTTAGCTCAGGATGGAACTTTGAATCCTGAAAACTTAAAGAACACTGCATTTATTGGAGAATTGTCCCTAGATGGTTCTATTAGAGGTGTAAAAGGCATTTTGCCAATTGTTTCCGGCTTAAAGGACTTGTCTATAACAGAGATAATCGTACCAGAAGAAAATGCAAGAGAGGCTGCGCTTATTCCTGGGGTTATTATATATGGGGCAAACCATCTTACGCAGGTTGTTAACCATTTTTCTACAGATAAAGAAGTTTATAAAAAAATAGAACAAGTTGAGAGCAATATAGAAGCTTACTTATCTTGTTCAAATACTGCTAACATTCAATTTGATTTTAAGGATGTAAAAGGCCAGCAAAAAGCCAAAAAAGCTCTTGAAATTGCTGCTGCAGGTGGGCACAATATATTAATGATGGGGCCTCCAGGTTCGGGTAAAACGCTTTTATCTAAATGCTTTGCTTCAATATTGCCTCCTTTATGCATAGAAGAAGCAATAGAGCTAACTAAAATATATAGTGTTTCTGGTCTTTTGGATTCAAACCAACCTCTTGTAACACAAAGACCATTCAGGTCTGTACACCATACGGCCTCTGCTGTTGGAATTATTGGAGGGGGTACAAATCCTAAGCCTGGTGAAATAACCCTTGCGCATAGAGGAGTTTTGTTTTTGGATGAAATTGTGGAGTTTCCACGAAATACATTAGAAGTTTTAAGACAGCCTATAGAAGATGGAGAGGTTGTTATTTCAAGGGCTCAAACAAGAGTTAAATTTCCGGCTGATTTTACTTTATTGGCGGCAATGAATCCGTGCCCTTGCGGGTATTTAGGAGATTATGAAAAACCTTGTTCGTGTAATGATTTTCAAGTATCTAGATATAGATCAAAATTATCCGGGCCATTATTAGATAGAATAGACATTCAAATAGAAGTCCCGAGGCTGAAAGTGAATGATTTGCTGAACAAAAATTTTGTAAGTGAGTCTTCTTCTCAGATAAGAGAGCGTGTTATAAATGCCAGAAAAATGCAGACAGAGAGATATAAAGGTTCAAAGATTTTTACAAATTCAGAATTGACTCCTGACTTGATCAAAAAGTATTGCAAAATAGACTCTCAAAGTGAAGAATTATTGAAAAGTGCTATTTTGAGATTTAATATCTCTGGTAGAGCTTATGATAGGCTATTGAAGCTTGCAAGGACAATATCCGATTTGGAGATGACAGCTGATATTCAGGTTTCTCATATAGCACAAGCTATTCAATATCGAAACTTTGTAGAGCCCGCAACCGTTAGTTCTTAATGGCCTTAATAAATACTGTATTCGCTTTTACTGTAATTTGTTTTCCCGCTAAGTCTTCTTTTACTTCTTGTATATAGTTATTTACTTTTTGTTCGTCAAAATATTTAAGAAATTTTTCTTTCATTGTTGGAGCACCCGGACTTGGAGGGGCGCTAAACCAAGTATCAACAGCATTTGGTTGCACAACATAAGTTGACTCAGCTGATTGAACATCTACTAATACATCATTGAATCCTGCATTTTTTAAATTTTCTTCTAGTGTTTTTTCGTCAAAATTTGTTAATGGATCATCAGGGCTAGACATAAATTCCATTTCTGCGTTTTTGAAATCATTATAATCAGAAATGTTTGCAGGATTTATTAATTCATAGTATCTTGTATTTGATTTGATTATCGGCTCAAAAGCAGAGTAAATACCGTTTGGTTTTAGTATTCTATGTATCTGATCCATAACCGCTTGTTTGTCAATAATGTGAACAAGAACTGATCTCATAAGCACTTTATCGACAGATTCTTTTGGTAGTTTTATATTCTCACATTCACTGAGTAAAAATTCATAATTGGGCTTTACCTCAAGTGTATCAAGTAATTTATTGCATTCTATTAGGCAATCTTCAAACTTATCTGAGAAAATAACCTTGCCTGACTCATTGAGTTTGTCTATTGTTCCAAAAGCAAGTAAACCCGTTCCTGTTCCAAGGTCAATAACAGTGTCATCTGGTTGTATTTGAGCATTTTCGAGCACCACATCTCTTACAGCTCCAAGCCAATTTAATGTTTGAGAAACTTGGACCTCATCCATATATGAAAATCTTGTTGCTTTTAACCATTGAGACCAATTTTTACAGACATCAGACATTATAAACTCCTTAATCAAATTGCTTTCCACATTGCGGGCATTTCTCAGCACTTCTTTTGACATTTATTCCACAGTTTGGACAGACTTTATATATTTCACCTTTTTGTGGTTCAAAATGTATATCTTTTTGTTTTTGACCATTTTTATAATTGAAAATTATTATAGATGCAAAATTTTTGACAACAAAAATAAACAATATTGCTAAGAATAGGTACCATAGCTTAAATCCAACTATAGTAAGTAAAAAAAATATTAGCAAGATAGGAAGACATCCCTGTAATTCCAATTTAAACATCTTATACCGCCTTTGGCTTAGATATTGATGGTGGCTGGATATATAGAGGTTTCACTTTAGCCCAATTGAAATCCGTAATGTTTTCTTTTAACTTTTTATAAGCTATTTCAGCAAGATATTTTCCAAGAGGATAGTTCTCGGCTTCAAAGTTTACACTGCTAATATTGTTATTTTTTAGGTAGTTATAGATACTTGAATCTGTAATTATAAAATAATCTTTCTTTGAAAGATTTAAGATTTCTTCTTTTAAAATTGATTTTGGGGTTTCTATTTCTTCTCCATTTTTTGAATATATAGCACAGTAAACTTTTTCTTTTCGTGCATCCATAAGAATGAGAGAATCTTTATCACTAGTATTAATTCTAGAAAGAATTTCTAAGGAAGAAATTCCCACCAGTTTTATATCAAGTTGTTGGGCAAATACTCTTGCTATCGTATTACAAACTCTTATTCCAGTGAAACTTCCAGGACCTATGTTTGTGGCAATTGCCTTTATATCTTGCATTGTTATTTTTTTTTCTTTAAGAATTTCTACTATTGTTGGAATTAAGTAGGCACTATGGTATTTTTCTTCGGTACTTGAGATTACTTTTTCAATAATTATTTTGTCATTGTCACATAGCGTGATATAAGTTTTATCTAAACTTGTGTCAAAAGTTAAAATATTCATTTCTTCAATGCCTCTAATAATTTTTCGCTTCTTTCTCCAACGGAGTTAAATATAAAATTTCTTATAGTATCATCTACATATTCTATATTTATTTCAATTCTATCAAAGGGCAATTTGTTTTCTGAAAATTCTGCCCATTCAACCAATGTCAGCAATTTTCCTTGAGAATACTCTTCAAGTTCATCTGAAATGGTTTTTACTCCTTCGGATTCTAGCCTGTAGAGATCAAAGTGGTAAACAGGAATAACCCCTGAGTGATATTCATTCAATATAACAAAACTTGGGCTTGTAACTTTCTCTTTTACTCCCAAATGTTTGCATAAGTACCTGGAGAAAGCCGTTTTCCCAGCCCCTATGTCCCCGAATAAGCAAACGAAAGCACCGTCATTTTTAACTGCATTAGCAAATTTTTCTGCTAATTTATCCGTCTCTTCTACATTATTTGATATTTGCTCAAAAGGCATTAATAGTAATCTCCAACACCGAAGGTGATTGCTCCTTTGCTGTTTCCTTCACCAACGGATGTGAATGGAACACCATAATCTATACTAAGAGGACCGACGCCAGGAATAGAAAGTCTAATTCCTATACCAGCAGCAACACCACTTTCAGGTCTATTGTATATTTTATTTGTAATACTTCCATTATAAATTTTACCTGCATCTAAGAATGTAGCAAATTTGACATTATCCAAGAATGGTACTTGTTTTATTCTGTCTAGGAAGAAAAATGGAGTTGTAAGCTCTACGCTACCCATTACAAAGCCTTCGCCAGTACCAATACCACTCATCTTATAACCTCTAACTGAATAAGGTCCACCTAAGCGGAAGGCCATAACTTCAGGCATATCCCCTGCGATTTTGCCGCCGCCTCTGGCTGAAAATGCGAGTGCTGATTTTTTCATTACAGGTATGTATCTCTTTATTCCAGCAGTTGCTGTTGAGTGAGATAAATCAAGATCAGTAATACCTATATTGCCGTTTAGTCTCAATGTTGCAAAAACGCCATCTCTAGGATTTGATGCACTATCTCTTGTGTCATATATTAGGCTTGGACCAAGTGTTAAGAATGTACCGCCTTTAAGTTGTTCTGCTCTTTTACCAATAGGAATATTGTGTTGTCTGTATAAATTTGCTATTTCATTATAGTCGCCTTCACGCATATTAATATACTCAACACCAAGTTTGAAAGAACCACTTAAGTTTTTATACTGTTTAAAGTCTCTTGAAACAACTGCTTCAGCACCGATTCTCTGCTCAATAGCTAATGGTACTTGATAACTAGAGAAGTCACGACCAAATACTTTTAATAATAGAGAATTGTCAGTACCTTTGAGTTTTGGCTCAAAGAAACTCAATTCAGCTTGATAATTTGCTCGTCTTAGCATTGAGCTATCAGAAAGAATAACACCTGTACCACTCATTAAGTTGAGCGAAACTCTTTGTCCCATTCCTCTGAAGTTATTTTCCGTATATCCTACTTGACCAAATAGTCCTGTAGCTGTATCAAGACCTCCGCCTAGAGAAACTGTACCTGTTTTTTGCTCTTCAAGATTAATAGTAATATTGTAATAGTTTGGGTCTTCACATCTTTCTATGGTTCTGTCAACATTTTTAAACGCTTGTGTACCATATATTCTCATCAAGTCTTCTTTAATTGTGTTGTCGTTATATATGCTTCCTGGTACAGAACGAATATTTCTTTGAACAACAAAATCTTTTGTCTTTGTATTTCCGTCAAATCTGACAGAATTAATGGTACCTTCCGAGATGACAATGTTTACAACCCCATCCGGATCATCTTTGACGGCAACAACTCTAGCTAAAATATAGCCTTTCGCGGTATATAATGCTTCTATATCTGAAATCGAATCATTTAAAGTATTGATATTTTGGGGTTTATCTTCAAGAGGCTGCAATATTTGCAAAAGTTCTCCTGTGGGAACAGCAGTATTTCCTTGAATCGTAAATCCAGTAACCGGAATATTCTCTTCAACCAATATTTTTAGGGTCACTTCCCCTGTTTCTGTCTTTACAGGAACAACTTTCATTTTGTCTGAAAAGTAGCCCATTTCAAATATATGTTTTAAGTTTTCTTGTATTTGGTCTTTATCATAGATATCACCAGGCTTAACTTGAAAATTTTGAAGGATTCGCTCATTGTCAATCAGTTGGTTGCCAACTAGTTCAATATTTTTGATTTTTTGAGGCTTGCTTTCTTTTAAATTTAAAGCTTTAAAATTATTCTCTTGAGCACAATATGCACCAGGAGTTACAGAAAAAACCATAGCCCCCAAGATTAAAAACTTCGCCCACTTTATATTAAAACTGTTAATTGATCCCATATCCTGTTTTACTGTTTAGCCATAGCAAAATTATAGCATACATAATATTTTTGTTTGTTGGCAAAATATATTTGTTGTTGTTTTGAAATATTTTGTAAAAATACACTTACTTTAGAAGTACAAAAAATGGTAAAAAGCTAAGTCGTGCAGACAATATTAAGTCATGTAAAAAATGGCATAAATCCTTAACAAGTTTTAGTTTTTTGGAGTATTATTACATTTGTAAAATTACAGGAGTTATCTAATGGTAATTAATGTTTCTGCTAAAAATTCTCCTTCTTTTGGAAAAGTTGTCCCAATAAAAAAAATAGTTTTTGATGGTGATAGTACCGTTAAGTATCAACAAATCAGCATGGACTCTTTTGTTGGGGAAGATACTTCTAATATAGATACTTCTTGTTCAGAAGAGACTGCAAAAAAAACCATACAAGCTTTGATAAGAATTTTGACAAGAAATGACAAGAGTGAAGCAAATACATATGATAATGC
>JAEYQN010000090.1 GCA_023409995.1 Cyanobacteria bacterium OH_CBB_238 | reverse complement strand
ATTTTTAAATCTTCCGATAATTTGCCTTATGAGAAAGTGGGCGATAAAGTAAGATGTATCGCGGATGAAGTCCCATTTGAAATCCCTGAATCGTGGGAAATTATTCGTTTAAATGAAATTGGAATTTACAAAAAAGGACCATTTGGTAGTAGTCTTACCAAAAGTATGTTTGTCAAAAAAGGCAATAATGCCGTAAAAGTGTATGAACAGAAAAATGCCATACAAAAAAATCACGAATTGGGTGATTACTATATATCACATGATTATTACAAAAATAAAATGAGTGGATTCACCGTTAATTCAGGAGATATTATAGTAAGCTGTGCTGGTACAATAGGTGAAACATACATTATGCCAGATAATATTGATTTAGGGATTATAAATCAAGCATTAATGAAAATGTCGATATTTGCTCCTATTAATATAGACTATTTCTTACTATATTTTGATTATGTTTTAAAAAATACAGCAAAGGAGAGCAGTAAAGGTTCTGCGATAAAAAACATTCCACCATTTGATATTTTTAAAAAATTAATTTTACCACTTCCACCATTGGTGGAGCAGGAAAGAATTGTAGCAAAGATAGAAGAAATAATGCCGTATGTTGAAAAATATGGCGAAAAGGAAGGTAAATTAAGAGAAATAAACAGTAATATTTCCAAAAAATTAAAACAATCAATTCTTCAAGAAGCTGTACAAGGTAAACTTGTAGAACAAGATACAAATGATGAACCGGCAAGTGTTTTATTAGACAGAATCAATTCTGAGAAAGCACAACTAATAAAAGACGGAAAAATCAAAAAAGACAAGAATGAATCCTACATTTTTAAAAGGGATAATTCTCATTATGAGATGTTGAATGGAACAGAGCGCTGCATAGACAAAGAAATCCCCTTTGACATCCCCGAATCCTGGGAGTGGGCAAGACTTGGTGATATAGTATTTAATCATGGGCAAATGCAGCCAAAAGTAGACTTTTGTTATATAGATATAGGCTCTATTAATAATAAACTGCAAAAATTAAATAAAAATGATTTTGTTGTTTCCCCAAAAGATGCCCCATCAAGGGCACGGAAAATAATACTAGAAGGCGATATTTTGTATTCAACAGTAAGACCCTACCTACATAATATGTGTATTGTCGACAGAAAATTTTCAAAGCCCCCAATCGCTAGCACAGGATTCGCTGTAATGGGTTGTTTTAGTGGCATATACAATGAGTTTTTATTTTATTATTTATTATCTCCGAGTTTTGATAGCTATGCCAATAATACAGATAATGCAAAAGGAGTTGCTTATCCAGCTATAAATGATCAAAGATTATATTGTGCGTTAGTTCCAGTCCCACCATCAACGGAGCAAAAACGAATTGTAAATAAAATAAAGAAATTATTACCATTTGTTGATAAATGTGGAAAATACTAAAATGCATACGCAATCTGCGTATGCATTTATTAACTACCAATCAATAATAGAATCAACTATTTCTCGTTGTTCAGTACTTGTCTTTCTTAAATAGATTCTGGTCGTTTCTATGCTTTCATGCCCCATTAAGTCGGCAAGAAAAGCAATATCGCCAGAACGTTCCAAAATACTTTTTGCAAATCTGTGCCGAAATGAGTGAGGATAAACCACATTTTGATTTATTCCAAAACGAATCGCAAGTTTTTTTAATTGCCCTGATATTCCTCTTGAGGTTATTCGGTCGCCATATTTGTTCAAGAAAATAAAGCCACTATTTTGATTTTTCTTTTTTAACCATTTTTTAGCTTCGTCCTGCAAGTTTTTGGGGATATAGATTCGTCTTAATTTGCCTCCTTTAGAATATAAGTCTATATGTCCTATATCGACGTGCTCTGCTTTAATTTGGAGCAATTCGCTAATTCGTGCACCAGTTGCCGCTAAAAATCTTATTACAAAATACCAAAACAACTCATTTGATGAACATAGTTTATTTTTAAAATAAGTATAATCAGCTTCACTAATGACATTTTCTAAAAATGCCTTTTGTTGAACCCTCACAAACGGGATTTTCCAAGATTTTTTACCAATACTTTCTAAATAGCAATTTATTGCTCGCAACCTTAAATTAACAGTTTTGGGTTTGTAGTTTTCGATTAACCAAACCTTGTAAGCCCTCAAGTTTTCTTTGTTAATTACATCATATTGGGCTTTAAATTGCTTTATTGCAAATAAATATGATGCGATAGTGTTTTCTGATAAATTTGTATCACGTTGATACCTTTCAAATTCTTTAATCATGGCAAAAGCCTCCTTTCTCCATGATTAAACGGTTTTAAAAGTTCAGGTTTTCAGCGTGTGAGAATAATTCTTCTACTTTATCTACAATATGCCGCTGTTCAGCTTTTGGCGGTATTGCAATTAAAGTGTTTGCAATATCGCGCATAACCCAATTCTTGTTACCTACCCCTTTAGTATTCTTTGCAGCTTGACTCTGCACTAAGGGTGATAAAATTAAAAATTTGATATATTTATTAAATAGCAATTCTTTATTAAATTTCAACAGTGCTACACTTACAAATAAGCTAAATTGCTCATTTGTATTTACAATCACTGGAATTCCAGTTGTACCAACTTTAGTAAGCAAAATATCTCCGTATTCAGGGTTACATCTATCATAAAGTTCTTTATGTTCCAATTCGGAAATGAATTTTGTATTCGAAAAATCAATAACTCCTGAACTAACATCCTTTACCGATATAAAAGGAATGCCCTTTAATACATATTTAGGGGTGTAGTGCGTACCATCTGATAACTTAAGTAAAATACTACCAAGTCTTGCCCACTCCCAGGATTCGGGGATGTCAAAGGGGATTTCTTTGTCTATGCAGCGCTCTGTTCCATTCAACATCTCATAATGAGAATTATCCCTTTTAAAAATG
>JAEYQN010000084.1 GCA_023409995.1 Cyanobacteria bacterium OH_CBB_238 | reverse complement strand
ATATCAGTCCACTCGTAGTTTTCTCCATCGGCTGCATCTTTTAGATTAGTTAATGTATCTGCTACTTCATTATTGTGTAGTAATTTAAACCATAATTTTGCGTGCTCTTTTTCGTTGTTTGCAGTTTCTTCAAATATTTTTGAAATCTGAACATAACCTTCTTTTTTTGCTTTTGCAGCGTAGTATGTATATTTGTTTCTTGCTTGAGATTCTCCGGCAAAAGCTGCTTGTAAATTTTGCTCTGTTTTAGATCCTTTTAAATCCATCTTTTTCTCCATTCATCTTACATTCGGGGCAAATACCTCTAAAGGTAATTTCATGATCAATCACTGTAAAGCCTAACTCTTTTTCTACTATTTCGCAGACTTTTGGTGCTACTTCTTGTGGTATGTCAAAAACTCGTCCACAAGTTAAGCAAATTAGATGATAATGTTCATGCGTGTTATGATCAAAATGGTCTGAGTCACTAAGACCTTCTATTTTCTTTATTTCACCGGCTTCAGCAAGCTTATTTAAGTTTCTGTAAACTGTTGCCAAACTTATTGTAGGATTACTTTGTTTTAGAATATTGTATATATATTCAGCAGTGGGATGCACTACATTTTCTTCTAGTGCATTTAATACCAATTCTCTTTGCTTTGAATAATTCATTTTTCTTACAAATTAGTAACTATTATTAATTTTATCTTGTTTCTCTTGTTTGTCAATATTGATATTGCTTTTTTGAATAATTCCTTTATCTTTTTTCTTGGGAATAGAAAAACCAAAAGTGTTTCCATTTTCTTTTTGGCTAGTGGCAATCATTTTGCCCTTATGTTTTTCAATTATCTTTTTTGAAAGATACAAGCCTAATCCAGTCCCAGTTTGACTGTATTTTAAAGATTTAGAAATGTATTTGTCGAATAATTTTTCAATTTCTTCCTGCGGTATATATTGGCTTTTATTTAATACTTTAAAAATGTGCTCATTCTTATTTTCTTCAATAACAATTTGTATATTATATCCTTTGTCAGAATGTATAATAGCATTCGAAATTAAATTAGTTACTACTCGTTTTAATTCTACTTTATCTGCATATGCGTGTTCATTTTCGATGTCAGAAGTGCATAGAATTTTAACTTTGTCACTACATAAATATGCAGTTTCTTGTTTACACTCAAGTATAAGTTCTTTAAAATTAAACCACTCGTAATTAAGATTGTTTTCGCAAGAATCAGTTTTATATGTGGATAGTATTGTGGAAATCATATTGAACATATATTTGCAAGAGTTTAAGGTTTGATTAATAATTTCTTTTTGCGGATTACTCAGTTCGCCAAAACTTTCTCGAGAAAGTAATGTTAAAGCCCTAATCTGAGCAGCTGTTGGTGTTTTTAGGTCATGAGTCAGTGTCGCAATAAATGTTTCTTTTTGAGCCTGTATTTCTTTTTCACAAGTTATTTCCTTTACAACTTCTAAAATGCTCTTTATTTCATTATGTGTATCAAATAGTGGAATTTGCTGAATTAAAAGCCAAATATCTTTCTCTGGCGTTTTTATTTTAAGCTCGTGAGTTTTTGTTTTTTTTATCAGAAATATATTTTTGTCTTCTTCTGATAATGTGCTTTTGTTTATCTTAAGAACTTCTTTTAGGTCAATATTATATTGCGTTTTGTATAACTCTGCTTTTTCATTCAGCTTTTTACTGCCAAATATATATTTTCCAGTGTTGTCTTTTAAATAGGCCAAAAAAGGTAAGTTGTCTATAATTGCAGATAAATATTTTTGATCTTCATTTATTGGCTGTAAATCTTTTTTCTCTTTAGTTATTTTTGTCCCTACATATAATAGTCCTAGGCACCTTTTGTTACTTATAATTGGTAGTTTTAATATTTCAAAGACATTTTCTATTCCCCCTGCTTTATTGAATTGTTGCTTCCAGAACGATAGTTTTTTATTTTTCAAAACTGTTAAATCGTCAGCTTGCATTTGTGACGCTATTTCGTAATTAAAAATATCAAAATCTGACTTATTCAAAAGCTCATTTTTTGATTTAAAACCTGATAATTGTACAAACGCGTTGCTGCAATTTTGTATTTCAAGTTTTTCATTTTTGTATACAATAAGTTCTTCTTTTTGATTAAATGTGTTAATTAACTCAGAAATAATGTCTTCTTCAAATTGTTTTTTGTTATTGTATTCAGTTTTTTCCTGTAAATATTCCCAAGCATAAAAGAGAATAATAATTAAAATACCGCATGAAATTTTGATTAAAAGTATAGTGGAAAGAATCTCTAAACAAAGGATACCTCCTAAAATACCAGCTAAAAATGTATGATGTATGCTTTTTGTTAATTTCATCAACTTTATCTATACTATGTTCGTTTGTATTGCTTTGACTGCAGCTTGAACCCTATCTTCGACATTTAGTTTAGAAAGAATGCTAGCCACATGGGCTTTTGCTGTATGTTTGCTTACCGACATCTCTTTTGCTATTTCGGTATTTGATTTGCCTTCAACTACCAGCCCTAGAACCGATAATTCTCTAGCTGTTAATTTTTTGTCAATGTTATTCTTTTGTTGCTTTTTCTTTATATTATTCTGAATTTTTGCTATATGGTTACAGGGAATACTTGCTATTTTTGGTGCTAACCATAATGCTCCTTGATTAACCATTTTGATTATGTCAAAGAGTAATTCATCAGATGTATCTTTCAAACAATATGCATTCGCCCCCGCTGATAGCGCTGAAAGTACTGATTCTTCCTTCTCATGAGAAGTCAAGGCGATTATCTTTACATCAGGGCACTTTGATTTAATAATCTTTGTAGCTTCAATTCCTCCCATTGATGGCAACCCTAGGTCCATTAACACTATGTTGCTTTGCTTGTCATCTAAAGCTTGTATGCATTCTTCTGCTGTTTCAAACTCTCCAAGAATCTCTATTTCGTTATATTTCAAGAGAGAATGCCTTAATCCTACTCTCGATAATGGGTAATCTTCTACTATGTAGAGAGAAATTTTCATCTAATCCTCGTTTTCCAACAACTTGGTTGATTGTTTTATTATTATTAAGCTAAATATAATATTATTGGAACAAAGGCATCCCCCAGGTGGCTATATTTTTGAAGAAATTCACCAAAATAATACAATAAGATAGGCATTATGTTAACTAATGCCTATCTTTATAAATCTTTTACTTCTATATTAAGAATGTTACGCTTTGTATAGTAATATTTAGAATAATGCTTTTTGTAAATATGTTTTGAGCAAGCTTACAGGGATGCCAATGTCGCTCTAGGAATTTCCATCCAACTGCCTCTATTATTTGTAAAAGTCAAATCTTTATTTAGTAACGCATCTCCCGCAAATGTATTATTGGGGAAATTTATTGATTCGTCACATATTACTTCGAAGTTATATAGATCTTTTAATCCTTGACTAGAAGGTAGATCGACATCTTCTATTCTTTTTTGTACTTTTTGCTCAATCAAGTCTGGAAGATCTTTTGCTCCATATATCTCTTGGTGTTCTTTTACATGTTTGTTTACACCATGGGCAAATGGACCGACCAAAATTATTTTGTTAAGACAGTCGTTGATTTTATTTACTGCTATTAGTGAAACCGAATCAGCATAATTGTTGACTGCTTCGTATCTTGATTTTCTCATTTTTTCAGCAAATTTTGGATTTGATTCATCTAATTCTATTATCGTATTGTCTTTATTAGTGGTCTTTATTCTGAAACGAGGATCTTGAAGTAGTTCAGATATTAATTCGGTATTTGAATTTTTTATGTGTATTTCGTTGGAGGTTACAAGTCTGGCGTCACCTGCTTTTAGTACGGTTGGTATCATTTCTTCCATGCCGATTGTGTCCATAAATCTTGTGATATGGCTCTTTACGCTAACACCCATTCTACCAAGTTTTTGCATTGTATGGTTGTTGAAGTCGTGTGTTAAATAGCTGCTACTTTCAGATGTTTCTATTTCTACATTATCATGTTTCACTTTTATATCAACACTACCAAAGCCACCACCAGTCATTATTCCCATTATGTAATCACCTTCGTTTAACTGGTTTCTTTTTGCAAGAATTTTGGCTATTCCAAGACCGGCTCCCCCAAGGTCCTTTGTTACTACGAAACGAAAGTTATCAGGATTTGCTTCTATTCCTGTTTCTTCAGTTTTTTTTGTTATTATATCTTTTTTTATCTCAGAAAAATCTACATTTTTAAGAGATTCTCCATTTTTATCTTTTAAGTTCGGTATAAAGGCAATTTTATCGCCTAGTACAGTACCTGGAACAAAAATTCCTATGCCAGAAAGTTTTTCTTCACCAGGTTTAAATGTGCCATTTGCACACAAGTCTTTTACGTAGTTATGAGTGCTTTTTACTACCTGCATGACCTTTGTTGCAAAATCTTCAGAAGACTCAAAGCCATCTGGGGTATCATTTACAAATTCACCTGATCTTGTATAGATATCTTTTCCATCATCTGTTTGAGCAGTAATTTTTAGTGAACCCTTAGGGTTGCTTGCGCCTATATCTAATATAATTCTGTGTTTAAAAGATGGATTTGTTTTAGCAGTTTGGTTGCTGCCAAATACGGTATTATTTGCTATCTTCACTTTTGTCTCTCTTTTCACTAATGAATAATTTTATAATTTCGGCTTTTGTATATTAAACAACTTTATTCTCGTTCTGACTAGTTGTTTTGTTACAAACATAATAATATTTTACAAATTTAGCCAACTTTATGAAATATTATTTTATTAGCTTGCTTTGTCTTGAGTACTGATTTTCTTATGGTTTTCCCAATTAAATTTTGAGTCTTTATCATGGGTTGGATCTATATAATTCGAATAGTTTTCGAATGTCATTAATTTAGTTCTAAATGTCATGTATAATTTGTTTAGGCCTGAAATTCCGGGGTTATCACTTTCTGCTGGTGCCAATATATTGGCCCAAGGATCTATAATTATTGCCTCTTCACCCCATGTTTTTGGGTTGTCTATCTCTGCATCTTGGGCTAATCCTGTTACAACGAAGACATGTTGATCTTCTGCATTTGGATCAAATGGATCTTGCCCTTTTATTGTTGCTGCGACTAGTGCGACGTTATCTATGTTTTTACTGTTTATCAAATAATCTGCTACTAGGATAGCCTGCTCACTACAATTGCCCACGCCCATTGCCGGAACTATTTTTAATGTGGTTGCGACGAAATCATCTATGCTTTTACCTCGTCTTATGTTGTGAATATAAGACATTTTATCCACAAGCTCTTTATATTCTCCCGTCGGAGTATATTTTATAAATGGATTTTCTAATTCCATTTTTGTTTGAGACTTTAATCCCATACTTTTTACATACTGCATAGTTTCGTTTGCAATAGCTGATATGTTTTGCTGCTTTTTCTCTTTGGTTAAGTTTACGTATGCAATATAATTATCTTTGGAAATTTTTGCTAACGTATTGTGGTTCTCTTTACTTGCATTTTGGTTTTCGTAAGATTCATTTTTTGCAATTATGCCAAAATTTGTCCTTTGATGACTTATGCTAACTGGAGATATTTTCATTTAACACACCTTTTTGAGTGTTTAAAACAAGTGAAAGAAATTTTTTGCTATTTTAATAGAAAATTCATATTAAAAAAGCCCACTTATGTGGACTTTTTATAAATGGCGGCATTAATGCTACTAATGTCGAACTTTTGGCATTCACTTTATATGATTATTTTGTAATAGGTGATATGGATAAAATTATTTTACATATAAATTCTAAAAAACGGTTTAATTTAAATTGATTATTAAGTGTTTTTCTTTTTTGAAAAACATTGCTAAAATAGGATGATGAATAAAGAAACATTTGATTTTTTGATTAAGATAGTGGAAATTTTAGCTCCTTTCGGTTTTGCATTAATAATTTTTAATTTAACTCAAAAAAGAGAGGAAGATCGTTGGCAAAAAGATTCTTTTGTTAAGCGAAAACAGGAAATTTACATTGATTTTTATGACAAGTTATTAGATTTAAAAAATAATTTATCATATTTGATCGACGATTACTTTGTATATACGGCTACGAATTTTTCAGATACTGTTCCAAATGAAATGGCTAGTTGGGGAGATCATATTGATTTTGATCAAGAGAGACACGGGTTATCAGAAGAAATCAGGAGGGTTTTATCTGTAATCAAGGACTATTCATTTTCTTATAGAAAATTTGTAATCTATTTCTATAAACAATCAATAACTGATATAAATAAAGATCAAATGAATCATTTCGTACAAAGTCTAGGAACGGTTGAGTCTTTTGTAAGTGATTTGGATTTTCTTTGTATTGCAAAGACAGAAGATAAATCCACATATTATTATAATTATGATGATTTTACATTGCGTTTAAATAAGATACGCTGTTCTGGTAGGTCAGTATTGGATGCTCTAGATAGTAGCGGCTTGATAGAGTATTTAGAAAAAGAAGTTATAATTTGAATACAGACTCTCGAACTCTCAAACGCAATAAAAAAGACCCTTTTAAGGGTCTTTTTTAAGTGGCGGGACCGACGAGGCTCGAACTCGCGACCTCCTGCGTGACAGGCAGGCACTCTAACCAACTGAGCTACGATCCCATTGCCATTTCGGTAAAGCAATTATAAAACAAGAAAAAATAATTTGCAATATAGTTATTTATATTTGTTTTTGGCGCCTAATATTTTTAGAAGCATTTACTCAATTTCTTTTTAATTTATAATTTTAATACATGCTAGAAAATTCTAAGAGGCTTTTTATGAATAAATACTTGCTCGAAATCGGAACAGAAGAACTTCCTTATAAATTTATACCTGCGGCTATGGAACAGCTCAAGGATGGACTTAAAAAGGCTCTTGATGAGTGCAAAATATCATACACAAATATTGATGCCTATGCAACGCCAAGAAGAATTGCGTTGATAGTTGATGGTTTGCCTGCTAAGCAAGATGATGTTCAGAAATTATTAAAAGGTCCTATCGAAAGTATTGCATATGATAAAGAAGGTAACCTTACTAAAGCGGCGATAGGGTTTGCAAATAAAAATGGCGTTACTGTAGAGAAGCTATATAGAGAAAATAATTATATTTGGGCAAAAATTGAACAAAAAGGTGAATCTATACAAGACATTTTGAAGACTGTCATTCCAGAAACTATATTTAAGTTAAAGGGATCTCATTTTATGAGATGGGCTGACTTTGATTTGAAGTTTCAAAGACCCATTAGGTGGATTGTTTCTATTCTTAATAATGAAAAAGTTGAATTTGAAATTGCTGATGTTGTTTCATCCAATGTCTCAAGGGGTCATAGATTTAGCTCTGACTCTGTTGTTATTAATAATCCAGATGAATATATTGATAGCCTTTATAGGGCTAATGTTATTGTTGATAGTGAAAAAAGAAAGCAAGAAATCGTTAAATTGGCTAAGATTAAAGCAAACGAGTTGGGTGCAGATGTCATTTTGGATGATGAATTGCTGGATGAAGTTACCTATCTGACAGAATGGCCAGTTCCTGTTGTTTGCGATTTTGAAGAAAAATATTTAGACATTCCTGAAAAAGTAACAGTTACTGTTATGGCCTCTCATCAAAGATATTTTCCGCTATATAAAAATGGAAAATTGTTGAATAAATTTATAACCATGGCTAATTATGTCGGAGATGTTTTTGAAAATATTAAAGCAGGGAACGAAAGAGTTGTAAGGGCAAGATTGGAAGATGCCATATTTTTCTTTAAGGAGGATACTCAAAAATCTTTTGCTGAAAATGTTGAAACATTAAAAGGTGTTACTTTTCAAAAAGGTTTGGGGTCTGTTTATGACAAAACTAATAGAATTATTGAACTTTCAAAATATATTGCATCAAGCTTGGATATTTCAACTGATTCAATTGAACGTACCGCTCTTTTATGTAAAGCCGACTTGGTAACTAAATTGGTATTTGAGTTTACAGAGCTTCAAGGTTTTATTGGTGCGGACTATGCGCTCTTATCTGGAGAGAAAAAAGAAGTGGCTCAAGGGATAAAAGAACACTATTTTCCATTAAATGCTGAATCAGAAGTTGCACAGGGAATTGAAGGCCAGATTGTCGGTATTGCTGATAAAATTGACACAATAGTTGCCGTATTTGCAGAAGGTAAAAAAATTACCGGTTCACAAGACCCATTGGGTGTTAGAAGAGCAACATTAGGCATTCTAAAGACGGTCATATTAAATGAGTTGAATGTAAATTTAGACGATTTAATAAAGAAATCAATTAGCTTGTTGCCTCTTGATATTGATACTGCTGCAAAAGAAGAACTTTATACCAAGGTTAAGGACTTTTTTGAGCAAAGATTGATTATTTTATATTCTGATGAATATAAATATGATGTAGTAGATGCTTGTGTCAGCCAAAAAAATGTTTTATCTGATTTAAAAGATTTTGTTGAAAGAATAAAAATCGTGACTGATTTAGTGAGTAGGCCTGAGTATTCTAAATTTCATGAGTCTGTAAATAGAGTTATAAGAATAATAAAAAAAGATGAAACAAATCATCCCCCAACTGTCGATTTGTTTATTACTCAGTCGGAGAATGCTCTTTGGGATTGCATGAAGGCTATTGATACAGATAAACTAAGTTATGAACAATTAGTTGCTGAATTAGTTAAGTCAGTTAATGTTATAACTGAGTTCTTTGATAATGTACTTGTAATGGATGAAGATGAGAGAATTAAGCAAAACAGAATTAATTTATTGTCTCAAACTAAACAAAAATTTGATAAGATAGCTGATTTCAGTAAAATTGTATACTAGATTTGGGACAATCTAAGGAAAGCTAAAAAATTCTTTTCTAATTTGTTCCATCAGGTAGGAATGTTATTGAAGAAAAGAAGGAATTGGCATGGATAATTTTAAGTACATTATCCTCTCTTTATTAATTATTTGTTTGCTTGGCTTTGCGGATACCAACTATTTTAGCCAAAAAATTATTGAACATAAAATTATAAAACACTATAGAGATAAGGCTAAAATTATTGGTTTTGGTGTTGAAGAGAATGGAAATTACATAAAAGTAAAAGAAGTTTTAGAAGATACTCCTGCCGAAAAAGCTGGTATCTTAAGCAAAGATATAATAGTTTCTTTAAATTATAAAAAAGTTACCACACTAGAGCGTTTTTTGGAAACACTAACACTCTCAGACCCTGAGAAAAATTTGGTTATTGGAATACTTAGGGCAGGTGAAAATCACATCATGTATATTACATTATGCCCAGAGTGTTTGCCTAGGCGAAAATGATAGCTAAAATAACAGCATGCTTAGGCTTATAAAAAACATTCCGGATATAATACCTAACATTACATGGTGGTTATCCCCATATTCTCTTGCTAGAGGCAAAAGTGTATCAAGAGATATATATATCATTATTCCCGCAACAGCGCCAAACATCATTCCAACAGCTATTTCGGGCAAAAATAATCTTGCAATAAACATTCCTATAATAGCTCCTACCGGTCCAGCCAAACCTGCAACTAATGTATAAAATACCGCAAGTCTCTTTTTTCCAGTTGAATGGTATACCGGAAGGGCAATGGCGATTCCTTCTGGTAAGTTATGTATTGCTATTGCAATGGCAAATGGGATTCCTAGCTTTAAGTCTGCGCTGGCAACCAGAAAAGTTGCTAAACCTTCGGGAAAACGGTGTATTGATATAGCTAACGTGGTAAGCAAAGCCGCTCTACTAATTTGCGGTTTTGCAACTTCATCTGTGTTTTCAGGGATACTGTTTACGTCAAATAAGCCCGAGCTTATATGGGCAGGAAGAAAGAAATCCACCAATGATGCAACTCCTGTACCGATAAAGAAGGAAATAAATGTTATCATTTGTGCTTTATTTGGGAATAATGGTGATAAAAAATCTTGGGATTCGTGTAAAATTGCATATAGCGCAATGAAAATCATTACGCCTGCTGAGAATCCTAGTCCAACAGAGAGTGCGTGGATATTGTCTCTTTTTATAAAAAATGTTAAAAAACCACCACCAACAGTTGCAAGCCCTGCTAATAATGTTATTAATATTGCTATGATATCGCTATGCGCCATCTGTTCCCCAATAGCTTTCTATAATTGCATATATGTTTTTATCGGTTATTTTGTTTAGGACCTTACTTTTATCAACTTCCGATAATGCTCCGAGCTCTTTTAATGTTGAAGCAACTTCACAAATTACAATCTCATTGTCATGTTCTAGAAGCCCTTTCATTTTTTCGATGGTACTTTTTAGCTTAAATTCTTTTATAACTTCCAGCGCACTTAATATTCTGTGTCTGCAGTGATCCAATTCTTCGATTATATTTGCTTTTTGGGTGTCCCAAAATAATTCAGGTTGATCGTTTAATAGTTTATAAATATCATTTAGTTCTTGCTTTGTATTTTTATCTTCATCAAAAGTATATTCGTCATTTTTGCAAATGGTTTCAATTTTTGCCAATGCTTTCAATAATATTTGTGAAATTTTGCTTCTATACTTATTTTCTTCTTGGTTTATTTCAATTAGCTGCTCAATAATTTCATATAGTTCTATTTGAAAAATTTGTGATAGAGGTAGGATTTCCCCCAACCCTGAAATGATATTTTCTATTGTGATAATGGTATTTTTTATTTTATCTGTTTTAAGTAATGATACTAAGTTTACAAGATAAGGAATTTGGCCTGCTATGTTTTCTGGCATTGATGACGATCTTAATGCATCAAAAATTTCATCTAAAGGCGGTCTTTTCTGAAATGCTACAAAAAACTTTACTGCTTTTAGTTTTTCGAAATCGTCGTCTGAACCAAGCTTTTTAAGTGCGGCTTCAAAAGAGATTTGGTCATCCATTTTTCCTAATGCTTGCGACGCATTAAAGCTTAGATTTTCAAAATCCGAAAAACAGTATTCTCGTAATATCTCTGTTGCAACTGTATCGGGAATATAGGTAAAATATTTTGATGCGTATGTTTTCTGCTCAATGTTACCATTTTCTAATATGTCTAAAACATAGTCAGTTAATTGTTCATCAGCATATTGCGCAAGTATTTGTGCAAATGTATCATCAAAATCATCAGAGTAGGTGTTAAAAAAATTGAAAATATTTTTGTAATTATCTTTATTAGAACTTTTTATTAGTCTTTTTGAAACATTATCTTTTATGAAGTCAAATAAAAATGCTGTTTTTTCGGACAAGGCCTTGAATAATTCAATATCAGAGTTATCCAAAAGATATTTAGCAGCATCTATTGCTTTTGTTTCGTCCTTTGATGTTATGTCTCTTATATACTCATCTAATTTTTTCATAAACCAATTATAAGATATAAAAGATTAAAATAAAAGCCACTAAAAATGCTTATGTAATTTTTTTAGATGAAATAGTGGAAAAAATTAATCAATTTTTTGAAAATATGGTATAATGTCTTCGGAAATCTCTATTTAGAGGTTTTTGCGAAAAGTAGTTAAAAAATAAATAAGAAAGTTTGCTATAGTTCTGGAATAAGATAGTACGGTTGGGTACTGCTATTTTGCGTCTAGAAGATATTGTAATTTCTTTCTTGCAGATTTTTAATGTTTAGTAGTTAATTGGAGTTCAGAGAAATGAGTAAACAACAATTTGGTCTTGGGAAGCAAATAACGTTACTTACTATAGGAATAAGTGTCTTGGTATTCTTATGTTCGGTTTCGTTGGCGATTATGGATATTCGAAATGCTCTTTTAGATGCGGCAAAAGACAAAACGGAAGAGGTAGTTGAGTTAGCCTTGAATGCGGTTAAAGACTATAAAATAAAGGCTGATAGCGGTTTATATTCTCAGGAAGAAGCAAAAAAACTTGCTTTAGAAAATTTGAAGAGTATGCGTTATCAAGGGACAAATTATGTGTGGGTTAATGATAATAACAATAAATTTCTATTACACCCAACACAACCGAAAGGATCAGATATAGCCCAAGTATCTGATAAGGATGGAAAACAGTTCTTCTTGGAGCTGTCAGAGGCGGCTAAGTCTGGAAAGCAAGAATTCGTTTCTTACAGATGGACTAAACAGGGACAACCGACAAATAAACTATTTCCTAAACTTTCAACATCAAAAGCTTTTCCTGAGTGGGGTTGGGTAATCGCGACCGGTATATATGTGGATGAAATCGATAAGCAAGTAGCAGAAACATTCTTAAGTATATTCGTGAGTAATTTGGTCGTTGTTCTATTGATAATTGGAGTAGTACAATTTACATTTGTTAGAAAAATAAATGGCTCACTTAATTCAATAACAAACGATCTGACAAATAGCTCCGGACAAATTCTTGAGGCTTCTCATCACTTAGAAAGCGCAAGTCAAAAATTAGCTGAAGGAAGTACTGAACAATCCGCTTCTATTCAAGAAGTTTCAGCTACACTGGAAGAGACGTCATCAATGGTTCAAAGAACAAATGAAAATACAAATCAAGCTGCAAGGCTTGCTAGGCAGGCTAAAGATAATGCTTCTAAGAGCCATTCTGAAATGGAAAAAATGATGAGTTCGATGGATCATATAAGATCATCCAGTAATGAGATTTCTAAAATTATTAAAGTTATTGACGAAATTGCCTTCCAAACAAATATATTGGCTTTGAATGCTGCAGTAGAAGCGGCAAGAGCTGGTGATGCAGGTAAGGGTTTTGCTGTTGTTGCAGAAGAAGTCAGAAACTTGGCTCAAAGAAGTACTCAATCTGCTCGTGAGACAACTGAGTTGATAGAAAATAATATTGGACTTTCTGAAGAAGGTGTTGAAATTGCTAAATCAGTATATGAGTCAGTTGAAGGTATTGACAACGAAGCTAAAAAAGTTAGTGAGTTATTGGATGATATCTCTGCTGCTACTAATGAGCAATCAATAGGTGTTGCCCAAATACATAAAGCTATTTCTCAGATGGAGCAAGTAATGCATTCTAGTGTTCAGACAGCTGATGATACAGCCGCTGCATCACAAGAATTATTTGCACAAACTGCATCTATGAATGATATTGTTGATAGAATGTCACTTATTGTTAATGGAGAAAGCCTTTCTGTTAGTAAAGGACAATTTAATAATGGCGCGAGTTATCAGCAGAAATTGGGTTCTCGAAGAGGAGATCGCCCAGGAAGTTTGTTGAGTGATGACTTGTCTGATTATTAATCTATAATCTATAGATCTGATAAAGAAAAAGAGGTTTGCTTTTTGCAATCCTCTTTTTTATAATTGGGTATTTTATAATTTTGATTTGTTAGTTAATTGTTGAGTTGGCTGACGGGTTGAACCGGAGCATCACACTATATTAAGCTAATTCTTTATTTATGCTAATTGTAACAAAGTCTTGATGTTGGGTTAAAAGCTAACAATTTTTCCTGTTTTTATATATTCTACTTTTATGTATATAGACTATGTCTTTATTTTGGAAAGGAAAAATTATGTTAAATAAGACTTTTGCAGTAACAGGTAGTAGTTCGGATTTGAGGGAAATTGATTTTGCTTTACGTAAAAAAGTTAGAAGCAAAAATCCCTTTAAAGCTATAAAAAAATATGATTCGGTAAGTATTTCTAACTCTGATCAAAAAAGAACCCTTGTTTGTTCTTTAAATGGTGATACGGTTAAATTATCAGAACTATTGGAGAAGAGCAATTCTGAAGGAATTGGAAGATATGTTGGACAAGTAGAAGAGTTTTATAAAAAAAATATTGGAGACTATTTTCCAAATATTAAAACTTTCGAGTCAGATAATATTTTGTCAGCAATCCAAAAATCTGTTCATACTTTGAAAAAGCTAATAAAATAAATAATATTAATTAGTATTAATGGTCAGCAGGGTGCAATTTTTTGCACCTTTTTAAATTTTATAATAATGTAAAAGCTCACATAAAATAAGCCTAAAATTCCTTTTCTGTCTAATTTTCTGTTCTGTTCGCATTGTCTGTTGAGGCTAAACTTGCATGAAAAAATACAAATAATTTGACCAATTATTGTAAAAGAATATAGTTAACTATTGATTCAGCAATAAACAATAAAAATAGCAAGGGAGAGATTCGAACTCTCGACCTCACGGGTATGAGCCGTGCGCTCTCACCATCTGAGCTACCTTGCCATAAAATCTATTATTAACCAGATAATAAAAAATTTCAAGCTTTTTGTTAATAAAATTAGCTTAAGTGTCTATAGACTTGATTTAGTGTAAAATGTATTAATATAGTCAGGGAGGATTTTTGTTGTTATGAAAAAATTTCTTTTTATTTTATGTTTGTTTGTTTTTGGTTTGTCAGCTCAAGCTCAAGACTATTCAGTGTTTAAACTTGATAATGGTCAAACCGTTATTATAAAAGAGGTCCATGATAATCCAATTGTTATTATGGATACATGGATCGCTACCGGATCTATCAATGAAACTGATGAAAATACAGGAATATCTCACTTTTTAGAGCATTTGTTTTTTAAAGGAACTTCAAAACATCCTTACGGTGACTTTGATAGGATTTTAGAATCCAAAGGCGCTATTACAAATGCCGCTACAAGTAAGGATTTTACTCATTATTATATTATGATTCCTTCTAAGTATTTTCCTCTAGCTATGGAATTGCATTCTGATATGCTGCTTAACCCCATGATTCCAAGGAAAGAAATGGAGAAAGAAAGAAAAGTTGTCCTTGAAGAAATAGCAAAAGACAACGATAATCCATCTGACATTCTTTATAAAAATCTTAATGAATTATTATATAAGAACCATCCATACAAAAGAGAGGTAATTGGCAAAAAAGAAGTAATAGAAACCGTAACTAGGGAACAAATTTTAGATTATTATCATAAATGGTATTTGCCTTCTTCAATGACTACGGTGATTGTTGGTGATGTTGATACTCAAAGGGCTTTACAAATAGTTGCAAGAAATTTTAATGCAAAAGATATAAAATGCCTTATTAAGCAACAAAAGGTTTCATATCCCCAAGATAAAAGATTGACGGAGAAGGCAGAAAAAAAACAATCATTTGATGTGGACACTGCTTATTTAATGATTGGTTTTAAAGGTTGCAGTGCCAAAGATAAAAAAGATTCTTATACACTGGATTTATTATCTACAGTTTTGGGTGATGGTAGAACTTCGAGGTTATATCAAAGTATAAAGGATCAAAAACAGCTTGTATATTCAATTGGGGCAGGACATTCTTCTTTTAAAGATGATTCTGTTTTTTATGTTAGTGCTAATTTATCTCCAGAGAATATGGATAAAGTAAAATCTTCTATATTTGCTGAAATACAAAAACTTCAGAAATATCCGATAAGTGAGGAAGAGCTTCAAAAAGCTAAAAATATAATAGAACGAGATACTTACTACTCACGCGAGTCAGTAGAAAATATTGCTAATGAAATTGGTTATACAATGGTATTAATGGATGATCCATCTTACTATGAAAATTATGTTTCAAATATAAAGAAGGTTTCTGCAAAAGACTTGCAATTGGCTGCTCAAAAATTCTTAGGAGAAAATTCTGCAGCGATTTCGAGCTTAGTTCCGAAAAACTCTCCAAAATGCGAAATCCCAATAAATAGGACAAAAAAATATGATGCAAAGATTGTGTCAACCAACAAAAATATAACGGAATATCTGCTTCCAAATAAAGCGACATTATTAATTAATCAAAATAAAACAAACGATATTGTTTCCCTGCAAATATTATCTAAAGGCGGTTCATATACTGAAAAAATTCCTGGTTTAGGCACGATTACTGCTGGAACAATGTTAAAAGGCACCAAAAAGTATCAGAGCCAAGAGCTTTCTCAGCTTTTGGAAGAAAATGGTATAATTATTGCTCCTCAATCAAAGGCTGATATGTTTGCAGTTTCTGTAAAGTACACCAAAAATGAATCTAAGTTAGCATTAAATTTGTTAGACGAAGTTATAAATAATGCAACTTTGAACGATTCGGATATAGATAAAATCAAAACTGATGAAATACATTCAATAAAGAAAAATAGAGATAACCCTAGTAATGTTGCTTTCGAAGAATTTAAAGCCACTATGTGGGCAAATACTGCATATGGAAAGACTGGAAAAATTCTGGAGAAAACTATTCCAACAATTAAGCAAAGTGATGTTGTAAAATTCTATAATGAAGTTTTTGATCCTCAAAATATTGTGATATCAATAAATGGTAATGTTGATCCACAAGAAATGATCAATTATTTTTCTTCGTTATTTAGCTGTAAAAAACAAGGTGAAAAAGTAGATTTTGCAAAATATTCAGGTCAATTTGTGCCTCCAGTAACAAATAAAATAGCAAAAACAGCTAAAGATACAGAGACATCATGGATAGTTGCGGGATGGATGACGGATGGTGTTTTAAACAAAAAAGATTGGGCAACTCTACAGGTTATTGATTCACTCCTTGGCAGTGGGATGAGTTCTCGTTTATTTGTTAATCTGCGAGAACAGCAAGGATTGGCATATCAAGTGGGTTCGGGGTTTTCTGCTAATGTGAACAAAGGTGCTTTTGCTGTTTACATCGGAACTAATCCAAAAACGGCTCTTCATTCAAGAGATGAGTTGTTAAAAGAAATAACACGATTAAGAAAAGAGTTTGTTTCTGATCAAGAGCTTTCACAAGCAAAGGATAAATTGCTTGGTAACTATATTTTATCTTTAGAAACTAATATGGATAAAGCATCAGCTGTTGGCTGGATGGAGATTTCCGGGCGTGGGTACGAATTTATGGATCAATATACTGAGTTGATTAATTCAGTGACCTTACAAGATATAATAACTGTTTCAAATAAATATTTTTCTTCACCTTATGTTTTATCAGTAATTGGTCCGAAGGAAATAGTGGATAAATTTTAGATAAAATCATTTGAATGGATTAATTTATTTTGTTTAGTTTAAGTTCGGCATTGACCACATGGTCAATGCCGAATAGTTTATTTCAATCATAAGGTGGATGAAACAAATCCTCTATATATAGTAATTTATACATGAGGAAGTATATAAACTCAAAAATGGTAAGAAAACTTGGGGAAAATCATAGCGTGGCAATAGAGCTAACAGGTCTAAATGATGCAATAAGAAGAATTCAAACTATAGAGCAACAGTTTGAATCACTCTCTAGCATTGCTGTGCCTCAAATTAATAATGACTTTCAAAGTATTTTAGATGCATCTATTGCAGACAAAACTTCAAATATTGAAGATTCTCAAGATAAAATTTTTTCTCCCGCTAGTTATTCAAAAGACAAAAAAATGGCTGATTCTGACCTAGATAACTTAATTGATAAATATTCAACACAAAATAGTCTGGATCCAGATTTTGTTAAAGCACTTATTAAGCAAGAATCAGGCTTTAAAACAAGTGCTAAATCTCACTGTGGAGCTATGGGGTTGATGCAATTAATGCCCGCAACTGCTTCTTCTTTGGGCGTTCATAATGCATATGATGCCGAACAAAACATTGCTGGTGGTACTAAGTACCTAAAAGGACTGCTTGATAGATTCGGCGGAAACAAAGAGTATGCTCTTGCTGCTTATAATGCTGGTCCAGGTGCGGTGAATAAATATGGAGGAATTCCTCCTTATTCAGAAACTCAGCATTATGTGAAAAATGTTATGAGCAACTATATAAATTATAAAACGGAGAGTGCGGAATGATTACAAGAGGAATTGAAACAGCTGCAAATGGAATGATGTCATTGCTCGATATGAATGATTCAATTGCGCACAATCTTGCTAACGTTAATACTGCTGGTTATAAAAAAGTGTCTTTAACTTTCAGAAATATATATGATACAAGAGTAGAACAAGCTACGGATCCTAAGGATATAAAAGGCACAGATCATAGATATTTGGGAAATCTCTCTATGGGTTCTCAAACAGATAGGTCTATAGTTGCTTTTACTCAAGGTACTCTTGATAGGACGGGAAATCCAACTGATCTTGCTATTTCTGGTGATGGATTTTTCAAAATTCAAGATTCAAATGGAAATGTTTCCTATACTAGGAATGGTCAATTTGTAATTGACAGCAACCAGATGCTCACAACTATGGATGGAGAAAAGGTTTTAGATGTTAGAAACAGACCTGTTCAAATAGATCTAAAAGCTCTGAATGCTTCTCAAAAAGATCTTGTTATCAGGGAAAATGGCGAAATCGGTATAAGTAATGCAGAGTTGTCAATGAACCTTCAGCAACTTGCGATTGTGGATTTCACTGATAAAGAAAATATTAGGTCAATTGGAACATCAAAGTTTGTCCCATCAAATCCTCAAACAAATCCTGAAGTTCCGGCAACTAAGTATAATATTCAACAGGGTTCAATTGAGCTTTCAAACTCAAGTACTGTCAATGAAATGATAAATACAATAAATGTATCAAGAAATTATGAAACACTCAGTAAATTGGTCAAGGAAGACTCGGATTTATTAGATACGGCAATAAATTTGGGTAGAATCAGGTAGAAAATTAATTAATTTTGGAGGAGAAAAATAAATGCTAAGATCATTAACTACAGCTGCTACAGGCATGATCGCTCAGCAAAATAATTTGGACGTTGTTGCAAATAATATTGCGAACGTAAATACTGCAGGGTTTAAAAAGTCCAGAGTGGAGTTTCAGGATCTTTTGTCTTCTGCTGTCAGAACTCCAGGTGCTATGATAAATCAGGGAACTTATCAACCTGTTGGTATTGAAGTTGGGCTGGGGGTTAAAACCGCAGCGACTACCAGAGTGTTTTCTAACGGGGTGTTGCAACCAGCTACAGGCGATCCCTATAGCTTGGCTATCGAAGGTGATGGAATGTTTCAGATAATGAGACCTGATGGAACATTGGCATATACACGCGATGGTTCTTTTAAAGTTGACGGCATGGGGCAGCTTTGTACAACAGATGGATATCTTTTACAGCCTCAAATAACTGTGCCTCAGAATACTTCAGAAGTTACCGTTACTCCGGATGGGAATGTCTCTGTTGTTGCCGGTTCAGATACCACTCAAAATATTGTTGGTCAGATTCAGTTGGTTAAATTTCAGAATCCATCAGGCTTGATGTCTATTGGGCACAATTTGTTTATTGAAACCCCTGCTTCAGGAACGCCTATACAAGGGACTCCAGGCGAGGATGGATACGGTTCTCTTCAACAAGAATACTTAGAAGGTTCTAACGTGCAAATTGTAGATGAAATGATAAATCTTATAAAGGCGGAGAGAGCGTTCGAATCGAACTCTAAAATAATTAACGCTGCTTCAGATATATTGAAGCAAACTAATCAGTTGGTATAACAACGGGTATAAAATGAGAAAAACATTATTTACAGCATTTATATTATTAATTACCGGCTTTTCGCAAGCTTCAATTGCGCAAGTTATTCCTACTGCAAAATTGATTCCCATGATAGAAATTCAAGTGAAAAATGAGCTTAAGAGTCAAGGTTATGATGATACAGATGTGTCAGTTGTAAATATTCCAATGAATACTATCACACTTTCTGATGGAGATGTGAAGGTAAATCTTCTGAAAACAAATCAATCTCTTATGGGAAGGGAATATCGAAGAGTAGATATTTTAGTTGATGGTAAGCGTCAACGTACTTTGGGAGTACCTATTGATATTAAAATTTATAAAAATATCCTTGTTGCAAAAGAGTCTATATCAAAAGATGATGTTTTAACTCAGAAAAATATCGAAGTAAAAAGAAAAGATATTTTAAGTTTAGTTCCTGAAGCTGTTTTGGCAGAGAATCTGTCTTCAGGATTGATGGCCTCCAGATTCTACAGAGCTGGAGATGTTATAGATAAAAGGTATACAAGGTCAAAACCTGATGTTGTTAAAAACGCTATAGTAACAGTTCTATTTAAAACAGATAATGAGATGTCAATAACTGTTGATGGAGTTGCGTTAGTGGATGGTAGCATCGGCAGCTATATAAGTGTACAAAACAAAACATACAACAAAGTCTATATTGGTAAAATAATAGGTACTAATAAGATTTTAGTTGAAATATAGAGGGCAATAAATGAAGAAGTTTGGGGTAAAAATATTAATAATATCGGCTTTATTATCGGTTCCTGTACAATTTGCCAAAAGCGAGTCTCTGTTCATAATGAGCGCTGGGCAGTCTTACTATGCGGAGCCAAAATCTCTATTTGGCGGGGTGAGAGCAAGATCAGTCGGTGACATGGTAACTATTGTTTTAGATGAACAAATCAGTGTTGGTGATAAGTTAGCTTATACAAATAAGCGCTCTTCAAATACCACTGATAACTTTACCGGATTGTTAAATGTCTTGTTGCCTGGACGACCACTTAATAATAAGTTTAATAATTTTGGTGGTGGAAACTCGGTTGAGAGTTCTGCCAATAATCAAAGAACCATGACTTTTCAGGATTCAGTTACTGTTCAAGTTGTTCAGATGCTGCCAAACGGCAACTTAATGGTTCAAGGAAAGAAAACTATCGTAAATGGCGCAGAAAGGCTTGATATGTTGGTTAGTGGTGTTGTGGATCCGAGATGGATCACTGACAGGGGAACAATTACTTCTAGTCATGTTGCTAATCTGCAATTTGCAATGAATGGTAAAGGTTCAACATCAAGAGTTGGTAATGAAGGTGTTATAAATAGAGCTGTTAAGTACTTGTTCTAGAATTTATTGAGAAGGTTTAAATAATGAAAAAGAGAATTTCGAGTTTAATATTAATTTTATTGATTGTAGTGACATATTGTAGTCCATTGATGCAAGTGCCTGCTCAAGCTACGCCTGTTAGGATAAAAGATTTAGTACATATTAAGGGTGTAAGAGATAACCAATTGATTGGTTATGGTATTGTGGTCGGATTGAATAAGACCGGAGATAACTCACGTTCAACACAGATTACTAACCAATTAATGCTACAAAATTTAGGTACCGTTATTGAACAATCTAACTATATTCAAAAAGGTTGTGCTGCCGCTGTAATGGTGACCGCAACAGTTCCTCCTTTTGCAAAAAACGGTGATAAAATAGATGTAACGGTTGCTACAATGGCTGATGCTAAGAGTTTAGAAGGCGGTGTTTTGGTTTTAACTCAGCTTAGAGCAGCAAATGGAGAAGTTGTTGCTACTGCTCAAGGACCATTGTCGGTTGGTGGAGCATCTGCTGATTCAAACGGAAGTAGTAAGAGGACTGCTATAACCACTACAGGAAGAGTCCCTAATGGAGCAATAGTTGAGAGAGATATTAATACTCAAATAGGAGACGAAGATAGCGTTACGTTGTCTCTGGATAAAACAGATTACACAATGGTTTCCAGAATAGCTCAAACTATATCTCAAACCGTTTCACCTGCAAGAGCAGTCGATGGAAGTAGTGTGAAAGTTATTATTCCTCCAAGCTTTCAATCAGATAGAGTTGCATTCCTTTCAATCATAGAGAATTTGAAGGTTGAGCCTTCCAGAGATAGAGCAAAGGTTATAATAAACGAAAGAACCGGAACTATTGTTATTGGTAGTGAAGTTAAGCTATTGCCTGCTGCTGTTGCTCATGGAAATATAACTGTGACGGTTTCTACAATTAACCAAGTATCTCAACCAGAGCCATTTTCTGGGGGGTCTACTATGGGGTTTTCTAATAGTAATATAGATATTACGAAACAAGCTGGTAGTTTGGTTAGGATCCCTGAAAACAGCACTTTAAATGACCTTGTTAGGGCGTTGAATGCCATAGGCGTCACTCCTATTGATTTAATTTCTATTATGCAAGCTTTGAAAGAAGCTGGTAGCTTACAAGCAGATTTGCAAATAATATAAGGATTAAAAGTTGATAAATTCGGTAAACACAGCAAATACACAACTCGCTTCACAGGCTTCAACTCCAGAGGCTGAAATTTTTAATCAGATAAAAAGAAGTGGCAATACAAAAGAACAATTGAGAAAAGTTGCTTCTGAATTTGAGGCTATTTTTGCATCTCAATTATTGTCTAAAATGGATCAAACGGTTGAGCATGACGAAGACGGTGTGTTTGGTGGTGAGGGTGAGTATATGAAGACATTTAAGTCTTTTATCTTTGATGAAATGGGTAGAGAAATTGCTAAAAATCCTAAAACATCTTTAGGATTTGCATCTCAAATTTATAAACAAATGGAAAAGAGCATTGGGGAATAGGGAAATATGGTAAATAGTATATCGTCAGGAATAAATTCAGTTAGGTTGTTAAATGCGGCAAATGCATTTAAGGCGGCAAATGCTGCTCCTAAAGAGGAAGAATCTTTTGGGCCACAGGTTTCAGAAGGTACTCAAGTTAATGATTCTTTGGGGTTAATGAAGGCGGTAGATGTCGAAGATATTAAAAAATATGCATCAATGGTAGGAGAGACAAACTTGTCAGAAGATGATATAAAGTATGGATTAGTGTACGGCAGAAGCGTCTTGTCTGATTGGGTTGTATAAAGGCTTGGAAACTGAATAACGAGGAATGTTGAGGTTAGTATGAAGCAATACTTTGATCAGTTAGAAAAAAATGTGAATGATTCAATTATTTTGTATAAGGAATTGGAGAATTTATATGAGGAAAAGAAAAAGGTACTCTTGGCGAGAGACGTAGATAATTTGTCTGTTGTTGATGAGCAAATTCTTAAAGTTGCTAATAGTATTAAACCTTACATTCACGAACGAGCAGAAATTTTTAAAACAGTTTTCAAAAAAGATGTATCTCTTTCTGCTGTTATACAAGAGTGCAAAAATTATGATCAAGATCAGGCCAATAGATTCAATACCCTTAAGGAAGAATTAAATATAAGTATAAATAATTTACAGAATCTAGATTATACAAATCTAGAATTAACAAAATTTGGGATAAAGTTGGCTAATAAATCACTTCAAATTATTTTAAATAATATTAGCATACCTACCAGTGAATATGATTCTAAGGGTAAGGTGCTTGGGCAAGAATCGCTGGAGTTATCTTCAGTTAGTGAAGAAGCATAAGCGTGAAGCGGGAGTAGTAATAATGACGTTATTTACAAGTTTAAATATTGCAAAACAGGCATTAGCATTAAATCAAGTTGCATTGAATATTGTTAGCAGCAATATTACAAATATGGATAATGAAAATTATTCCAAACAGAGGGTGGAAATGGTGTCCGGGGGGACAATCACTGTAAATGGGAAATACACAACTACCCAAGCAACTGCTGGTGCTCAGATAGGCTCAATTGCTCGCTATAGGCAAGCGTATTTGGATAATGAGTATAGGTCCCAGTCTTCTGATTATAGTTATTATAATGAGCTTGCTACTCAGGCATCTAAAATAGAAACTGTTTTTACCGGTGAATTGAGTGGTGGTGGATTGCAAGATGCAATGACCGATTTCGTTTCTGCCTGCGAAACGTTGAATTCAGACCCCAAAAATGAAACATATCGAACAAATTTTTTGCAAAAAGCCCAAATTCTTTGTACCCAATTTAATCAGGCTGCTACTACATTGACCAATGCGAGAACAGATTTGGTTGGCAATACTTCTGATAGTTCGAGTATTAGACAGAGTCTTTTGTACACGGGGTTAACCGAGGTTAATAGTAAATTAGAACAGTTAGCTGGAATAAATTCTAAAATTATCCAGGCAACATCAAATGGTACTGTGTCAAACGATTTGTTAGACCAAAGAGATGCGTTGCTGGATGATATTTCAGAGTACATTCCTGTCCAGGTTACTGAAACTGCAAATAGCTCTGTGACCTTAACAATGAATGGTGTCACTCTGGTTCAAGGAACGCATGCAAATTCATTTGACGTAACTATGGGTACAGATGATACACCTACAGTTGTTCAGTTATTTGATAGCGAAGGAAATTTGATTAATAAAAACGTAAACTCTGCAATAGATAGTGGAATGCTGGGTGCGTATTTGGAGATGGGTAGTGGAACATCTGATTTTTCTTATCAAAGTGTTCTGGATGACCTTAATAATTTGGCAAATACTTTTGCTACAGCAGTTAATGCTGTACAAACTTATGATGATGGAACTAATCAGGCGATGGCTATCGATCACGATGCTGATGGGAAGGCTTTTTTGTCTGATTATTCAGCCGATGGTGGCTTGCCAGAGATGTTTGAAACAAGCGATGCTTCTGGTACTATAACTGCAGCTAACATAAAAGTTTCAGCGGATATTTCATCTAATTATTGGAAGATTGCCACAGCTAGAGTTGATACAAGTGGAACTTGGGATTCAAGTTCTGTTGGTAATGCGCAGAATGTGAAATTAATGTCTTCTGTTTACTCGAAGTCTACGACTTCTTTGAATAATATGTCTCCTGAATCATTTCTGACTAATATGGTTTCAGGAATAGGTTCTTCAATTGAAACAATAGCATTTAATCAATCTTCTCAGGCATCATTGTATGATGCTGCTGGTAGTGCCAGGCAATCTGCTATAGGAGTCAATTTGAATGAAGAGTTGGTTGATTTGACTAAATATCAGCGTGCATTTCAAGCAGCATCAAGAATTTTTACTACTACATCCGAGATAATGGATGAGCTTGTGAATTTAGGAAGGTAATAAGGTTAAAATATGTCAGTAAGAATAACTAATTTAAGTTTGAATTCAGGTAGTGTTAGCAAACTGAATGGTTTGTTGTCGAACCTTTCTGATTTACAGACAAAAATTTCGTCGCAGAAAGAAATTAATAAACCTTCGGATAATGCTATATCAACATCTAAAATATTAACAATAAATTCACAACTAGATAAAATTGGAGTGTACAATACTAATATATCCACGGCTCAAGAACAGATCAGCACAATGGAAGGTGCTTTATCATCAGTTACAGACCAATTACAAAGAGTTTATGAGTTAACCGTTCAAGCATCTAACCAAACATACTCTGGTAGCAATTTGTCAGCAATAAAAGAAGAAATTGGTCAAATAACGGCTTCAATAATAGATTTTTCTAATACTCAGTATAATGGACAATACATATTTTCGGGAAATAACACAGGTCAACCCGCATATACGATGGGTAGTGATGGTTCTATTGTTTATAACGGTTCTAATTCTTCCACTGACGAAGCTACTAGATCTATTGAAATTATGGATGGAGTATATGTTTCTTTAAATATTAATGGTGGTGATATATTTGGAAACTATGATGCGACTACAGATCCTGACAACCCGACGGGTAGTGGGATTTTTGGCACTCTGGGTGCATTGAGTGATCTTTTGGGAACAACACCCCCTGATTATGATGCAATAGCTTCACAACTATCTCCCTTAAAACAGGGTATTGATGATATAAGTAATGCAAATACTCGCTATGCTGCGGCAAGTGCCAGCAGGCTGGATATGACCACCTCATATTTGTCAGACTTGACTCTATCCTTGAAGGAACAAAAGTCTAATTTGGAGGATCTGGATATTGTTGAAGCCGCAACTAAATTGAGCACTCAGACATATGCTTATCAGGCTTCTCTGAAGGCAATTAATCAAACAATGAATTTATCCTTGTTAGATTATATGTAAAAGTTAAACTTACCATTTTAAGAGGCAATGCCTCTTTTTTTTACTTTAATTTTATGTATAAAATTTATTATGTTTTCTAAAAATATTAATGCTTTAAAAATTAAAAACCTGAAGTTAGCAAGGCAACTGGAAGAGATTTCTTTAGATGAGGCTCAAAGTCATATAGGTGTCCACAAGTCTGATTCAGGTGATTTGATAATTTCATACGATGATGTCTTGTTGGAAGATTCTCAAAATCCTTTAGAGTTCGCAAAAAAGATTTTGCAATCTAGGAATTTAAGTGATTTTTCTAATAATGATTTTATTGTAATTTATGGCTTGGGTTTAGGTTATTTATTTAAACGATGCTATGTTAGTACATTAGCTAAAAACTTGATTTATGAGCCTAATTTGTTTGTCTGGCGTTTTGTTTTAGAATATGTTGATTTCTCAGATCAGATATTAGACCCTAAGGTTTTTTTATTTGCTCAAGAGTCTGAATTGATTGATTTTTTATTAAATCATTATTTGATTAATGATAAAATTGATGTTTTATATTATCCGCTTTATGCCTCCTTCAAAAAAGAAGAGCTTTCGCTTTTTGTGGGAAAAATTTTAGATTCTTGTGAGGCAAAAAGAGCTGATATTTCTACTACTAAAAAGTTATCAAAGTGTTGGGTAGAAAATACCCTAATTAACTCTCTTTCTTTTGACAAAATGCGCTCATTAACTTTTTTTAAAGGGATATTTGAAGATAAAATTGCTTTAATTCTCGCGGCTGGACCTTCGTTAAGGTCAAATATAGAACTAATTAAAAACAACAGAGATAAATTTGTTATATTTGCAGCAAATAAAGCGCTTTTATTTCTTGTGAAAAACTCTATTTTCCCTGATTTTTTACTTGCTGCTGATGCCAAATATGTTGCAAATACGGTTAATGTTTCTGATGAAATATTGAACAAAATTAGTCTCATTTCAACTACAAAGACAGATCCTTGTCTTATGCATATGCCATTTGCTTCCAAAATAGCTTATTTTTTGGAGAATGATTCTTTGTATTCTGATTTGATTGATTTATATCCTAATGAAATCAAACCTATGCCAACAGCAGGAACCGCAGTTTCTCTTGGTTATTATAGCGCCCTAGAGATGGGTTTCAAAAATATTTTATTTGTTGGGTTTGATCTTGCCATAAAAGAAGATCAGTTGTACGGGGTTGACCTTGATGCAGCGCTTAAAGAGGATATGGTTTTTTCATGTGGTGAAAATAAGCAGCTAACAAAAGTGAAGTCAATCACGGGTGAGCTTATAAAAACTAGAAAAGACTATTCTGTTTTTATTAAACAATTTGAATATATTTTAGCAAGCAAGCCTGAAGGAGTCAGTGTATATAATGCTAGTGATTTTGGTGCTTTTATAGAGGGGATGGAATATATTTCATTTACCGAATTTTTAGAATTTTGTGATAATTCTTATGTGCGCGACGTTTCGGAAAAAATTGTTTTGCTGTTTGCTGATACAAAAGTGAGATGGCTGGAAATATATTTAGAAAAAAACAAGCTATTCGAGAGTTATAATTTATCAATGCTTAGCCTTAAATCAATAATAGAAAATCTTTTTAATAACAAAGCGCAAAACTTTGATGAAAAGCCACTGTTAAATATTTTAAATGAAATTTTAAAAAATCAGATCCTATTTTCATTTTTTCAAACAGAAATTCTCGAATATCTGGATTTAAGAAATAAAGATTCTGATTTGTCTAATTCTTATTTGATTGAATTGTTTCAAAAGGTTTGCTCGGTAGTTCCGAAATTATTGGCAATTACTCGTAATAAAACTTAGCGAATACATTTTCTTTATTTTTCTTCATGAAGTTTAGTAAAGTATTCGTAAAAAAAAATATGATGGCTTATGATATTAGTGAGTAAATATGTCTAAATTTCAATTGAAATAATCTATAAAGAATTTTTAAAATGATTGTCTAAAATCATTATCGATTCAATAGCAAGGCATAATGCTATATATTGGACTGGGTGAGGAGGTTAAATAGGAATGAATCTTTTTAGGAAGTATATAAAATTCCTTATGGCTATAGTTGTATGCTTAATAGTTCCTGTAGCTGCCAATGCGGCAGTTGCATTTCCCACTATTAGTATGGGTGTAGGTACTGCGAATACTCCTCAAGAGTTTACACAAGGAGTGCAAATTCTTATCCTTTTGACAGTGCTCACCTTGGCGCCAAGCATTTTGATAATGACGACTGCATTTATAAGAATAATCATTGTTCTGGCACTCACCAGGCAGGCTCTTGGTACGGCATCATTGCCGCCAAACCAAGTTTTGGCAGGTTTGGCTATAATTCTTACGTTTTTTGTGATGGCTCCAACAATAAATACAATTAATAATGAGGCAGTTCAGCCATATTTAAAAAACCAAATTACTCAACAAGTAGCTTTAGAAAAAGCGTCTTTGCCAATAAGAAAATTTATGATTGCTCATACTGAAGAAAAAGAAATTGGTTTGTTTCTAAAAATGGCTAAGCTTCAAAAACCAAAAAATTGGCAAGATGTACCCACTTATATTATATTGCCTTCGTTTGTTCTTAGTGAATTGAAAGTTGCTTTTACTATAGGATTTGTTATCTTTTTACCGTTCTTAGTTATTGATATCATTGTTGCAAGTATTCTTGTTTCAATGGGTATGGTATTTTTGCCTCCAACAACTGTTGCAATTCCATTTAAATTGGTTCTATTTGTAATGATTGATGGTTGGTACCTGATTACTAAGTCGTTGCTTGAGAGTTTTGTGACATAGAGGATTAAATATGGATCAAGGACAATTTTTAACTTTAATGCAAAGTGTTTTAATATTAATTCTTCAGCTCGCTGCACCTGTTTTGCTGGTAAGCGTTGTTGTGGGTTTAGTTATAAGTGTTTTTCAATCTGTTACACAAATACAAGAATCTACTCTTACGTTTGTGCCTAAAATCGTTACTGGTATTTTGACTCTAATAATTTTGATGCCTTGGATGTTAAGCTTATTTACAGAAGCTGTTAATGACTGGTTTTCTAAAATACAGATTTACATAAGATAGGAGAAAGTTTTTTAATGGAACTTTTAGATCTTCTATCACCTAAAAATATTGTTGGATTTATAATAATTTTAACAAGATTAAGTGGAATGATCTCTTCTGCTCCTTTGTTTTCTACCTATCCTATTCCTATTCAGGTAAAAGCTTGGCTTGTAGCTTCTGTTGCTTTTATAATGTTTCCTGTTGTTAGTGCGGGGTCTAATTTTGTTGTTCCAACAGATATGCTTGGTATGTCTTTGGTTTTGTTTAAAGAATTTTCAATTGGTTTTTTTATTGGCTTTATGGCAAATTTTGTATTTGTAGGTATACAAATGGGCGGTCAATTGCTTTCTCAACAGGTAGGTTTGGCAATGAGTAGCGTTTTGGATCCGGCAACTCAATCGAATGTTCCTGTTGTAGGAGAGTTATATATGCTTTTAACAACCATGTTGTTTATTTCTATGGGAGCTTATCAGTGGCTATTTGCAGCTATTTTTCAAAGTTTCCAAAAAATCCCACCTGGTATAGAATTAACTTTCTCTCCTGTATTGGTTCAACAGCTTCTTAAATTGTCTTCAGATATGTTTGCTATCTCTATTTCGGTTGTTATGCCAATATTTTGTGTTTTATTCGTGTTGGAGGTTTTGCTTGGTGTTCTGGCTAAAATGATTCCACAAATGAATTTATTCATGGTAGCTATTCCTATTAAAATTTATATAGGATTGATACTTATGTTAATGTTTTTATCGCCGATGGCAGATTATATAGCAAATTTGCTTCAATCGCATATGGTTACAATATTTAAGATGTTTATGTGAGGATAGATGAGTTCGGAAAAGACTGAAGAGGCCACCCCCAAAAGGCGGGACGAGCAACGAAAAAAAGGAAATATATCAAAGAGCCAAGATCTAAATGCTGCACTTACTTTATCAGTTGGTGTCGGGCTTTTGGTTGCGATGTCTAAGGGAATTATTGAAGAGCTGAAGTCATTATGCTATCAAACTTTTACTCATTTAAATCCTAACAATATTGAAATAAGTGATCTTGAAGCATTATTGGCTCCATATGCTATTGCTACAGCTAAAATTGTAGTTCCTTTTCTTTTTACTTTGATGATTTTTGGGGCAATTGTCGTTAGAGTTCAGGTAGGCTCATTGTTTGCCACAGAACGTCTTAAACCAAATGCTACCAAATTAAGCCCTTCTTCAATTTTGGCTGGTTTAAAAAAACTATTTAATCCTTTTGATCCTAAAAATCTTGTTGAGTTGACGAAAAATATATTGAAAATAATTGTAGTCGGAAGTTGCGGATATTCAGTTATAAATTCACGAAAAGATGAACTTTTTGCTCTTGTTGGAGTCGATATTCCAACAGCTTTTATGGTTTTAGGAAGTATACTTGTTCAAATGCTTATTAATATGTGCGTGGTTATGCTTATTATCGGCTTGATTGATAAAAAGTACCAAGATTATATGTTTGAAAAATCTATTAAAATGTCTAAGCAAGAAATAAAAGATGAGTGGAAAAATATAGAGGGAGATCCTCATATTAAAGCTAAAATAAAAGCAGCTCAGATGAAATTAGTTTCTCAAAAAATGTTAAGCTCAGTTCCTAAGGCGGATGTTGTTGTAACAAATCCAACACATTATGCTGTTGCAATTTGGTATGATAGGATGAGATTTTCAGCTCCTGTTGTTGTTGCGAAAGGCGTGGATTATATGGCTTTTAAAATCAGAGAAATAGCCCAAAGCAATAATGTGCCGATAGTAGAAAATAAGCCATTGGCTCGTTCTTTATACAAACTTGTGCCTGTAGATGGTATAATACCAGCAGACCTATATATTGCAGTGGCCGAAGTGCTTGCTTATGTATATAATAAAAATAAGGGCGGTGGATCTAAACGATGAATTTCGGAGGTTTGTCTAGCATATTTAAGAATAATGACATTGTCCTATCAGTAGGCTTAGTCATTATTGTTTGTATGATGGTTTTACCTTTGCCAGCGCCGCTTTTAGACGTTCTTTTGACTTTGAATATTTCGCTTTCAGTAATAATAATGTTGGTTTGTTTATTTACAAAAGAGCCGCTGGAGTATTCTACGTTTCCCGTAATATTACTGATCTCAACAATATTTAGATTGGGGTTAAACGTAAGTTCTACGAGATTGATTCTTCTTTATGGAGAGGCTGGAGAGGTAATTCACTCTTTTGGAGAATTTGTAGTTGGCGGTAACTATGTGGTTGGTTTTATTCTATTTGTAATTCTTGTAATTATAAACTTTATGGTTATCACTGGTGGTGCCGGCAGGGTTGCAGAAGTTTCTGCAAGATTTACTTTGGATAGTATGCCGGGTAAACAGCTTAGTATAGATGCTGATTTGAATTCTGGTTTAATTAATGAAGCACAGGCTAAAGAAAAAAGAAGAAAAATTGAAAGAGAATCAAATTTCTACGGAACAATGGATGGTGCTTCTAAATTTGTTAAAGGTGATGCAACCGCCGGCATTCTTATAACTGTTATAAATATCGTTGCAGGCTTGATAATAGGGATTTGGCAGTTAAAAATGGATGTTATGACTGCTCTTAGTACTTATACTATTTTGACAGTTGGAGATGGACTTGTTTCTCAGATTCCAGCATTGTTGATCTCTTTTGCAACAGGTTTGATTATATCTAGAGCCGCAGGCCAGGATACCTCTTTGGGTGATGATATCAAGCAAGAAATGTTCTCCAACCCTGTTGTTTTGGGCGTTGTAAGTGCTTTGTTGGCATTTCTGGCAATTATTCCAGGTATGCCGACATTACCATTTCTCTGCGTTTCCATTGCGGCAGGTGTTTTTGCTTTTATGAAAGTTAAAGAAAAGAAGAATAAAGCAATAGAGGATCAAAAGAAAAAAGAAGAACAGATAAAAAATGAGAAAATGGATAAAGTTGCTAAAAAGAGAAAAAAAGCAACGAGAGAAAGTGTTATGGAGCTTCTTACAATAGAGGCAATTGAGATAGAAATTGGCTATAGATTAGTTCCCCTATTGGATGCGGAGCAGGGCGGTGATTTGTTGGAACGAATTGCCCAAATTAGAAGGCAAACCGCATTAGATTTGGGCATTGTATTGCCATCAATAAGAGTTAGAGATAATTTGCAACTTCCACCTAACAACTATCAGGTCAAATTAAAGGGAGTTCCTGTTGAAAGTGGTGAAATATACGTTGATAGAAGTCTTGCGATGAATGCAATGGGTGGTGAAGATAATCCAAGTGTACAGGGGATTAATGCTATTGAACCTGCATTTGGGCTGCCTGCTATTTGGATTGAAGAAAAAGACAGGGAGTTTGTAGAGGCCCAAGGATATACAGTTGTTAGCCCTTCTGCCGTTATTTCAACACATCTTACTGAGATAATAAAGAAAAACTCTGCAGATATAATTTCTAGAGCTGATGTTCAACAATTGGTTGAAAATCTAAAGAAAGAAGTTTCTGAAGATTATGTAAATGATTTAATGAGAGATCTATCGGCTGGAGAAATCCAGCAAATTCTTCATAATTTATTGAAGGAAAGGCTTTCGGTTAGAGACTTGAAAACCATTTTAGAAGTAATGAGCTTACAGGTTAAGGTTAGTAAAAATTCTGATTTTCTTACTGAGCAAGTTAGGCAAGCGTTGGCAAGAAGTATTTGCAAGCAAAATTTGTCAGACTCAGGGGAGCTATTCGTGATAACATTGGCTCCTGATGTAGAGAATACTATTGCTCAAGGGGTAAGCCCTGATGGGCAAAGTTTGATGTTGGACCCTGCTTTTACAAAAAAACTATTAGATGCATTGAATTATGAGTTAGAAAAAGCAATCTCCAGTTATGGGAGTCAACCTGTTATTCTATGTTCATCTCCTATAAGACTTCCGTTTAGAAGGTTAATAGATAGAACATATCCACAAATTTCAGTTATGTCGTATAATGAAATTACGAGTAATACTAAGGCAAAATCGGTAGGAGTTATCCAGGTTCCGGTTCAGGCAATGAAGTAGGTGTATTTATATGAAGTCTTATATATCAGAAGATAAAGAATTTAGGATTATCCCAAAGGATGTTAAACAGGCAACAAAATGTGTTGTAAATCAAACAGAAGCTTCTTTTTTTACGGTTCGATTATTGTCCGACGAAAAATTGAATATTGATGAAAATATTGAAATGTTTTCCAATACACCTCAAGGTTTATTGTATTTTGAAACTTCTATTATAGGGTTAGAAAATAATTTTATAAAACTTCAATACCCGATAACGCATAAATTTTTGCAAAGAAGGGAATATACAAGAATAGAGTATTCTAAAAATATTTTACTTAAAGATCAAGATAAAACAATTAAAGCTTCTATTATTGATATAAGTGCAGGCGGTTTAAAACTCACGACTCCAGAAGAAATGAGTTTGGCAAAAGATTATAGAGTTAATTTTGAAGTAGAAAAAAATATACTTTTAGACTGCCTTTTTCAGCCTATAAGAATTGAAGCAGATGAGTTACATGGATATACTGTGTCAGGACGATTTAAACTCATTAAAAATATTGCTAGAATATCTTTAGTACAGTTCTGTTTCAGAAAACAGATAGAGAATCAAAATAAATAAGGTCTTTATATGTATTCAAAAGAATTATCGGTTCTGTGGACCAGTGTTGCAATAGTGGTGTTTGGTACAATAGTTTTTTGTACTTCATTTTCTATTGATGCAGAAACAGTAAAGTTTACTATAATCAAGATACTGCCATATTCTTTAGTTTTGGGAATTATGGGCTACATTGTCGGCAAAATTCTGGATAGTTCCAGTGCAGTTAGAAAATGAGATGAGAAGAAGATTTAATACACTTAAATATATTTTTACTTTGGGATTTTTAAAAGAGCGAAAACTTAGTTTTGAATTTGCTATTTTGACGAGTTCAGTTATTGTTTTGATTGTTTTGTTTATGGGGTGGTATATTAATGTAGCTATGAAGGCTCTTAATGAAAAAGCTGAAACCAATAATCAAATATTAAACTATTCTCTTTCCGCAACGGTTTCTAATTTATTAACGGCGGATATGCAAAAAGGGGACTTTAAAGAAATTGGTAAAAAAGTTGAATATATGCTTTCTAATAGGCTCATTGCTTATATTATTATTCAAGATAAAAACAATAAAAGAATATTATATTCATCTCTTGCACCTGGTGCGGTTAGAATTAAAGATGAAAAAATATTATTAGGTAAACTTAATTCTAATAGTATTAGAAATACAATATACATACCGAGTGTAAGAGGTAAATATATCGTATTTACGGGCTTTTACAAGAATCAAATGTTTAAAACGTTTTTTGATAATTTAGTTAGTCAGTTATCTGTATTAATCATAATATTTGTTGTGTTTGCTTTAATTCTGTCATACTTTTTGTCTAGAAAAATTATAAGCCCGCTTAATTCATTAGTTCAGGCTACAGGAGAGTTCGAACAAGGAGATCTGTCTAACAGAGTTGAACGAACAAGATATTTTGAAATAAATGAATTAGTTGAATCTTATAATTCAATGGCTGATGCATTACAGCGATTATACAGTTCTCTCGGTCGTCAAGTCGAGGATCGTACAAAACAATTAGAGGGAGCTTATGAGGAATTACAAAATACTCAAGCAATGATGGTTCATTCTGAGAAAATGAAGTCATTGGGAGAACTGGTTGCCGGCATAATGCATGAAATAAATAACCCTATTAATTTTATTTATGGTAATTTAAGCCACTTAACAAATTATTCTAATGATTTGATGAAAATTATTGATACACATAATTTGTATATTAATGAGCTTTCAGTTGAACATAAAAAAGAGGTTGAAAATCTACTTCAAGAAGTAGATTATGAATTTTTAAAGTCTGATTTGCCTGATTTGATAAAAAGTTGCAAGGAAGGTACTGAGCGTACAAGAAATATAATTTTAGATCTGAAGAATTTCTCGAGGATGGAAGAAGTTGCTTTGACAAGCGTTGACCTTCCAAAAGAGTTTGAAACTACTTTAAATATTTTATATAATAAATATAAGAACAAAATTGTTGTACACAAGGAATATCAAGAGCCACTGCCAAAAATTGAGGCATATGGCGGGCAATTGAATCAAGTGTTCATGAATATTCTTGACAATGCTGCATTTGCTCTTGATGACAAACCACAGGGTGATGTATGGATTAGAATAAAAACAGTTGACAATGATGTTATAATTGAAATCGAAGACAATGGTAAAGGTATGGATGCAGTTACTGCACAAAAAATATTCAACCCATTCTTCACAACCAAACCTGTTGGTCAAGGGACTGGTCTTGGAATGTCAATTAGTTATAAAGTAATTAAAAATCACCAAGGAAAAATTGAAGTTGATACAGTAGTTGGCAAAGGTACCAAGTTTACTATTACTTTACCTATCAATAGGGCTAAAGAAGCCATATTGGTGAAAAATGAGCCAGAATTAGAAATTATTGAGTAAGATGGATTTATATAAGATATTAATTGTTGATGATGAAGAAAATAACCTCGCTCTATTGTATAGAACATTGAGAGGGAAATATGAGATTTATAAAACAACATCTCCTTTTCAAGCTCTAGAAATTCTTAAAGAAAGACATATTGATTTAGTTTTGTCTGATCATAAAATGCCTGAGATGGACGGTGTTGAGCTGTTAAAAAGAGTTTATGATGGTTATCCAAACACCATGAGACTTCTTGTGACGGCATATACGGATGCAAGTATTCTTATTGATGCAATAAATTATGCAAAAATATATAGATATATTAAAAAACCGTATAGTCCGGATGAACTCTTACTCACTGTTGCCAATTCATTGGAATATTTGCAATTGAAAATTGACAATGAGGTTTTGATCAATGATCTTAAGGACTTATTTTCAGGCACTATTAAAGCAATTATTGAAGCGTTGGATGCAAAAGACTCATTTACACTAGGTAGAAGTAGAAGAGTTACATTTTATACAAATAAAATCGTTGAAAGTATTGGTGTAATTCCTGCAGATGAAGCTAATCGTATAGAATTGGCAGGTTTATTGCATGATATTGGTATGATAGGTGTTTCTGATGATATCTTATATAAAGTTGATAAATTAACTTCTGAAGAATATGAAGAAATTAAAAAACATGTACGCCACGGAGTGAGAATCCTAGAGGATATCAAGCAACTTAGAGGAGTTGTTGAGATTATTAAATATCATCATGAGTTTTTTAATGGGCAAGGTTACCCTTTTGCTTTAAAGGGTGATGAAATTCCTCTTGGATCCAGAATTATAGCTGTTGCTGACGCGTTTGATGGTATGTTGTCTTCTAGAGCCTATAGAGAACCTCTTGACCCTAATGTTGCGATTTTAAAATTGAAAGAAATGGCGGGCATTCAGTTTGATCCTGAAGTTGTTTTGGCATTGGAAAGAATCTTGCCTAAAGCACTTGAAGAAATTAAGAATTTTGAAATTTCTAATTATAAACAAGAGTAAGTCATTAATTTTTTTACCATGACTCTCATTTATGCTAATATTATCGTGTGTTAGGCATAAGTTTAAATTTGAAAAATCTGTTATACAGATTTTAGATCGAAGGATGAATCAGTTATGAAAATGTCAAATCTTTTTGTTCAGACGCTAAGGGAATTTCCTGCTGATGCTGAGGTTATGAGTCATAAATTATTAGTTAGAGCTGGATATATACGTAAACTGACGAGCGGTGTATATAATTATTTGCCATTAATGTGGCGTGTATTAAAAAAAGTGGAAAATATTGTTAGAGAAGAGATGGACTCAGCTGGAGCTCAAGAGCTTCTTATGCCGTTTGTGCAACCTCAAGAGTTATGGAAAGAGTCAGGTCGATGGGATGTTTATGGTAAAGAGCTTATGCGCCTTAAAGATAGACATAATAGAGATATGTGTCTTGGACCAACTCATGAAGAAGTTATTACGTCTATTGCTCGTGAGGGAATTCGTTCTTATAAGCAATTACCTGTGAACTTATACCAAGTACAATCAAAATTTAGAGATGAAATTCGTCCAAGGTTTGGATTGCTTCGTGGTAGAGAATTTATTATGAAAGATGCATATAGCTTTGATATAAACGAACAAGGTCTTGATATTTCATATGAAGTTATGGCTAAAGCATATAAAAATATTTTTGATAGATGTGGACTTGAGACAAAAATGGTTCAATCTGATTCTGGGGCAATAGGTGGTAGCGTTTCGCATGAATTTATGGTTCTAGTTAATGAAGAGTCAGAAAATAATGCAGGAGAAAATGATGTTTTCTATTGTGAAGAATGTGATTATTCTGCTAATTCAAATCATGCTATTTCTAAGTTACCGCAAGTCAACATAGATGGTGGCTTTAATAGCTGTATGGTGGTAGATACACCTGCTACAAAAACCATTGAAGATTTAGCAAAATTCCTAAATATTAGTTCGACTGTTATATGTAAATCCTTGGTGTATGTATTAGATGATACATACGTTGTGGCTCTTATCAGAGGAGATAAGACAGTTGAAGAAACAAAGTTGATGAATGTTTTTGCTGGAAATGAAATAAGAATTGCAAGAGCAGATGAGATTGATGAAATAATGCAGACTAGTGGTTTTTCAGCCCGATCTGGGTTCATAGGTCCACAAGGCCTAAAAAATGTGAAAGTTGTTGCAGATGAAACAGTAACTGATCTTAAAAACTTTGTTGTAGGGTGTAATCAAACAGATAAGCATATGATTGGTGCTAATTGGAATATTGATCTTGATTTGCCTCAATTAGTTGCGGATATAAGATTGGTTGAGCAAGGTGATATTTGCCCTGATTGTGGGGCTACGCTTAAAGTTACCAGCGGTATAGAGGTTGGTAATATATTTAAACTTGGTACAAAATATTCAAAATCAATGAATGCAACTTTTACAGACGAATCAGGAAAAGAAGTTCCATTCGTGATGGGATGTTATGGAATTGGTATTTCAAGAACGGCGGCGGCTGCGGTTGAAAGATATCATGATGATTTTGGAATTAAGTGGCCTGTGGCTATTGCGCCTTATCACGTAGTTGTTGTGCCTGTTAATATAAAAGATGAAAAACAAATGCAGATTGCTGAAGAGCTTTATAGCAAGTTAAAAGAAGCAAATATTGAAGTTGTTATTGATGACAGAGACGAAAGAGCAGGGGTCAAATTTAAGGATGCTGATTTGATAGGTTTTCCGCTTAGGATAACCGTTGGTAAAACCATTGAGCAAGGTTTAGTTGAATTTAAAGTAAGAGAAACTTCAAATATGCAAACAATTGAACCAGATGAAGCTATTAAAAAAGTTATAGAATATATCAACAATGCAAAGTAATGGACTTGAATTATCAATAGCTCATTTATACCCCAAATTACTTAATATTTATGGAGATCTTGGAAATATTATTTCCATAAGAAAGAGGGCAGAAGATAGGGGCATAAACGTTACTGTATCAGATATAAACGCAGGTGATATTATTGATATTACAAAATATGATTTGTATTTTATTGGCGGTGGTCAAGATAAGCAACAGGTTACAGTTTCTAACGAGTTGAAAATTAACGAAGTTGCCCTTCAGGATGCTAGTTCAAATATGGCGGTATTTTTGTCTATTTGCGGAGGGTATCAGTTATTTGGAAAGTATTATCAGCCTCATATCGGTGATAGGCTTGAGGGTATAAATCTGCTTGATGCTTACACGATTGCTGGGGATAAAAGATTCATTGGTAATGTAACAGCTAAATCTTCTTTTCTTAGCCCTAATACGTTGGTTGGCTTTGAAAATCATAGTGGACTGACATATCTTGAAGAAGGAACCGTTCCACTTGCAATGGTCTCCGTTGGAAATGGAAACAATGGTTCTGATAAGACTGAAGGAGCAAGAAAAAATAATGTTTTTGGAACTTACTTGCATGGCTCTTTGCTGCCCAAAAACCCTCATTTTACAGACTACCTAATAAAACTTGCGTTGGAATACAGATATAAATACGAAATTAGTCTTTCAGAGCTTGATAGTTCTATTGAATTGTATGCACACAATTCGCTTATTGGTAAAGCATATTGACTTATTCTGTATCTATATTTGCCAATATTGAGAATATTTTGGTGTTAGGATATAATAATTGGACAATAATTAATATCTGGGCACCTATATGTCTATAAATGAAAATAATATATGCTATGCGCCGTGGAACTTAATAAGGGTTGAGCCAGATGGAAACTGCTACTCATGTTCTTCAGCTTTTGTAAAAGATTTCTATAACTATGGTAATCTTTTTGAACAAGATTTAGATGAAATCTGGAATGGTATTGAAGCACAGTCCTTCAGAAATGATAAACGAACAATGTCATATAGTTTCTGTAGAAAGAATGATTGTTTTTTGTTTTGTGCTAATTTTGCTTCTTATCAAAATAAGAGCATTGAAAAATTAGTGTCATCAAAGT
>JAEYQN010000079.1 GCA_023409995.1 Cyanobacteria bacterium OH_CBB_238 | reverse complement strand
CTTCCTCCACAGATACCTTAATATCGGCCACTGGCAATCGCAAATGCTTATAAGATCTGAATGTTTCTGTTTCCACCTGTGTTGCACCATCTTCATAAGTGATCACAATTTCTACAAAAACAGAATCTCTCTTGTTCTTTTCCAATAACTGTGTATAGTCTCGTTCTCCAATCTTAACATTCTTAAGGCTTCCTGCTGTTACTTTGAATTCCTTTTGGTCCAGAATTTTAAGATCCATTGTCTTTAGCGATAGATTTGCTGTTATATTCACCTCATTCAAGCTTTCATTCTGAAGAAAGGCTTCTATCCTGTTCCCGTGTCTGAGAATGCTTCCTGCCACTGGCGCATAAAAGTTTCTAGCCATATAATGTAACGCTTTCCAACGCCCAAAATAATCAATACTGGACCAGGACGCTACTGGCCAATTATCATTCAACTGCCAATAAAGTGAGCCCATACACCGTCCCCTGTTTCTTCGAAAATGCTCCACACCACTTTTGATGGCTACTGCCTGTAAAATCTGAGATACATATAACAAGCTGTCAAAATCTTTAGGATAATAAAAATTCTCTGACAAATAATAAAGAATTTTTCCATTTGCGGCATCATTTTTTTGATGACTTTCCATCACCGAGGAGAAAATATTCCGATCACGCTCTTCCGTATAAGCCATGACCGTCTTCATGGATGGAAATGATTGAAAACCAAATTCTGAACAAAAACGAAAAAAATGATTCTGGTAATCACTGAATGGAAGCAAGCCATGCCACACAGACCAATAATGAGCATCTCCTCTGTTCTCACAGTCCGGTTCATCAAAACAGCCACCCGAAGAGGGAGAAGATGGCCAGTAAAAGGTAGATGCATCCGTTCTTTTTACTGACTTTGGCAATATATATTCAAATTGTTTAATATAATCAGCTTTTAAATAGCCTGATTCTACCTGAAACCCACCCCAGTGATTCCATGCCGATTCCAATTCATTATTGCCGCACCACATACCAAGACACGCATGGTGCCGAATGCGGGTCACATTATCAATGGTCTCTTTAACGATCGTATCTTCAAATTCTTCTGTCACGTCATATACGTTACAGGCAAACATGAGATCCTGCCATACGATGAGCCCATATTGATCGCAGAGATCGTAGAATGTATCCGACGGATAATAGCCGCCACCCCACACACGCAGGCAATTAAAATTGGCCCTCACACTGGACTTTATTAAATACTCGATTCTGTCTGGCGTAATCCAGGAATAGATGCAATCTTCTGGGATATAATTTGCGCCCTTCGTAAAAATCTTTATTCCATTTACCTGAAAGGCAAATTCACTTCCCCACTGATCTTTCTCTTGGCTAATCGACAAGGTACGAAGTCCGATTTTATATTCACAATGATCGATTTCATTATTATCATGAAACAAGGTCAACTTAACTTTGTACAAAGGATGTTCCCCGAATCCATTCGGCCACCAAAGTTCTGGATTTGGAATCGATATTTTCTGAACAGAATCCTCCATAGCGATTTTATGCTCTGACGCCAAAAGTTTCGCTCCATCCGGCTCATAAACAGATATCCGTAATAGATTGTCCTTTTTCTCTAACAGCTCGAATTTTGTATGTAGTGTTAATTCTACTTTGTTCTTTTCATGGAGTTGGTCAAAATACACCTCTAGAATTCTCGCTTCTGAATAAGCCTGCAATTCAATATCTCTGAATATCCCCGCATCCGGAAGCTGTGCGCCCCAGTCCCACCCAAACATAGAATGTGCTTTACGAATCAGTTGATTCCCTTTGATAGAACCAGAATTCGTAAATGTTATCTCTTTCTTTTCTGCATACTCATAATCTTTGATATATTGCAGCGTAGATTTCAATAGAATCCGAATATCATTTATTCCTACTTTAAGTAAATTCTTAATTGGGAATCTCCATGTACGATGCATGTTATTCGTGGACGCTACAAAAGAGCCGTTTATATAAATATCCGCTAATGTATCAATTCCATGGCAAACCAAATCCAGACAAAGCTCTTTCATCATAATTTCTGACACTTCAAATGTTCTTTTGAACTCAAACTCTTTCCAAAACAGATCTCTGGCGGTATACTCATTTTCTCTGTAATAGGGATCTTCAATGGCTTGTTTTTCTATCAGGCAAGATAGTACAGAACCTGGAACAGTAGCCTCATATCCCTGCGTTGCACCGCTCTCTGCCATTTTCCAAGTCCCATTTAATGTCTGTCTTCTCATATTAGCTCCTATCTGCTATTTATTTACGATTGGATATGTCGCAATGGTAATCAATACATGGTCTAATTCCGGACACTCAATCTGCTCGATCGTAGCTTTTATAATTCTTCTGCCGACCTCTTCTTTATGCACATCCACTGTTAAAATATCCTGTTTAAAAAAATCTCTTTCAATTGTATTATCAAATCCAATTAACGTCGTACTTGCTGCGACCTGTGCACTGCTTTTCATCAAAGCAGTTGCCGCATATTTGGC
>JAEYQN010000067.1 GCA_023409995.1 Cyanobacteria bacterium OH_CBB_238 | reverse complement strand
GACGGTGCGTGGGGTCGGATATAAATTTACGGAGACTGAATAATGAAAAATAAAAAACTCCTATGGCAGTTATATCCTTCGTATTTAGCAATAATTGTTATCATTTTGGTTAGCATATCATTACTCGTTTCAATAGAGTTGAAGAGTTTTCTTAGCAAAAAAATACAGTCAGATATTGAAATTAGGGCAAAATTAGTAAGAGAGTTATCCGCTGATCTTATAAGTGAGCGAAAAAATGCAGAAATTGATAACTTATGTAAAAAGCTGGGAAGTCAAATAAATGCAAGGGTTACAATAATTTCACCATCTGGTGAAGTTTTGGGCGATTCGGCACAAGAGCCATTATTAGAAGATAATCATGCTAATAGGCCAGAAGTCATTCAAGCACTTAATAGTAATGAAGGCAATTCAGTCAGATATAGCCATACTTTAAAAACAGACATGCTGTATGTAGCTCTCCCAGTGGCTAAAAATGGCAAGCTTTCAGGAGTGATTAGATTATCCATCCCCTTATCATTTATTGATAAAACACTAAATAGCCTATATTGGAAAATTGTTATTTCAGGGATTATTATTGCTATAATTGCAGCTTTTTTCAGTTGGTATATTTCAAGAAGAATAAAAAAACCTCTGGAAGATATAGAAGAAGGAGCCAGAAATTTTGCTCAGGGTAATTTAAATTATTCCATTTCTGTTCCTGCTCAAAGAGAGATGAATAATTTGGCAAATGCATTAAATAATATGGCAGGTCAGTTAAATCAAAGAATAACGACAATAATGCAGCAGAAGATGCAGCAAGATGCTGTGTTTTCAAGCATGGAAGAGGGCGTAATTGCCGTTGATATACATAAAAGAATTATAAAAATGAATGATGCTGCAGCAAATTTGCTTGGAGTAAATAAGGATGAAGTAAAAGGATTAAAAATTAAGGATATAACTGGAAAGACAGCTCTTCATCAATTCATAAAAAAAACATTTGCAGGTAGTGAGCAATTTGAAGAGTACATTACATTAAATCACAAAGAAGATTTGTTTTTGCAGGCTCGAAGTAGAGTTTTACGTGACCATAATAATGAAAACATTGGTGCAGTTGTCGTATTAAATAACCTTACTCACCTGAGAAAGTTAGAAAATATAAGAAAAGACTTTGTCGCAAATGTCTCTCATGAATTGAGAACCCCAATTACCTCTATAAAGGGATTTGTAGAAACATTATTAGAGTCGGACCTTAAAGATAATGGGGAAACTGTCCACTTTTTAGAGATTATAAGGAAACATGCAGATAGATTAAATTTAATTATAGACGATCTTTTAAGTCTTTCTAAAATTGAGCAAGGTAATGAAAATAGTGAAATAAAAAGAGAAGAGTGCTTCTTAAAAGACGTTTTGGAAAGCGCTATTGAAGTATGTCAATTAAAAGCTAATGACAAAAATATAAATATAGAGCTTAGTGTAGATGAAGCAATGAAGCTTAAAATAAATTCTTCTTTAATAGAACAATCAATAGTAAATCTTGTTGATAATGCTATTAAATACAGTAATTATGATGAAAAATTAATAGTAGATGCATATGAAAAAAGTAATGAAATTATAATTAACGTCAGAGATTTCGGTTGCGGAATACCGCAAGATCATATTCCTAGGCTATTTGAACGATTCTATAGAGTTGATAAAGCTAGGAGTCGAAGCGCGGGTGGTACTGGCTTAGGGCTTGCAATTGTGAAACATATTGCACAGGCACATAAAGGTTTTGTTACAGTTGAAAGCATTGTCAATAAAGGTTCTGTGTTTTCTCTACACTTGCCAAAATAAAAATTGTAAAAACTGTTTTACTCTAATAAAACTCTAACATTATTGATTTAGTATAGAGCATGTAATAGGGAAAAGGGTTATATCATTGCATGCTTAAAGCAATTACAAACTCAAGTGTAAGAACAAATTTAAGATTGAATAAAAGCAGATATATAAATCAGTATTCGACTAAGAATAATAACAATGTGGCCTTTGGAGCAGATTTTACAAAGATAATAAAACATCTTAAAAATAAAAATTCTTACATGAGTTTAAGGAGCAAGTTTTTCTATATGTGCTCAAGATGTGGTGGAGAACTGGAAACAATCTTGTTCAATGGTGCAGGCAAAGCTTTTATTGCCCCCTTAATTATTGTATTTAATCCTTTGTCTAAAGAAAAAAAAGAGAACAAATCTTACATGGCATGGAAACAGCCAATCAGCGCAGTGGTAAATCTTGGTGCACAGTTACTAATCCTTTCAAGTATTAATAAAAACTTTAATAAACTTGCATCAAGAGGTGCTTTGGGGGACTTATATTCATTAAAAACAACTGATCAAAAATTGTTCGATCAAAATACAAAGCGTCTTAACATTCTAAAAGGAAGGATAAGTTTTGTAGCTGCAATGGTCTCCATGCCTATTGTCTGCGGTATAACAAATTGGTTACATCCAAGGGTTATAAATGTTGTCCATCAGAAAAAGTTAAAAGCTCAAGAATCGAGTACTGTAAATAAGAGTAAGAATTATAATGAATGTATCTAGTATTATCAAAAATATTGCAAATAATAAATCATTAGTTGCCCACATAGAAAAATCCATGACAAATCCTAATTATGCGGCAAAAATACTTGTTGGTGCAAGCGTTGCAAAGGATGCTTTCGAATATACCAGTTCTTATAAGCAAGCTATGAACAATGATAAAATTCCAAGAACGAAACGCAAACTTGTAGCATCCCTTGATTTATCCACAGGAGTGCTTTCGTGCTTAAGTCAACTTACTCTTGGTTTTGCAATAGCTAATAAGAATATTCAAAATAGGGTGAGCAGCTTATTATTTCAAGATTTGATAAAGGCAAAAAAGGTAAAAGCATTGGAAAAATGTAATACCGGCCTTGCAATAATTTCGTCCCTATTAATTTCTACAGTTTTTGCAAAAAGGATATTGGTACCATTTCTTGCAACTCCTATTGCGAGTTTGATAAGTAGAAAAAACTCTGCCCAAAAGGAGCCTAGTTAGTCCTAATATTATTATGTAACATATATTAAATAATTGGCAATAAAATTTAATCACGGCTTTTTTGTTGATTATATCTTCAAGAAAATAATGGTAATATATGTAAACATATGATTGTCAATAAAATTACGTCATTAAAAACATCAAATAGTACTACAAAATCCAGGGATACTTCATTCACTGGGAACATTGATCTTGCAAAAACTGTATCTGGTGAGTCCAATTTAGTTAAATTTTCGGTCGGATTTGCAAAGGCAGGTGGAGAAAAAGTCGCAAATATGGTAAATGCATTTGGGAAAATGCTTATTGCTCCTTTCATCATTGCATTTAATCCAATTTCTAAAGAGGACAAAGATACAAAAATATATTCAGCTTGGAAACAACCAATTGAAGCAGCTTTAACCATAACGATTCAACTGCTTGCTTTAAATAAGGTTGGAAAATATATAGATACTTTATCTAAAGAGGGTAAATTAGCTCAAGGCTTTAATGTTAAAGACGTAGCAAAAGGTCCACAGTTTGATATAGTTGAAGAAAAACTTGGTGTCTTTAAAGATCGGGTAGGTATTTTGGTTGCTATTGCAGCTATTCCTATTGTTACTTCTATTACAAATTGGGCTTATCCTAAAATAATGAAATCATTTATTACACCTACTCCAAAAGATAATAAGGACGTTGGTTCTCAATGATAGTTTCAAAAGTTCTTTATAATTTGTCAGATAGTAAATTAATGAAAAAACATGCTGAAAAGGTCATTAATGACGATGTCCTTGCAGCAAGACTTTTGGTTGGTTCAAATGTTTTAAAAGATGCAATTGTATATGCATTTAGATATGATAAAAGTAGAAAAAATGAAGAAATTCCAAAGGAAAAAAGAGGTTTTGTTGCTGCACTGGATTTAGCCAGTGGAATGACTACATGTTTTGTCCAACTTGCGATTGGTTTTGCGATAAGCAACAGAAAGCTTCAGCAAAAAATGTGTAAAACACTATTTGGTCATCTTGAGAGTAAATCGCCTGAAGTTTTTAGCATTGCTAAAAAAGGTTTTACGTCAGCTTTAACATTGATTACTTCAGGAGTTATTGGAGAAAGGATTATTGTTCCATTGGTTGCCACTCCACTTGCTACAATGATTAAAAATAAGCATCTTAATAAAAATGATAACTCAAGCAAGGCAAACTATATTTCTGGGCAAAAACAGTTTTTATATTCGAGTAGTAGTCAATCTAATTCTGTTTTTTCAAAAATTTCAAAGTGTATCGAATCTAATCAAAAATAGAGAAAATTAGTGTTTTAAGCAGCATTATTTAAAATTGATCTTCTAAAAAATGATAGGCTATCAATGGAGGCTAGAGCTGGCAAGTATATGAATTTAATTGCAGTAATTGCAATAAGAAAAACTTGCTTTCCGTATGGCATTATAATTAAGTTAAGATTTTGGATTACCTTGATAGTTTTAAAGCTTTATACAGAAATTTATAATCAACGTTATCGCTATTAAGAGCCTCTATAATTTCTGCTTTTATATCATTATTTGTTCTCTCTTGGTTAAATTCGAATAGTTCTTTGACATCCACCTTTAAAGCACGGGACAAACTAACTAGAGTGGCTGCAGACACAAAAATATCCCCACGTTCAATTTTTCCTAGTGTTCTTGTTGCAATGTCTGCTTTTTCGGCTAATTGATCTTGGGTTAAGCCCATATTGTTACGCAATTCTTTAACATTCATACCAAAGAGAACTTGTAGTTTTTTGCCGGTATTCATAATTTACCTCAATCTATTATTATAAAGTGTACATAGATTAAATATAAGATACTCAAAGGGTATATTTCGTATTGACAAATAGAACTAATGGGGTATATTATTATTTGGAAGCAATATTATTTATGACTTTTAACTAAGGTAAAGTTAGTAATTATCATTGTTTGGAATATTTATAGGAAGTATTTTGCATTTCTCGCTAAGGGGCATGCGATTAGTTCTATAGAGTTAAGAAAAATTATTTGCTTTAATTTCTTGATTTATAGAGTGAAAGGACTTTATTATAGAAAGTCAATCAACAACAAAATATATATCTTTTAGGGTAGGAGACAAAACATGCGCTCTACCAATTAATTCTCTAGTTGGTGTGTTGGGGAATCCCACAATAATACCGATTTCTAATGCTCCAGTTTCTGTAAATGGGATTTTAGCAGCAGAGGACTCAATTATACCAGTTCTCGACTTACGGGTATTATTAGAAAAAAATAATAATAACAACTCGAATAAAACTTGCGTTGCTTTTGTTGTAGTTCTTTTCAGAGGGCAACATAAATGCGTAGGTCTTATTGTAGACTTTTTTTGTAAGTTCTATCAAATAAATCAGAAAAGTATAAGTAAGCTACCGGCATATACTGATTTAGAGTTTATTCAGGGAGTTAGTTTGCAAGATGGAGAAGATACAACGCTTTTAATGTTGGCTTTAGATCGAATTATAAATGAGAGTTCTATAATTTCGTTCTTAAATATTGCGTGGAATTGTGAAAATTATGCAGGAGGAATAAATCAAAATGGATTTTAAAATGGTTCAAGAAGAAAATAAGGTTAATCATAAGTTTTTGGCATTTTTCCTTAATGAAAAAAATTATGCTTTTCCTATTTTAAAAGTGAATGAGGTCATCCAACTACCAGAGATAACCCCAATACCTAAAACCCCAAATTATATGAAGGGTATTATGAATTTACGAGGACAAATTCTTCCAATAATAGATTTAAGACTTGCTTTAAATATGGAGGAAGCTGAATATGGAAAAGAGACATGCGTAATCATTGTAAAGATAAACAGTGAGTGCAATGAAAAACTGGTAGGCTTTGTTGTTGATTGCGTTTCTGAAGTATTTGAAATTAATTATTTAGATATCGAACAAGCTCCAAGCTATGGAGAAAAGTTAGACAATAATTTCTTAAAAGGAATTGGTAAGGTTAAAGACAAAATTGTAATGTTATTGGATATTGATAGAATCTTGTCTAAAGATGAGGCTGAAGTGTGTTTTGATAATAATCTTGCAGAGTCAGGAGAAATGTTTTAATTAAAATGAGTGGAAGATTGATATTCAATTTAGAGTGAAGATAGAAGAAAGAAGAGGTATTTATGGATTGGTTTAAAGAATTAAAAATTGCACATAAGTTGTATTTGTTAGTTGCAATAGCATCATTTTTTATTTTATTGACGAGTATTATCGGATATTCCTTTAATGCAAAAGCATCAAAAAGTTTAGAATCTATGTATTCTGAGAATCTTGTAGCTATAGAAGTTCTCGGGGATATGCGTGGAAATCTAAATAGAATGATTGCTAATATATTAAATTTAATGCAAAATACAACTCAAAGTGAAAATGTTGCATTAAATGAAAGCACAAAATCTCTAAGAACAGAAAATACTGAATTAATAGAAAAGTTTTTACAAACTAATCCTACACAGGAACAAAAAGATAAATTGAGTGACTTTAAGGAAATTAGGACTAGATTTAGTGCTATTTTTGATAAATCAATGTATCTGGCAAATCAAAATAATAATACTGCTGCGTATGCTGCATATAGGTCTGGTTATACTGTAGTCGAAGAATATAGAACTACATTACTTGAGTTAATAAAAATGCAAAAAGAATCTTCAAAAAAAATATATGAAGATAATAAAAAAGCTACAGAAACAGCAAATATTTTATTAACAATAATAGGTCTTGCCTCTTTAAGTTTGATGGTTAGTTTGGGAATAATTATTGCAAATGCAATAACTAGACCTATACAATATGCTATTGGGGAATTAACTACAGGAAGCTCTGAAGTTTCTGCCGCATCTGCGCAAGTCGAAGCAGCAAGCCAAGCTTTGGCAGAAGGTACAACGGAACAGGCTGCATCAATTCAAGAAACATCTTCTACTCTGGAAGAGACCTCTTCAATGGTTCAGCAGAATAATGAAAATACAAGGCAAGCTTCAATAATGGCTAAAAGCGCAACCGAGTATGCTAGGAAAAGTAATACAGAAATGCATACCATGATGAATTCAATGACGGATTTAAAACAATCAAGCAATGAAATAGCTAAAATTATTAAAGTAATAGATGAAATAGCTTTTCAAACAAATCTATTATCATTAAATGCGGCTGTAGAAGCAGCAAGAGCGGGTGATGCCGGAAAGGGATTTGCCGTAGTTGCTGAGGAAGTTAGAAATCTAGCACAAAGAAGTGCACAAGCCGCAAAAGATACAACAGCAATAATTGAAAATAATATTTCATTATCAGAGCAAAGTGCGGATATAGCAAAAAAAGTTAACGAAGCATTGTCACAAATTGATGGGGAAGCAAGAAAAGTAAGCGAACTACTTGAAGAAATATCCTCAGCCACCGAGGAACAATCAAGAGGTGTAACCGAAATAAACAAGGCTATTCAGCAAATGGAACAGGTAATGCAAACAAACTCAGCAACAGCAGAAGAAAGCGCTGCAGCTTCTAGAGAACTGGCAAGCCAAGCCGTTAGTGTTAATGATATCGTTAAATCTTTGATCAGATTGGTTGAAGGTGCAAACGCAGCTAATAATAGCAGCAAATTACTAAGTGTTCAGCCGAGGCATAGTTATCAAAAACATTTAATTCCAAATAATAATACCTCCCAGGCTCTATCACAGAGAAACCCTGAAAGTGTAATCCCTTTAGGTGGATTTTAGGTCATCTCAAAAGCCGGCATCTAAAGTTGCCGGCTTTTTTTTGCTCTATGCATCCAAAGAGTTATATCAGTCTTAACTAATTGGATAGTTTTATTTTTGGAGGCCTTATTAGAGGCTATAAAATAAAGCGAAAATATTCATTACTGATTTGGTAGGGAAAAAAATCTTAAAACGAGTTGGTGGCGGAAGAACCATTAATTATAAGCTAATTTTGTAAAGAAAATAGCCTATAATTTGCATCAAAAAGTCTTTAAGATTAGTCTCTCTTTACAACAATATAGGCATAAAGGCTTGTAACAGCGCCTAAAATTCTAATTAAAAAGCCCACCACTCTCTGAATGATGGACTTTTATACGGGGAGGGTGTAATACGAAACTTTAATATTCAGTCAGAATTAGTAAATTATCTATTTGCTTTTATTTTTATAAGTTCTAGTATTATTTTAATCTTAAAAAGGCGAACAATATATCAATTAAACCAAAGAAACTTTCTTCAATTATTGATACTCACTCAATAAAATGTACTTCTTGCAAGAAACAGCAAGACTTCATGATAAAACCTGGAGATTCGGTGTCTTTGCCAGAAGACTTTAAGGAAATGATAAAAAAAATATCTGAAAATACCCCTAAAATAAAAGACGTAGGATTTGATTCAATAGTGTAGAATTCTCCTTTTTAATACAAAAAAGTGATATAAAAATTTTGCAATTTAGAGCAATTATGAAATCTAATGCTCTGTTAATTTCAACTCCCGAAAGATTGTGTTAATCGGGATTCTTTTCATGAAAAACGGACAAATGTCCAACCTTAAAAATTAAATGGCGGAAAAGGAGGGATTCGAACCCTCGATGCAGGAAACCCACATAACACCTTAGCAGGGTGCCGCCTTCAGCCACTCGGCCACTTTTCCACAAAACTATTAATTCAAAGTACTTGCTTAGTTTACCATAAACAATTTTTTTTGTAAAAGCCTTTATGGTATTAACTCAGAGATAAGAACACTACTTTTCTCTTCTATTATTTGTTTAATCGCTATAGGATCTTCAATTTTTATATTAGTTTTGTTCTCAATTTCAGGATTAAAGTATGGTTTTTTCAAGCCAGGTTTTGCTAACCTGTCTGCAAAATAAACCAATGCTGCTACATTTAGCATTGAAGATTTTAAGGGATCGTGATGATATTTTATAGCATTGGCTACAATTATCGATAATTTCCATTTTGAAGCCATATAAAAACCTAAGTCAGCATGATTTGTTTTGAAAAATATTTCTTCAGCTTCTACTATGTCTAGTCCTCTGTCTGCTAAATCAGCCGCTTTTTTATTAAAGACTGGATTTTTTCTGTCTAGCAATATTTTTCCTATGTCATGCAAAAAACCTAAAATAAAAGCTTCATCTGGATTCATAAGCTTATATTTTTTGGCTAGATATTCGCAGGCAACCGCTGTAATAATAGAATGTTTCCACAAAGATTTGCCCGTAGATGTTGTTAAAACTGATTTCATTGCCACTGACATGACGATATTTTTAGTTTGGTTCATACCAATAAGTCCAATGGCTTTGACCATTGATGAAATTTGTTGAGGAAATCCGTAATATGCAGAATTAACAAGCTTTAAAATTTGAGTACACAAAGCTTGATCATATGAAACTATGTTAGCTAGTTCCATAATTCCTGACTCTTCTGATTTTATGATACTCAAAGCTTTCACAATGACCTGAGGCATTGCAGGAATTTGCTTTGGATCGATGATAAATTCATCTAGACTCATATGAACCCGTCTTGTTGATTGTTTATCTATTACACCTGTAAGTGTTTTTTGATGGAGAGCATACTTCCACCTGCGCCGAAACCTATTGCAATAATAAATAAGGTTATTATTACTATGTTATTTGCCAAAACGGGTGATGGAACTGAAAAGAAATTATGAACTTTCAGCAGGCCGTCTTGAACTGCATTTAACGGAAATAAAGATAATATTGATCCTAAAAACCCGTAGATAGCACCTTGTAATATAAGCGGTATTTTTATGTACCAATTACTTACTCCCATTAATCTCATTATTTCGATCTCATCTTTACGAGATTGAATAACTAGTTGAATTGTATTATTTATAATGGCAATTGTCAAAATAGCAACTACAATTACTACAATTACAGTCATTGTATGTACTATATTGTTGAACATTTCCATTTTTTTTGCGATATCGTTAGCGTAACTTAAGTCTTCTACTCCAGGAATAAGTTTTATTCTTTCATACACATCAGTTATGTTCTTAGGATTATCAACTCGAACATGAAGAGTATCGGGTAATGGGTTATCTATGTCAGAAACATCTATTTCTTTCTTCATGTCGTTCCAGGCTCGTTCTTTTGTTATAAGTTTTACTCTCGTAACATGATTTAATTCTTTTATCCGGCTTGTTATGTGGGAAGCGCTTGATGTTGGTTTCAAATAAACCGATATTTCAAGGGCATTTCCTAATTCTTGTACAAAAGTAGAGAGCGAAAGAGTCGTTCTAAATAAAGCACCAAAAATAGTTAAAATAGCTGCCATTGTTGTTATTATTGCTATATTAATCCAACCTGTTCGACAAATACCGTTGATTGTTTCCATCCCCATTCTATAGAGGATTCTTAATTCTCCAAGCCAATCCTTTGGAATATGTGCTTTTACTTTTTTCTTTATTTTTGCTTTATTTTCGTTACTCATAAGTACCTGCTTGAATATCTCTCACGATCTGACCTTGATCCATTGTAATAACTCTTTTTCTAAAATAATCAACCATCGCATGATCGTGTGTTGCAATAAGTATAGTTATGCCTTTTTGGTTTATTTGGTCCAAAATCTGCATAATTTCCATTGAATTTTTTGGGTCTAAATTACCAGTTGGTTCATCTGCAATTAGAAGCGGAGGTCCATTTACAATTGCTCTGGCGATACTGACTCTTTGTTGTTCTCCACCGGAAAGTTCTGAAGGTTTAGCTTTCATTTTTTCAATCAGTCCTACGACCTTTAATGCTCCGGTAACTCTTGCTTCTATCTCTCTAGAGCTCATTCCCAGAGTTCTAATAACATAAGCAATATTGTCATATACACTTTGGTTTTGTAAAAGTTTATAGTCTTGAAATACAATTCCCATACATCTTCTAAGATTAGGAATCTTATCATTTGCTAAGTTGGCAATATTTATTCCACCAACCATAACAGTTCCACTTGTAGGAACTTCTTCCCTATATAATAGTTTCATTAGAGTTGATTTCCCTGCCCCACTAGAGCCTGTCAGAAAAACAAACTCCCCGGACATTATGTCTAAATTAACATTTTTTAGAGCATAATTTGTCTTATATCTTTTAGTTACACCTCTAAGTTGAATCATACTATTTTACAAATCCTATTATTTTCTCTGCTAGTTTTTCTGCTGTTAATCCGTAATACTCAAGTAATTCTCTCGCATCTCCACTTTGTCCAAATTGATCATTTAAGCCGATTCTTAAGGTTTTAGTTGGGGCTGTTTCGCTTAGTACTTCACATACTGCTCCCCCTAGCCCTCCAATTATTGAGTGATTTTCGATAGTTACGACTTTTTTTGTTTTTGATGCTGATTTTACTAATGTTTCACTATCGAGTGGTTTTACAACAGGAATATCAATTATCTCTACTGATATGCCTTTTGACTCTAATATTTTAGCACATTCGATCGTTTCGATCAAAGTTTCACCATTTGTAAACAGCGAAACATCAGTTCCTTCTTTTACAACAATGGCTTTAAACGGATTAAATGTGTAATCATCGCTGTAAACATCAGGCAAACTTGCTCGTGAAATTCTTATATACATTGGGCCAGTGTATGTTGCTGCAAATTCAATAACTTGTTTTGTTTGAATTGCATCTGCCGGTACAATCACCATCATATTAGGAATAGCTCTCATTAACGCGATGTCCTCTAGCGCTTGGTGGCTAGCTCCATCTTCACCTACTGTAATACCACCATGCGTTGCCACTACTTTTACGTTAAAGCGAGGATAGCATATGGCATTTCTAATTTGTTCCCAAGCTCTTCCAGAAGCAAAAATGGCAAATGTCGAAACAAAGGGAATTTTTCCTACAGTTGAAAGTCCAGCTGCTGTTGTCATTGCATCTTGCTCTGCTATCCCAATATTAAAAAACCTTTCGGGGAATTCTTTGGCAAATGTTTGAGTTTGTGTTGAGCAGGACAAATCAGCATCTAAGACTACTATATTTCTATTTGTTTTTCCTAGTTCTAATAATGTTTGTCCATATACGGCTCTTACAGATTTTAATGTTTTTGTGTTTGTCATAAGTAAATTAATTCCTAAACTAGTTCTTTTAATGCGTCTTGTAGTTGCTCGTTGTTAGGAGCTTTTCCATGCCAACCGGCATTGTTTTCCATAAAGGAAATACCTTTGCCTTTTATTGTATTTGCTATTATTACCGTTGGCTTTGTTGCATTTTTCGATGATTCAATTGCTGCATATATTTCTTGGAAGTCATGGCCATTTATTTCAATTGTGTCCCAACCAAAAGATTTAAACTTGGATGCTACACATCCTATTGATTTTATATTCTCTGTGCAGCCATCAATTTGTAATTTGTTGCGGTCAACTATAGCAATAACGTTTTTTAATTTTTGGTGAGATGCATTCATTGCAGCTTCCCAAACACTACCTTCTTGTAATTCTCCATCGCCCAGATAAACAACAATTTTGCTGTCTATATTATCCAACCTTAATCCAAGAGCAATTCCACAACCCATAGACAATCCTTGACCTAAAGAACCAGTAGACACTTCCACGCCATTCAACAATTTTGATGATGGGTGCCCCTGAAGTTTTGAACCGATTTTTCTAAATGTCATTAATTCAGCTTCTGGAAAATATCCGCAGTGTGCTAATATTGCATATAGTGCAGCTGAAGCATGTCCTTTTGATAGGATAAATCTGTCTCTATTATTATAGTTCGGATTCAAGTCATTTTCGGGGTAATGATTTAAGCACTTTGTATATAATACCGTTAATATATCAATTGCTGACAGGCTTCCTCCCGGATGTCCTGATTGACAATTATGAATCATTTCAAGTATTTGTCTTCTTAACTTTTTAGTAATTAAGTTTAATTCATTTAATTCTTCTGTTGTTAGTGTGTTTTTCATATATCCCCTTATTTGTTTTTAAGCAGCTTTTCCTTTAATACTTTCAATAAGAATAAAGGTAGTGTAGGAAAAATTCGCTTGAATCTTGATGGTTGTTTTAATACTCTGTATAGCCATTCGCATCCAACTTTTCTAAAAACAATCGGTGCTCTTTTTATTGTTCCTGACCATACATCAAAACTTCCGCCAACTCCAATAAATATTGTCTCTGGTAAAGATTTTTTGTGCCTGTTTATAAATAGCTCTTGCTTAGGTGCACCCAGTGCAACTAACACTAATTTGGGATTTTTTTCTTGCAATTCAGCTATAATTTTATCTTCATCTTCAATCGAAAAGAACCCGTCTTTAACATAAGAAATATTCAGAGATGGATATTCATTCTTTAGGTTTTGAGAAGCCAACTTTACTACCTCTGGTTTTGACCCAATTAATGCAATTGAATAATTACTATCTGCGCATATTGAAATAAGATCTTTCGAAAATTCTATCCCTGGAATTTGCTCTTGTGTGATTCCATTAATTTTTAGTGCAATCTTTATTCCAATTCCATCAGGGATTATTAAGTCAGCGTTTTTTAGAATAGGTTGAAACTCCATATTTTTTTCAGCCATTTCTATCATTTCAGGATTTATTGTTATTATATGTGAACCTTTTGATGAGTTCATCTGCTTTTTTATATATTCAAGAGCCTCTGCAAAGGAGAATAAATCAACATTAAATCCTAGTATTTGTTTTATTTTTCGTTCCATAGTTATATATTTTACCTAAAAGTCGCCACTTACACAAAAAATTAATAATTATTACCACTTCATTACAAAATCTTTTTCTTGATATTGTTCTATGTAGTCAAAAATTTCATCAACGGAATTTGCAATATGATAAAGTCCTCTGGATTCTTCTTTTGCAAAATTTTCGCTATATACGTTTTCAAACATCTTAAACATTGGAGTATAGAAATCGTCAAAATTTAGAAAAATAACTGCTTTTCTATGATACCCAAGTTGTTTACCTACAATTATTTCGAATATTTCTTCAAATGTACCAAAGCCGCCAGGAATAGCCAAAAATATGTCAGAAAGTTTTTCCATTGTAGCTTTTCTTTCTCTCATATCTTTAGTTACAATTATTTGTGCTAATTCAGGATGACCTAAGCCTTTACTTTCAATAAGTTCTGGAATAACCCCAATGGCTTTACCTCCATTATGAATTACAGCATTAGCCACTTGCCCCATACAACCAACTGTGGTTCCTCCATATACTAATCCATAACCGCCCTGAGCTATTTTATGACCTAGTTCTTGTGATAGTTTATAATATTTGTCATCTAAATAATTACTAGATGAACAATAAACACATATATTTTTGCTCATAATCCCCTCTGCGCACACCCTGCTATTTATATTATTAAACATTAAAAATGACTTTAAATCCAATAAGTTAGCATTTGTTTACAGGATATATCCTTTTTAGGGCTGCGTTGTGTGTTCTTTTGCAAAATTTACACTTGTCTCTATGAGCTTTTTTTCATTTTCGCTACTCAAATTATTTAATCCGTGGTCTCCACCTTTAAATATTACCAGCTTAGATGATGTATTGTTCTTTTCTAAATTATCACGCAATAACTTTGCTTGGTAAAGTTCTACAATATTATCACCACTTCCTTGAAGGATAATTGTTGGAACGCTTGTTTGTGAAACATAGTTTATGGGTGAATATAATCCACATATGTTAGATATTTTTTGTTGTTCTTTGCTTGTATCTAATCCACAAAAGCTTGCTAGTTTTGTTTGTCTTTTTTCGTATCTTTCATTATCTAAAACATTTAACATTTTTAGATAGGCATTGCTTGCTTCGGGTTTGAATAGTTTTATAAGATCAACAGGTCCATAATGATCTATTACATAGCTGACATTCGCTGAATATTTATCAAGGTTGTTATCTCCGACGAAAGTCTTATCGCTCGTATATGCAACAAGTAGTGCCAAATGCCCACCCGCTGAAGTACCCCATAATCCAATGTTGTTTGTATCTATGTTGTATGATTCGGCATTCATTCTAAGCCATTTTATGGCGTCCTTGCAATCTTCAGCAGGTGCTGGAAAGTGAGTTGTCTTGCTTGTTAACCTGTAATCAATACTCGCCACAATGTAGTTGTTATCAAGAAATTCTTGTAATAATTTTCCTCTGTTGGCTTTTTGGACTAATGATTTATCTCCTGAGTCCCATCCTCCACCGTGAATAAACACAACGAGGGGTAGTTTGTTTGTTGTTTTGGTTATTGGAGAGTATAAGTCTAATTTTATTTCGGTTCCATCTATTATTTTATAGGTTAAATCAGGTATTATATTGCAGTTTCTTATATCTTGTGCAAAAACTAATGCATGTGATAATAATGCAAGTACAATTGCAGCAAAAAATGATCTTATAAAGTTTTTCAAAATTCGACTCCTTATTCAAATTAGAATTTATATTTATTTTAATAAAAAATCTATTCCCCTAGTGTCTTTTCAATAGGGCAATACTTTCAATATGATAAGTATGAGGGAACATATCTACAGGTTGAATGCACTCTGTTTTGAATCCATTTTCATGCAGATATTTTATATCTCTTGCCAATGATGACGGATTGCAGCTTACATATATAATTAGTGATTTTGTTAATTTAACCGCATTTTCTAAAGCTTCTACTTCACAACCTTTTCTGGGAGGATCTAGGAGTGTCACATCAAATTGTTTTTCTTCCTCAATTAAGGTTTTAAAAATTTCAGAAGTATTGCCATTTATTACATTAATATTTGTTGCATTATTTAGATGTATGCTAGAAACTGCATCATCAGACGCTGATTTGATTTCTTCTACGCAAGTGACTTCTTTTGCTATGTCTTTCATCCAAATTCCAAAACTTGAGACTCCTGAATATGCATCAAGAATTGTTGGATCCTCGATATTTTTTACAATCATTTCTTTTACAGAGTTGAATATTTCTTCTGCACTGAAAGGGTTTACTTGGAAAAAACTGTTTGCACTTATCTTGTATGTTATGTCGCCGAGTACTTGAGTATAGTAATCATCCCCTATTAAACATTTTGTTTCTTTGCCAAGAATAACGTTGTTTTTTTGAGTATTAAAATTAACACAGACGCCTGAAACCTCAGGGAATGTCTTATAAATATATGATGCCAATTCGTCAATGCTATCAGGGATTTTATCAGTATTTACAACTAAAATAACTATTGATTTTTCACTGCTGCTTGAGTGTTTGAAGACCACATGTCTTAATATTCCTGTATGTTTTTTTTCGTTGTATGCATTTATATTTAAGCTTTGAGCTTTATCTTTTATCTGCTCTATTATTGAATCTATTATTCTTGGTTGTATCGGACAGTGTTTTATATTTATTAATTCGTGTGTATGTTTCTTGTAATACCCTGCAAGTAACCTCTTTGAAACTTTTGTTTGTGAAATTGGGTATTGAACTTTGTGCCTGTATTCTCTTGTTTTTGGGCTTGGTATTGTTGCTAAAACGTTGATACTTTCTCCGGTGATTTTCTTTATAGTCTCGTCTACAATGTTTTGTTTCTGTTTTAGTTGCTCACTATATTCTATATGCTGCCATTGGCAACCACCACAGGCATTATGAAGAGCACAAAATGGTTTTGTTCTATGTTCAGACTCTTTTATTATTTCTATTATTGTGGCATTCGCAAAACTTTTTTTAGATTTCGTTATTTTTATTTTAAGTTCATCACCAGCACAGCCATCTTCTATGAATATAGGAAAGTTGTCTTTTCTTGCCAGAGCAAGGCCTTCGTACAACATTTTTTCAACAGTTACAATTAATTCTTGATTTATTTCTAACATTTTTAACTCTCTTTGATATCTATTATTAGATATTTTAGTCTAAACATTTATTATCTCCTATTAAATTAATAGCAAAATTTATATTCTGAGTATTTTATATCATCATATTTTTATAAATAAGGTTTACTTTAAATGATTACAGATATTATTTCTTCTCCCATTAATATTTCTTTTTCGGCAAGCGAAAAGTTTACAAATAAGTGGGTTGTTTTGCCTCAGCAAAACTATAAATCAAATTCAAAATTTGATTCACACAAAGTAAAAAATGACGAAAATTCATATGAAATCTGGCGGCAGAGAGCTATTAATGTTGGTATTTGTCCTGAAGATATTGATAAAAATAAGCTAAAATCCAGAGAAAGAATTTTAAAAGCGGGACTAAATCCAAACGAAATAATAAATGAAGATAGTTTGAAAAAAGCTGAATATTCCAAAGAACTTAGGAAAACTGCTCATTTTCTTAGATTAATTCCTATAGATGAAGCAATTTGTCCTCCTGATGAGTTTTTGGAACAAGAAGTTAAATACGCAAGAGATGATTTGCAAAAAAATATAAAAAATCTGATATCAACAAGCAATGATAGAAATTTAAAAGTGGATTCAAAAAAAGTAAGTTGTTATTTAAATGCTGTAATTTCAGGCAAACTGCCAATAGAAAAACTAGAGACTACCATTGAATCACTTGATTATATGGAGATAGATGAACTATCTGATTTTTTTGAAGCAATGCCTGTTAAAAAGACATTATTTGAATAAATTTAAAGTTGACAATGTTGCTTATTGTTTAATATTTTGAGAGGATAAAACACCTCTTCCTTCTTTTATGTTAGATTAATTACATACATAGCTACTTGCGGAGGGATAATGAAAAAAAGAGCATTAATAAGTGTTTATAATAAAGAAAATATAGTTGAGTTTGCCCAAGAACTAACTCAAAAATATAATTACGAAATTATTTCTACAGGAGCAACTTATAAACTTCTGAAAGAGAACAATGTAGATGCTATTGAAGTAAAAGATATCACCGGTTTCGCAGAAATGCTTGGTGGAAAAGTTAAAACATTACACCCTGCAATACATGCTGGCATTTTGGCTAATGCTGAGAATGCAGAAGAAATGTCTCAGATAAAAGCAGAAAATATTTCGTTAATAAATATGGTAGTTGTTAATTTCTATCCATTTTCTGAATTTGCGGATAGTGATGCAGATACAAACGATTTAATAAAAAATATTGATATCGGTGGCCCTTGTATGCTTAGAGCTGCAGCAAAAAATCATGAACGAGTTGCTGCGGTTTCATCAATTGCTCAATATAAAATGATATTGAATGAATTAGAAGAAAAAGATGGAGAAATTGGACTTGGATTAAGAAGAGAATTAGCATTAGAAGTTTTTAAGAAAACATCCGAATTAGATACGCTTATTCTAAAAACTTTAGCTGGTAGATTTATTGATTCAGCGTCAGAAATAAGTTCTTATTTCTCACTATTTGCAGATAAGCAAAATGATCTTAGATATGGTGAAAATCCTCATCAAAGCGCAGCTATATACTTTAATAAAAATATGGTCGATTATGAAATATTAAATGGAAAAGAGCTTTCGTTTAATAATATTCTTGATATGCACGCGGCTACTAGTATTGTGAGTGAGTTTTATGATGTATGCGCCGTTTCTATCGTAAAGCACAATGCACCTTGTGGTGTAGCTCTTGGAAAAAATATAAAAGAAGCTTTTGATAAAGCTTTTGATTGTGATCCAATAAGTGCCTTTGGTGGAATAGTTGCTTTTTCTCAAGTTGTAGATGAAGAGTTGGCTAAAAAATTATCTGCAGTATTTTTAGAAGTCTTAATTGCTCCTGATTATACCCCCAGAGCCCTAGAGGTTCTCAGGCAGAAAAAGAATTTAAGAGTTATTAAATTGAATACACCACTTGAGGATTATAAAAAACATTTAGATAAAGATATACGAATTACTCCATTTGGAACTCTTATTCAAGATGTGGATAAGGCAGGACTTGATAAAGACATGTTTAAAGTAGTTACACAAAGTAAGCCCACAGCTGAAATGATTGAAGATATGATTTTTGCTTGGAAAATTGTTAAGCATTCAAAGTCTAATGCCATAGTTATAGCTAAAGACTTTAAAGCTATTGGTATTTCTCAAGGACAGACAAGTAGAATTGATGCTGTAGAAACAGCATTAAATAGAGCTTGTGATGGTTCAAAAGATGCGGTGCTTGCTTCTGATGGCTTTTTCCCTGCGATAGATAATATTCAAGCTGCTGCTCAAGGAAGAATTGCTGCTATTATACAACCTGGTGGTAGTATCAAAGATAAAGATGTAATTGAGACCGCTGATAAGTATAAAATTTCAATGATTACAACAGGGATTAGGCACTTTAAGCATTAATAACAAATAGGAAGAAAATAATGAGTAATAGAAATTCAAAAGCGATCAATTGGCTTAGTTTTGCCCATTTTTCTGTTGATTCATATTCTGGTTTTTTGAATCCGATACTTCCTTTTATTGCTGCAAAACTTGGAATAACTATGGCTATAGCTGCTGTTATGATAAGTGTATCAAATCTTACATCTTCTATATCTCAACCTCTATTTGGCTTTATTGCCGACAAATGGAAAAAAAGATTTTTTATATTTTGGGGTATCTTATTTGCTTCTATTTTTCTTTCTCTAGTTGGAATTGCTAGTAATCCATTTTTACTTGCAATATTTATAATTTTTGGAAGTATGGGTGTTTCGTTTTTTCATCCCCAGGCAACAAGCTTCGTTTCATTTTTCTCCACTTGTGAAAATGCAAGTAGAAAAATGAGTACTTATATTGCAATGGGAACAATCGGTTTCGCTTTTGGTCCAATTATCTCTGCAGGAGTCACTGAACATTTTAGTTTGGAGTCATTACCGTTTGCTTCAATTTTTGGCGTAATTTTGGCTTTTACAATGTTTTTGTTTGTTCCTAAGCTCTCGATGACGGGTATAAAAAAGACCGAAGTGTCTTTACTTCATGCATTTAAAGAAATGTTTTCAAATACAACAATGAGAATCCTTCTTATGACTTCTATGTTAAAATCATTAATTGGTTCTTCGTTTAATTTGACGCTTCCGTTTTACTGGAAAACTCAAGGATACTCTGTTTCACAAATAGGTGTAGTCTTGTTCTTGTTTATGCTTTTGGGTGGACTTGGAACAGCCACTAGTCCCTTAGTGGAAAAAAAGTTTGGAGCTAAGAGAGTCTTTTATTTATCTATGATTATTGTTTTCCCATTAACTGCTTTGTTTTATTCATTACAGGAGTTTCATCCAATACTGAGTTTTATAGCTTTTTTATTGATTGGCTATGTAAGCTTTCTGTCTGTTCCACTAAATATGGTTTTTGCACAAAAAACAATGCCTCAGTATAAAAGCATGATTTCTGGATTTATTGGCGGTTTCAGTTGGGGCGTAATAGGCCTACTGCTTCCGCTTATTAGTTGGTTCGCTCAAAAGTTTGGCATTCTTAATATTTTGCTGATAATTTCGGCAATTCCTGTAGGTTTAGCTTATTTTATTAAGTTTTTACCGGATGATATTAATTAATAACAACCTTCTTGAGACCAGTGGGTCTATCAATATTTCTTTTGAGTTCTTTTGCAATTTCCAAGGCTAGAAGTTGTAATATTAGTAATGTTCCAAAAATGCTAAACACCTTTGTTTCTGATTCTAGTCTTAATGATTGGTTTGATACTGATTCCAATTTTTCGCTAGTTCCTTTATTTGCAATTGCAAGAACAAATGGCTTATAGTCTTCTTTTATTTTTGCAAGATTTCTGATGCATAAGTTTTCTGTGTCATTATCAACTAGAGAAATCAATGCTGATTTTTGATTTAATATTGCAACGTGACCATGCATAAATTCACCTTGTGGATACGCGGTTGTGTTTATGTAAGATGTTTCTTTAATTTTAAGCGCCCCTTCTTTTGCTAGTGCATAAAATGCTCTACTTCCCAAAATTGAAAGAGAATTATATTTTGCAAGTTTTTTTGCAGCCTTTTTGATTGTTGATGTATCATCCAAAATATTTTGCAAAAAGGTAGGTAAGTTATTTATATAATTGATTTCACTCTGAATATCTTTATTTTTTGCATAAATAATCTTGAGAGCAATTAAATACAAGCAAAATAATTGAGCACTCATCGCTTTAGTAGATGCAATGCTGTGTTCTTTGCCTGCTTCTGTTAGCACTTTATAGTTGGAAAGTTGCCAAAGAGTTGAATCTTCGTTATTTGTAACGCATAATGTTTTGTCTGTATGCTTTGTTATATATTTCAAAGCTTCTAGTGTATCACTGGTTTCTCCTGACTGTGAAATTAATATATATAGTGTTTCTTTATCAAAGTTATGCATTGAATTTTGACTAAATTCGCTAGAATAAATGCATTCAGCATCGCATTTTGCTTCTTCTTTTAAAAATTCAGCTGCTAAATACGCGCAATGATAGGATGATCCACTTGCTATTAATACAACTTTGTTTATATTCAATGGCAAGTTAATAAGTATATATTTCTCTGGTGTAATATATTTTTTTGACAAATTTTCAATAATTGAAGGCTGCTCGTTTATTTCAGACTCCATATTTGAAGGTACTTTTTCGCTCTTCTTTTGCATTGATATAGATACCGCCGGCATGAAGTTAACCCATCCGGAATTCCCTGCTATTATCCCTGTATAATTATAGTTTTTCATATAATATATATCGGAATTATTTGTCTAAAAGTTTAATATATGTTAAGAAATATTTCATTGGATATGTGTCTGTAGTTGTTGCTAATCAATTTTTCTGGAGACTCTATGGTTGTGGTGTGGTAGCTATTGGCTGACTGTAGTCTTTTAATACTCCTGAAACACTAATTATTCCTGAATCAAATAATAATTGAGTTTGTGCTTTGTTATAATCTATAATCGCTTCAATTAAGCTTTCTCTTGAAGTTATTTTGGTAGTTTGTGCTTGCAGTACATCTAGAAAAGTAGCATTTCCAACTTTCATTTTTACATATGCAATGTGAGCACTTTGATCTGATGCAAGCACTTCTTTTTTTGCTGATTCAATTCGTTCAAGGGCTGTTTTTGAGTCATAATAAGAGCCTATTATTGATTCTTTTACTCTTCTAGTAAGGTTTGTAAGCTCGTATTGTTTTGCTTCAATCTTGGCATTGTATGCTTTTACTTTGGTCATTGTACCAACCCCCAAGTTTTCTCCAAGCGGAACTGTTAATTCAAAACCAACTGTCTGGTTTCCGTATAACCCCAACCTTAATGTACCCTGTAAACCTTTTGATGCGTAGACATCTAATTTGGGAACGAAGTCCATGTAATTTGAGCTTCTTTCCGCTTGTAGTGCTTTTATTTCTTGTTTTGTTGCATTTATATCATCTCTTGAGCAAACTGCCATATTATAAAGTTCATTTATCTGATATTTTTCTTCAATAAGGTTTCGGATTTCTACAGTATGCTCACTTGGAAATATTGGAATTATAACGTCTACACCCATTATATTTGCAAGCTTAGCCTGGGCTAATCTGACTCTGTTAAATGTAGCTATATATTGCTGTTTTGCTTGAGCTAGTTGTGCTTCTGCTCTAAGAACATCGAATCTGTCTCCCAGTCCAACGTCATATCTTGCTTTTGTTAGTCTTAATTGTTGCTCTCTATCATCTATATTTGCATGTAGGACTTCAAATTTTAACTTTTGTTTTAATAAGTCATAATATGCAAGTGTTGTATTTAAAATTACTTCATCTTTTGTATACATGTAATTTGAGTCAGCTGCTCTATAATTGTGTTTCCGTTGAGCGTTTAAGAAAAATAACTTACCTTGTTTTACTGTTGACCAAACAAAGTTAAAGTCACTAATAACCGCTGTTTCATCAACTGAGTCGGGAACAATACCACCAACAACAAAAGTACCGTTATAATGTTGCATATCTAGGGTATAATTAACATCAGGTAAAAATTGTGCTTTTGCATTCTGATAGTTCCAATAATGTTCCCGTTTTTGGCTATTTTTAATTTTCATGTTGAAATTGTTATCAACAGCTATTTGCAAGCATTCAGATAAATTAGTATACACAAGTTCTATCCCCAAGTCTTTTTTTAAATCCGAATCAAATTCTGATTGTTTCTTTAGTTCTTCAGGGGACTGTTTGCCACTAATGATTTCTTTTATGAAGTTATCATGTTTATAATTCCAAATTAATTCGCCATCAGCAAACGCACACTTTTGGATCAAAAGCATGATTGTTATTATTATTATAATTTTCTTCATGATTAAAATAATATTTAAAATTAGAAAATAAGCTTATGCCCAAGTTACTTATTACTTGTGGCTATTTGTTTTCAAGTTTTTTTACTCGGATTTGTACGTCTTCAATAAGTTTTCTGTTAATTGCAAGAAGATCAGCTATTACCCCAAGCATTATTGTCTGAAAGCCAATAATCATTAAGATTGCAGCAAATAGTAAGGATTGAAGATGACCCCCGCCTTGGTTTATAAAGTAATAGAAAAGAAATCTAGCCCAGATAATTAATCCTAAGCCAAATAAAAATCCTCCTATTATTGCGAAAAATCTAAACGGACGGTAAATAATAAACATTCTTATCATTGTGAATGTTGATTTGCGAATATATTCAAATATATTTTTTACTAATTTTGATTTTCTATAATTTTCATTGACTCTTATTGGTACAGATTCTATTTTTAAGCCCTTTGATTTTGATTGTATTATGGTCTCTAGTGTATAGGTATAATTGTCAAACACATTCAGCATCAGAGCCGCTTCTTTTGTAAATGCTCTAAATCCACTTGGGGCATCTTCTGTTCCTGTTGAGCTGAGTAATCTGATCATAAAAGAGCCTACTTTTTGTAAGAATTTTTTTAGTAAAGAGAAATGTTTTATCCTCTCAATTGGTCTTGCTCCAATTACTATATCTGCTTTTTGTTCTATTATTGGTCGAACTAATTTTTCTATGTCTTCAGCCATATACTGGTTATCGGCATCAGTGTTGACAATTATATCTGCACCAAATTCAACACAAGCTTGTATTCCTGACATAAAAGCACGTGCTAGGCCTTTATTTCCTGATAGCCTGACAATATGGTTTACCCCAAAACTTTCGGCAATTTCAATACTTCTATCGGTACTGCCATCATCAACAAGAAGTGTCTCAATTTCGTCAATACCTTCAATATGCTTTGGTAAATCAACGAGAGTCAATGGTAATGTTACTTCTTCATTATAACAAGGTATTTGTATTATAAGCTTCATACTATGCCAAGTTTTTTACTAAATGTATTATAATTATATTATAAATACAGTAATGGGGCTATAATGAATAAGTACAAAAATATATTGCTTTTGTTTGTAATACTTGTTTTAGCATTTTTATTGCGCATTTGGTGCTTGGACAAGCCTCAAGGCTTGTGGAATGACGAATATGTGAGCTGGTTTATTTCATCAAGAACTTTTCCCACAGAATTTTTTACGGAAATGTTTAAAAATGCACATATGCCCTTATATTATTTTTTCTTAAAAGTTTGGATGTTTTTCTTTTCTGATTCTGATTATAGCTTAAGATTTTCATCTCTTGTTTTAGGGTTGTTATCTGTGGTATCTATGTTTTTTCTTGGAAAAACTTTTAAGGATGAAAAGCTTGGTTTATTGTGTGCAGTATTTTCAGCATTTAGTGGGTTTTTAATTTATTTTTCTCAAGAAGTTCGTTTATACCAACTTTTGTTTTTATTGAGTACTTTAAGTATAATCAGTTGGATAAATATTTCACGTAAACAATCATTTATTAATTTTGCCATTTTTATAGTACTGAATTTTTTATTAATTTTTACTCATACTTTGGGTTTTATTTTTGTAATATTTAATTCTTTGACTTTATCCATAGTAATTCTTAAACAAAATAAAAAATTGTGGATTCACTTAGGCTTAACTTGGATCTTTGTGAGCATTATTTTATTGGTTGCGTCACCGTTAATAGCGCGTATTTTTAATGTTGAATACTTTTCTCAATTTTGGTCTGGCTTTTCATGTGGTAAAATCTTTTTTACTTTTGCTGATTATTATTCACCAATTCAAGTTAATATAATCAATACGCCACAATCTCTTGTTGGGTATGTTTTTAGGGCTAACAACATTATGTACTTGATTTTTGGTATTATTCCTTTAACTATAGGGTTTATTGGTATCGTGAGAGCGGTTAAGGAAAAAGAAACAGAGCTTAATTATTTGTTGATTTCTTCATTACTATTTTTGCTTACGCTAATTTGTGCATCTATTCAAAATAAACTTGTTTTGGAGACTAAATATAGTGTTGAAATTTATCCTGTGCTTATTTTAGCAACCTGCTTCGGCTTATATAGCATAAAGAGACTTTTTTTAAAAAAATTACTTATTGTTTTATTACTTATAATTCCTATTTTTCATTATGTAGTTAACCGTAATTCCGTTCCTAAATTAGGTAGAAGCGAAGGTAATAAGGTTGTCATACAGCTTCTAAGGGCGGCTAAAATAAAGCCTACAGATATTGTTTTTCTCACTTATTACCCTAAGGATAAATTTGATAAATATTTGAGTGGAGATTCTTACAAATTTATTGCAATTGATAAATATAATTTCCCCGAGTATGTATTTGGTGGCACACATTCTTACAAACAAGTGGTTAAAAGGGGAAAGCAGCTTTATTATAATGGTTTTCAAGAGAATAATACAGAATATTTTAATACTCGTATATATGATATCTATGTTAAAAATTTAAAACCAGGAGATCGATTGGCTGTTGTCTTTTTGAAAAATGTTTCATTCTTCTCTGCTAAGCAAATAAAAGAGATAACGTCAGATAGAAATAAGTATGAAAAAACGCCTCTTATGTTTATGGTCTTTTCGTACATAAGAAATAATTCTTTGCAACTATTCTCTAAATATCTTAAGTTAGATCTGATTTTAGAATGTGATGATTGGGTTTTAGTTGTTTTTGAAAAGCAATAAATATCTAATCTAGTGTTGAGATATCTTTAGACGTTGAAAAGTTATTATCAAGATAATTTTTTAAGCACTTAAAGTCATTTATATTGTTTTCTTTTATAAATTTAAAAGCATAGTCTCGTGCTAATTCAAGTATCTTGAGGTCTTTTGTTAGATCTGTTAAGTGCAATTCAGGCAATCCACTTTGTTTTAGTCCAAGGAATTCGCCTGGTCCTCTTATTTCTAAATCTTTTTCTGCAATTATAAATCCATCGTTTGTTTGTGTAAGTATTTCTAACCTTGCCAATGTTTCTTTTGTAGAAGAAGAGCTTATTAGTACACAATATGATTGATCTTTGCCTCTTCCTACACGCCCTCTAAGTTGATGCAATTGAGAGAGCCCAAACCTTTCTGCGTTGTCAATTACAATAACTGTTGCATTGGGAACATCAACTCCAACTTCTACTACTGTTGTGCTAACTAAAATATTGTATTTTTGACTCTTAAAGTCTTTCATAACTTCATCTTTTTCATCAGGTTTCATTTTTCCATGAAGTAAGCCTATTTTTAGATCTTTAAATTCACCATTTCTCAGTTCCTCAGCTTCTTTTGTAGCGGCTTTTGCGGATAATGTTTCCGATTCATCTATCAAAGGGAAGATTATATATGCTTGATGACCAAGTTCTACTTGTTGTCTTATAAGGTTATATGCCTGTTGTCTCTTTTGTGCAGATAGCAGGGCTGTTTTAATTGGTTTTCTTCCCTTTGGAAGTTCATCAATAATTGTTAAATCAAGATCACCATGGACGGTTAATGCTAGGGTTCTGGGTATTGGCGTAGCCGTCATAGTAAGTGATTGAGGTATTGTTGCTTTTGTCTTGAGTGCATTCCTTTGCTTTACTCCAAATCTATGTTGTTCGTCAATAACGATTGCTCCAAGATTATTAAATTCTATGTTATCTTGAATCAATGAGTGTGTGCCTACGGCAATGTCGATTTGCCCATTTCTAAGATCTGTTTCTAGTTTGGTCCTTAGTTTTTTTGCATTTGATGAAGTAAAAAGACCGATACTTAATCCTAAGGGAGTCAACCAAGAGACGAAATTGTTAAAATGCTGTTGAGCAAGTATTTCTGTTGGTGCCATTATAGCTGCTTGAAAATTATTCTCTACGGCAGCTAAAAGCATAACGCAAGCTACTACGGTTTTTCCACTACCAACGTCTCCTTGCAACAACCTTTGCATTGGTTCTTCTGCATTTATATCGTTTAAAATTTCATTAATGGCATTCTTCTGAGCCCCAGTTAACTCAAAAGGAAGCGAGTTTATAAATTTATTAACTAATCCATTTTCATCAATTGTAATTGGTGTTGAAATTTCTTTTCTTGAATTTTCCTCTCGCATTAGCCCAAGTTTTAGCTGCAACATAAATAGCTCTTCAAAAACAAGGCTGAATCGTGACTGTTCAAGTAATTCTTGACTATTTGGGAAATGTATTTGCTGAATTGCATCTTGCCTTTTAAGAATCCCAACTTTTTCACAAATATGGTTTGGAATTACATTTTCTATATGATCTTTGTATTCAATTAGAGCATTGTAAATAGCTCGTCTAAGTGTTTTGGCATTTAAATTTTCAATAAGAGGATATACAGGTACAATCCTACCCAGGTGTAAATTTTCGCCTTCGTCACTAAGGTCGTTATTTACTATTTGGTATTGTGGTTTGTCAATTGTGAAGGTTCCGTTGTAGTTATCTTTTTTTACTGTTCCTGAGACGATGATATTGGAATCTTTGGGAAATTGCGATTTGTATCTTTCTACCATATATCTATTTGATTTTTGGTAGAAAAAATTAAGCTCTAAAGGTGCTGTTTCATCTACTATTCTGACATTAATAATTGAAAGATTATTTCTGGTTGTAAATGCTTTTAATGATGCTATTTTTCCAAAAATAGTTACGTCTTTTCCTTCTTTCAAGTCTTTTATAAAACACCTAGACGAGTAATCTATATGTTTTCGTGGAAAATAATTTATTAGATCAAATACAGTATATATTCCAAGTTTATTTAATAAATATGCAACCTTTGGGCCAACTCCTTTTATATAAGTTACATCTTGTTCATAAATACTTTTTGAATTGTTTGTTAAAGTCTCTTCTGTTTTTATTTTTTGTGGATTAAGTTCTGCTTTTAGCATTAAGATAAATCTTGTAATTAACTTTTTTCGCTGTGGCATATTTTCTTGCGGATATAGTTCAAATCCTTTTATCAACGGTAGCCATTTAGGGTCTTTTTTTGATTTTTTGTATATTTTTTCTATTTCTTTTCTAATAAAAGTTGAAAAAGAAGACTCTTTTCCTCTAATGTCAATATATTGGTGTTTTTCTTCAACACCAATGGCTTGCTTAATCTGTTCAATATTGACTTCGAGTAGATAGTTTGGAATGTTCATTATTCTATAATTCTTAAAACTTCGTAGATGTCTATCTTTCTTGCTTTTCCTCTAATGGATACGTTACTTATTTTTATTACATCTGCGATATTATTTATATGGTTATATGTATTTTCGCTAATTAAAAATTGTGTTTTATATATTTTGTTGTGTGCTTCTATTCTACTAGCTAGGTTTACTGTATCTCCAATAACAGTATATTCTAGTCTTTCTTCAGAGCCAATATTTCCGACGAAAACTTCGCCAGTGTTTATCCCAACACCAATGGCAATTTTGGGTTTGCCTTCATCTAATAATTTCGTTTGTAATACTTTTACTTTTCTAAGAATCTCGTTAGCGCATTTTACAGCATTTATTGCGTGCTGCTTATTTTTTATGGGTTCTCCAAAGATTGCCATAACCGCATCACCCATAAATTTATTTAACACTCCATCATACTTTCTTATTATTGGTTCTATTGTGCTAAAGTACTCATTTAGGATTCCGGTTAACTCTTCTGCACTTAGTGTTTCTGCAATGCTTGTAAATCCTCTTATGTCAGCAAAAAGAATTGTTACTTCTGATTTTATTCCCCCAACTTTAACGTGATCGATATTTTCAATGACATTTTGCATTATGTCTTTTGATATATATTTACCCATAATATTTTTAATTTTTTCCTTGTTTTGGCCTTCAACTATAAATTTATAGGTATATGTGAATGTTATTACAATTAGCCCAATAACAATGGGGGTTAGTATTGAGATCTCAATATTGTGCTCTAATAAGACATTATATAGTAATAGATGGAAGCACATGAGAATAAGTGAATAAACGATGGATCTTGTTATAGAAAATCTTGTAACAATATGAAAGATTAATGTTGCAAACACAATTGTCAATAGCACTGTAAGAAAAGGATTCCGCTCTATTGAAAATTTATTGTCTAACATATTGTTTATTGCAGTTGCTTGAATATCGAGACCCGAATGTTTTACAAGAATCGGTGTTGTGTTTCGGTCTTCGAGGCTTTGAGAATTTGCATTACCTCCTATTAAGACTATTTTGTCTTTGAATTCTTCTGGATTGATTAATGGTTTTTTGCCATTTTGAATTGCTTTGTAAGAGTTAATTATATCAATTGCCGAGTATACCTTGTGAGTATAATATTCATTTGTTGGTGTGTACCAATTGTATCCTGAAAATATTCCCGTTGTTTTCACTTTATTGTTATGTTTACTAATGTGCTGAGAGATTGGAATCCTGAGCGATTTGCAATTATCTGTAGAGCAAAGAAAGCCATCGAACAGATCGTACTCATTTATGCCAGTTTTCTTTGCGTATGCACTTAATGCCAGAGATGGATATAGCTTATTGTTATATTCAACAACTGGCATATACTTTCTTATAATCCCATCTCGATCTAAGGGGATCATTACAGAACCTAATGAAGGAATTGTTTCTATATAATTTTTGGGGAATTTTATTATTCCGTAATATTCAGATTGTAATTTTGCAATTCTTTTATCATTAATTTTTACTTTAATTTTTTCTTCGAAAATTTTATCATAAGAGCTTGGTAAAGCTTCTCCACCTGTATTGTTTGTAGAAAGAAGCGTAAAACCTGCAATTAATTTATTTAGTTTTGGGAGTTTTTTATAGAACTCCTCATCTGCTTTAGGATTATAAGAATCGGGGGAGGTTATAACTGCGTCAAATACAATTGCTTTGGATTCTTTTTGCAAGAAATCAAAGACGTCACTATAAGCTGTTCTTGGCCATGGCCATCTTATTTCGGCTAGAGACTTATCATCCACAACTACTAAAACAATATCTTTTGAGCCTATATTCTTTTTCTTATTAGTAAGTTGTTTTGTTGTATAATCATTGAGATTTCTATCAATAAACTGTGTTGTGACAAAATATGCAAATGCTGACACAAAAAGAAAAGCTATGATTACGATAATAAGTGAACTGTCTGTTTTTTTCATTATTTTATTTTAATAAAATTTTTGTACATTTGGCAAATACATATAATTATATTTCAATGTTTACCGCCCC
>JAEYQN010000040.1 GCA_023409995.1 Cyanobacteria bacterium OH_CBB_238 | reverse complement strand
GCTCCATTTCAACCAAAATCGCCAACTTATCTATAAACCAGCAGTCAACCATTGTAATTTCATGAATCGTGTCATAAGGAATCCCTTTTCGGATGGCCTCAGCAATGACATAAATTCTTTGATCATCCACTATCTTTAGTCTTTCTAATAATTCTTCCCTTGAAAGCTCTGTAAAGTCATAACTTCTCAGACAATCCACATGCTGTTCCAGCGAACGAATCGCTTTCATAAGGGCGCCTTCAAAATTCGTACAAATACTCATTACTTCCCCAGTTGCTTTCATCTGTGTGGTCAGCGTTCTTTTGGCAGTAATAAATTTATCAAATGGAAGACGGGGTATCTTTACCACACAATAATCCAACGTAGGTTCAAAGCTTGCATAGGTCTTACCTGTAATTGCATTCTTGATTTCATCCAAGGTATATCCCAAAGCAATCTTTGCCGCTACCTTCGCAATCGGATACCCGGTTGCCTTCGATGCCAGTGCAGAAGAACGGCTTACACGGGGATTTACTTCAATAACACAATATTCAAAACTGGTCGGATGAAGAGCGTACTGTACATTGCATCCACCAGTAATATTTAATTCATGAAAGATATTTAATGCAGAGCTTCTAAGCATCTGATATTCTTTATCGCCTAAAGTCTGTGACGGAGCAACCACGATACTATCTCCGGTATGTACGCCAACAGGATCAATATTCTCCATGTTACAAACCGTAATACAGTTGCCATTTGCATCACGCATTACTTCATATTCTATTTCTTTCCAGCCTGCGATACAGCGTTCCACCAAGACCTGACCCACACGGCTGAGTCTCAGACCATTTTCTAGAATCTCTTCTAATTCCAACTGCGTATGTGCGATACCACCGCCACTGCCCCCTAACGTATAGGCTGGGCGAAGTACGACCGGATAGCCGATTTTTTTTGCAAAATCAACCCCTGTTTGAATATCTTCAACAACCAGAGATGGTGCGCAAGGCTCTCCTATCCTTTCCATAGTTTCTTTAAATTCCAGACGGTCTTCAGCCTTCTTGATTGTCTCTGGTGTCGTACCGATTAATTTTACATTATATTTATCCAATATTCCCTTTTCAGCCAATTCCATACCGAGATTCAGACCTGCCTGTCCACCAAGTGTAGGCAGTATACTGTCTGGCTTTTCTTTTTGGATCAGTTGTTCCAATACTCTTACAGTTAAAGGTTCAATATAAACTTTATCTGCAATATCTCTGTCTGTCATGATGGTCGCTGGATTCGAATTAATAAGAATCACTTCCAGTCCTTCTTCTTTCAGGGAACGGCATGCCTGTGTTCCTGCGTAATCAAACTCCGCCGCCTGTCCGATGACGATAGGTCCGGAACCAATGACTAATACTCTTTTAATGTTCGGATTCTTAGGCATTTTTTGTTACCTCCATCATTTTTATGAATCTATCAAATAAATATCCGGAATCCTGCGGTCCAGGACACGCTTCCGGATGAAACTGCACGGTAAATATATTTTTTCCGGTATAGGAAAGTCCTTCATTCGTACTATCATTCACGTTCAAAAATGCAGGCGTTGCTATCTTGGGATCGATCTTATCCATATCCACCACATAACCATGATTTTGTGAAGAAATATATACTTTATTTGTCTCAAGATCTTTTACCGGATGATTCCCACCGCGATGTCCATATTTCATTTTATAAGTGTCTGCCCCTGTGGCCAATGCCATAAGTTGATGTCCTAAGCAAATTGCAAAAATTGGGATATTGGTATCGTATAGTTTTTTGATTTCAGAAATGATGGAAGTGCATTCTTTTGGATCGCCTGGTCCATTTGTCAACATGAATCCGTCCGGTGCATCTGCAAGGATCTCTTCTGCACTGGTAAGAGCCGGATAGATTGTAACATCACAACCTCTTTTTACCAAAGATGCCGCAATATTATCTTTTGCGCCAAAATCAAGTAGCGCCACCTTTTTTCCTGTACCATTTAATTGCCTTACAAGGGTTGGTTTCTTTTCTTTTTCTCCAGTAAATCTGGAACTACCAGAAATTGGACCATTTTCTTCTAACGATGTGGAACCTTCCAACTTGTATTTATATTCACAGGTTACTTTCTCTACTACTTTGCCAGTAGTATAGGCTTTTAATTTTGGAATAATTACATCTAATTCATACGCATTATTTGTGGTAATACAACCATTCATCGTACCTTTCTCTCTCAGTATCTTGGTGAGTGCTCTGGTGTCTATACCCGCAATACCAGGAACATCATGTTTTACCAGAAAATCCTGAAGCGAACAATTGCATCTAAAATTACTTGGCACTCTCGATAATTCTCTGACTATAAACCCATCTGGCCAAGGCCTTCTGGACTCCATATCCTCTTCGCAGATTCCGTAATTGCCAATTAACGGATACGTCATGCATACTGCCTGCCCTGCATAAGAAGGATCTGTCAATACTTCCAAGTATCCTGCCATAGACGTATTGAAAACTATTTCACTAATAATTTCTTTTGATGACCCAATCTGGATTCCCTCAAAAACAGTGCCATCTTCCAATATTAAAAATGCCTTCATTTATTCACCTATTTATCCTTTCGCATAATCGTCTAATTATAGCATAACACTTTAGTGCATTCAACCGTTAACATGCAACAAAAAAGGACGAAAATCATCGTCCTTTTTTACATCCCGCTTTATTTATATTCTGATAATCTTCCGTCAACGATACTTACAATTCTTGATGCCGACTTTGCAACGTTCAGATCGTGGGTGATCATAACAATCGTGTGCCCCATACAGTTCAACTGCTGGAATAATTTGAGAACTTCCTTACCACTATTTGTATCCAGTGCTCCTGTTGGTTCATCTGCCAGTAGAATTGCCGGGCTTCCTGCCATTGCTCTGGCTATTGATACTCTCTGTTTCTGCCCACCCGATAGTTCCGAAGGTTTGTGATCCAGCCTGTGATCGATTCCTAACAATTTAATAGTTTCCATGCATGCCGCCTCTGCCGCTTTATGATCCATCCCACGCATTAGTAACGGCATAATGATATTTTGCAAGACCGTGTAAGTTGAAATCAGCTGATAATTCTGAAAGATAAATCCTATCTCTTTATTGCGGATTTCAGTAAGTTGATACTCTTGCATTTCATGTATAGAAAGTCCATCCAGATAATACTCGCCGTCATCTGCAA
>JAEYQN010000174.1 GCA_023409995.1 Cyanobacteria bacterium OH_CBB_238 | reverse complement strand
CCATTATGTGCTTGATCCGCCCTTTGTGTCAGTGTGCTGTTGAAATTCGCTGATTTATAAGCATTGAAGAAGGTTATTTATTACCTTAATCAAATAAGGTTTTGTAAGGAGAAAAATTAATGAATGTTTCATTCGGAAATTCAGTGCATTTTGCACCAAAAACTTTTGTATTTAAAAAACAAAATGAAAACACACAGACAGCAACAAATGTATATAGTCCATATTCAAAGAATAAGCTAGCTTATAATACCGCTAGCGTACTGCCAATGATAAGTTTCAAAGCTGATAATAAAAATCTTCCTGCTGTATACACGCCTCCAAAGGAAAACGAATTTTCGCAAGCAGAGAATAACTTTGCATATGCAAGATTCTGTGCAACAAAAGACGATATAGTTCTTGTTGGTCAGGATAAAGATTCTGCTACAAAAGCTCTAATAAAAAACATAGATAACTTGAATCAGATTGTAAACAAAGTATATTTTGTTGAAGACAAAACCGTAAAAACTCCTTTTGCGGCATATTTTGATGATAATACCGTAGATGTTATGATAAACCTTGGCGAAGAGCCAATAAATATGGTAACAAATAAAGATTCTAGTGAAAAAAAATATCCTATTCATCCTGGAGAAACAGGATATATGTATGACGTTGAAAAATTGGAGCTTGGAAGTTCAACTTTTGGAGTTGGAATTGCAAATCCATATAAAGATAAAGAGTCATCTTCAGACTTCTATGCAACTACAAAGGTTTTTGACTTTAAAGGTGTTGATCAAAAATCTATATCAAGAATCAATGTTAAACATTTAGAGGAAGTTATAAATAATGGATTAAAAGATCATGATGCAAAGGGAAATAAAAAGATTGGTTTTGCGGATGTAGGTGGTCAAGAAACTGCTATACAAGAACTAAAAAAGTCTGTTGTTTATCCAATACAATTTCCATCAGCGTACAAAAACAGAAAAGTTAACAAAGGAATCATTTTAACAGGTGGTCCGGGTACAGGAAAGACGCTTATGGCCAAAGCTTTGGCAAATGAAGTAGATGCTCATTTTATGAAGATAAATGGCCTTGAAATGGAGTCTAAATACGTTGGTGAGTCAGAAGCTAATTGGAGAAACTTAATTGAAGAAGCGAAAGCTAATCAACCTACAATACTCTTTATTGACGAATTTGATGCTGTTGCAAAAAAACGTGAAGGAACTGAGCAATCAAGGAACGATGATAAAGTAGTTAACCAGATCCTAACATTGATGACAGATATAACAGATGATAGAGATCAGGTTTACGTAATTGCTGCTACAAATAGGCTTGAGTTGCTAGATCCAGCAATAACAAGATCAGAGAGATTTGGTAAGCATATTTCCGTAGAGAATCCTAATTTGGAGGGCTGTAAAAAGATTCTTGATATTCATTTTGACAATAAAATCATTGATCCCGAGTTAAATAGAGATTACTTTGCTAATGAACTATTTGCTATTAAGGCAAGCGGGGCAGATATTTCAAAAATTGCAGATTCGGCAGAAGATTATTCATATGAGAGAGTTGGTGTTACTGAAAAAATGGCTAATGGCACTTTTTCTGATGAAGATTTGGTGGGGCTTAATATTACCGCAGAAGATATGGAGAATGCAATAGAAGAGTTCAAAACACAACAAGATCTTACTGCTCCTAAAAAAGAGAAAGATTCTAAAAAAGAAGAAGAATCAACAAATTATAAAGAGACTAAAATGGGCTTTTTGGCAGATTTAAAAGTTAAACAATATGCTGATAAGCCAGAAGAAGTTGCATAATTTTAGACCTTCCTTTTGTAATATGCAAGCTAAAAAGGGAACCAATTTGGTTCCCTTTTATCAATGTTGCTTTATGTTCCAAGAATTGCTTTAAGGTCTTGTTCCGGTGTTGATAAGGGCTTTATCTGGAATTTATCTACTAGCACATTTAAAACATTTTGAGAGACAAATGCGGGAAGCGTTGGTCCAAGGTAAATATTTTTTATACCCAAAGCCAATAATGTCAGTAGAATACAGACAGCTTTTTGCTCGTACCATGAGAGAACAAGCGTCAATGGAAGCTCGTTTACATTGCAGTTAAAGGCATCAGCTAGAGCCAAGGCAACTTGAATTGCGCTGTAAGCGTCGTTACATTGGCCCATATCTAAAATTCTAGGAATTCCATCTATCGAGCCTAAATCTAAATCATTAAATCTGAATTTTCCACATGCAAGAGTTAATATTATTGTATCTTTTGGTGTTTGTTTTACGAATTCGGTATAGTAATTTCTACCCGGTTTTGCACCATCGCATCCTCCCACAAGGAAAAAATGTTTTATGCTTCCATTTTTAACTGCTTCAATTATTTTATCGGCAATTGATAGCACTGTCCCTCTTCCAAAACCGGTTGTTAATATGTTGCCGCCATTAATTCCTGTTTTTGGAGTATATTCTTTATATCCACCAAGTTCTAGTGCTTTGTTTATTATTGGAGTAAAGTCTTTGTTTTCTCCGATATGTTTTATTTCAGGATATCCAACTACAGACGTTGTAAAAACCCTATCTTTGTAGCTGTCTTTTACTGGCATGATACAGTTGGTTGTGAATAAAATGGGGGCTGGTATATTGTCAAATTCCTTTTGTTGATTTTGCCATGCTGTTCCGAAATTGCCTTTAAGATGTGTGTATTTTTTTAGCTTAGGATAGGAATGGCATGGGAGCATTTCTCCATGAGTATATATGTTTATGCCTTTATCTTTAGTTTGTTCTAATAATGCATCCAAATCTTTAAGGTCATGCCCTGTCACAACAATAAATGGACCAGCTTCTATATTTGTTGTTACTTGAGTTGGCTCAGGAGTTCCATAAGTTTCTGTATTAGCTTTGTCAAGAAGCTCCATACACTTAAGATTTATTTCTCCTGTTTTCATCACAAGAGTGAATAGTTCATCTACCGATAGATCCTTTGATATTGAGTTTAATGCTTCGTAGAAAAAGTCGTTTATTTCTTTATCTGTATATCCTAACACCATTGCGTGATGAGCATATGCTGCAATTCCCTTCAAACCAAATAGTGTTAAGGATTTTAAAGATCGAATGTCTTCATTTTCTTCCCATAGTTCTTTTATTTCATATTTTTCATATGTAAGCCCTTCAAGTTCTTTATCTATTTTAGACTTGAATTCTTTTATTATTACAGGATCGAAATTTACATTCGTTATTGTAATAAAAAGACCTTCAATCAATAGTTTATCAGTTTCAGTTGATCTCTCCTTGTCTGACGTTGCAAGTTCTATTAGAGCTTGGGTTACTTCATCTTGTACATTTGCAGTGTATGCATTTTTTCCACATACTCCACTACTTTGTTCACAGCCTTGGCCTTTGGCTGTTTGTTCACATTGGAAACAAAACATTTCTTTCATCATTTCTCCTTTGGTTCGTTTTATTTTTCTTTCGTTTTCTCGTAAATTGTATTAAAATATTTTTATATAGTCTGTTGCATTTGCAACCGGGAGTTATTTTGTTAAATATTGAATTATTTTCAGGTATAAATGAAGGGGACGTCCTCTTTCTCTTGCAATGTATTGGCCTTGATACAAGAAAATATAAAAAAAATTCTATAATAGTTCCATTTGAAACCAAATTAACATCAATTGGAATTGTCATAGAGGGTAGTGTTGATGTTGTAAAAGAAGATGTTAATGGAAATAGAATAGTTGTAGCCAAATTGTCTACAAACGATATTTTTGGAGAGGCTGTCGTCTGTGCCGCACTTGAAAAAACACCAGTTACAGTTATCTCGAATACGGATTGTGAAATTCTCTTTCTGCCATTTGAAAAGTTATTACATACTTGCCAAAAAACTTGTCATTTTCATCAACAAGTTATTAAAAATCTGTTAAAAATTATTGCTAAAAAGAATATAGTTTTAAATAGTCAAATTGATTTATTGGGTAAGAAAACAACACGAGAAAAACTTCTTACATATTTAAGGACTGCTATGAAAAATGCTAATAGTAAATTATTTTCTATTCCATATAATAGAAATGAGCTTGCAGATTTTCTATGTGTTGATAGAAGTGCCATGTCTAGAGAACTTTGCAGGTTGAGAGATGAAGGCATTTTGGTATTTAATAAAAATGAATTTAAAATGCTAAAAGACGAACCTTCTTAGTTCGCTTTTTAACTTGAATTTTATGCTTCTATTTTTGAACCCAGTAATTTTAAAAACTGTGACATCCATTCAGGGTGAGCCGGCCTTGCTGGTGCGGTGACCAAATTGTTGCAAGTTATGGCGCTTGTAAAAGATTCATTTGATTCTGACCATATACCTCCAGCCATTATGATATCAGGCTTTACTGCCGGGTAGGCGCTGCAAGTCTTGTCTTTCAAAATGTTTGCACTGACTAGTAGTTGAGGGCCATGGCAAACAGCAGCTATAGGCTTTTGTTCTTTTTCAAAATGTTGAACCATTTTTATTGCTTTTTCATTTAATCTTAAGTATTCTGGTGCTCTACCTCCAGGTATAACTAATGCATCATAGTCTTCAGGATTAATTTCATCAAAAGTTGTATTTAGTATAAAATTGTGACCTCTTTTTTCGGTGTATGTTTGATCTCCTTCAAAATCATGAATTGCTGTTTTAACAAATTCACCTTTTTTCTTGTTTGGGCATATTGTTGCTACTTCATGTCCTACCATTGTTAATATTTGATAGGGAACCATTGCTTCATAGTCTTCTACAAAATCTCCGACTAGCATTATTATTTTCTTTGTCGCCATTATGTTTCTCCTAGATATAACAAAATTGATTATATCATTTATTAGTTATATTTAGGAATATTGTTTGTTTTTTTTGATTCAATTAATGCTTTAAAGTCATCCATGCTCATTTGTGAATATTGATTATTGGTTGACTTTAGTTTTTTCATATCTTGATTGTATCTATATTGGGTGAATAGCCTTGAACATCCTGCTACAAATCCGCCCATAACAATCATGCTGAAAAAGAAAGGAACTGATGAAGCAATGGCTTTTTGTTTGAATAATTTTTTAAATTCAGTTGAGTTTGATGCTTTTTTGGCTATCTCGTCAAGGTTCATAATTGTTTTATCCGCTTTTACAATATCTTGGCATTTGTTCATTTTTTTTAGGATTGATTGGAACCCTTTAGCAAATAAACTGCTTCCTGTAATTACATAAAATCCTACAAGGGGGAATCTAAACAATACTTCAAGTAGATTTTGTTTTCCACGGTCTTTTGCAGAACCTGCATATCCCGCAAATCCTGCTAAAACACAGGCTACTAGTTGACCTTTCGAAGAAGCTAATTTGCCTCCTTTTCCTCTTTCAAAATCTATACTTAAATATTCATTTATCCCTTTTGCCAATTTTTCATTTTTGGGGCTTAGTTTATTGCCAGGCATCAAAACAGCTTCACTTATTTTTTGAAGTGTTTTGGAAGATTCTCCTTTTTTTACCAGTAACGCAGAGATTCCTAAAAGGCCAACTAACAAACCGGCAGAAAATTTAAGGTGATTTATGGCACTTTTTCTTACCTTCTCTTGTTTCTCTTTGTCTTCTGTCTTTGTTTTATCTAAGTTTGCTATTTTATTGAAATCTGCTTGCTTAAATACTTTTAATGTAAAAAGATTTTTTAAGTAGCTTAATGCATATTCACCTACAGGAATAGCAAGTGTTGAAATAGCAATAGCTGCTTTTCGCGGTAGAAGTTTATTTAGCTCTTCTTTTGGAGTTGATTTCTTTACAAGTTCTACAGCCGGAGTTGATATTTTATCTTTTAGTTCATTAGATAAATTCTTTGTATAAAGAGGTCTATAAGCTTTTTCTCCGAGATATTTTGGTCCAAAATATACAATAAGGCTTTCGAGAAATTCTTGAAAACTCATTTCACCAAAGTCACTCAGACTTCTTGCGAAAATTGCCTTTGGGAACCAATTTGTAGCTGTATCTTGTATAAGTCTTGATTTTGCAAAATCTGCGCCGGTTTCTTCCAACTCAATTATCTTGGCAAAAGGCTTTTCCAAGTTAGATAAGTTCGATATATATTTAGTTGGGTTTGCTTTGAATGAAATATTTGGAGTTTGCATAGCTTTATAAAATCCTTCCACGTTAAAAATTGACAAAAAAATGACCTGTTCTTTACAAATACAGGCCATTCTTAACAGTTAAAATTATTTATTAACGCCAACAAAACCAGCCTGCATTCACTTGCAAGCTCCACCAACCTTGGTTTACTTTATTATTTTGTTGAGGATTTTTCACTTTTATTTCCTTTTATATTTATATTAAATAATAAATCCGAATATTTTGTCAATTGCTAGTTTGTTTATTTGAAATTTACTAAACTTTACCAATGTTTTTTATTAAAATCCTAGTGTAACTTGCAAAGTGTCTTTTCTTTTATATTTTTGATTAGAGTTATTAAGTCTTCCATTATTTCCTTTTCAAAATTTACACAATGATTTGCATTTATTTCTCTAATGAAATAACAAGGGCTAGTTACATTTATCTCTATAACTTTTTCCTCTATCATATCTAGGCCTATTAAAAATAATCCATGCTCATTTAGTGTTTTTGCTATATCTTTTGCTATTTTTTTTTCATTGGAAGTTAATGTTTCTTTTTGAAAAAACTTGTCTGAATGAGTGTTAAATTTAAAGTCTTGCTCTCCAGGCAGCTTTTTTACTGATTTTTCGTAAACTTTATCTCCAATAATTAACACTCTTTTATCTCCATTAATTGCGCTTGGAAGATATTTTTGAACCATTACTATGGTTTTTTCATTGCCTGTTGCGGTTGAAATTATAGAGTTAAGATTTTTGTCATTCTTGTTTAGATAGAATACACCACTGCCAAAACATCTGTTTAATGGTTTAATTATTGCTTCTTCATTTTCTTCAACAAATTCTCTTATTAGTTTTTTAGAGCTTGTTACTATGTTTTTAGGCATATAATTAGGGAAATAGTTTGCGTGCAATTTTTCATTAAAATCTTTAACGCTTTTTGGGTCATTAATTAGGATTGTTTTTGACCTGTCAACAAAATCAAATACATAACAGGCATTGATGTAGTCTATATCTACTGGTGGATCTGGTCTAAAAAAGACAATATCAAAATTATTAATAGCTTCTTTTTTCTCTTCTTTCTCTACAAAGATATCACCATTTTTTAAAAAAGATTCAAAAAACAGACTTTTGCCTTCAGCGTTTTCCACAAAAAGTCTATTTTTTGTTGTTACGCCAATTTTATAATCTCTTTCAAGAAATTCTTTTATGAACCAAAAGTCTGTTACTAAATCATTAAATTCAAAATATTTAAGTTCAATCTCATCTATTACAAATAATATACGTTCAGACATAATTTTCTTCTTATTAGCTAGGTTTTTGTGCTCTTATTGTAGCATGCTGAAAGAAAAAAGATTTTATTCTTCTGTTATTTTTTTAGCTAATTTATTATCTTTATTTCTTTAAAATTTCTTTGGAAACCTTTTAAATATTTTTCTTGTGGGTGACCTAATATAAAAGCAGTAGCTAATTTATCAGTTTTTGAAATTCCATATTTTTTTCTTAGGGTTGATGTTTCAAGAATTGGACATATTGACCCTATGAAACATGTTCCAAGATTAAGTGCTTCAGCTGATATTGTAGCCTGCGTTGCCGAGATAATGGCATCTTCTTTTTCTGCAAGTTCTGTGCTATAAAAAATCATTACGACAGGTGCGTCATATAG
>JAEYQN010000149.1 GCA_023409995.1 Cyanobacteria bacterium OH_CBB_238 | reverse complement strand
AAGCGGGGCTGTTATCGGATGGGCGTAATGGGGCTGTTATTACCAGTCAAGAGATGAGTCAGCTGTCAGATGAGTGTTTACGGGAAAGACTCTCCGATCTTAGGGTGGTAGCCAGAGCATTGCCTTCTGATAAAAGCCGGCTGATTAAAATTTCCCAGCAACTTGGAAAGGTCGTGGGGATGACTGGAGACGGCATCAATGATGCTCCTGCACTAAAATTGGCAGATGTAGGATTTGCCATGGGAAGTGGTACGGAGGTGGCGAAGGAAGCTGGAGATATTGTAATTCTGGATGATAACTTTCAATCCATATCAAAAGCTGTACTATATGGAAGAACGATATTTAAAAGTATACGGAAGTTCATTATATTTCAGTTGACGATCAACCTATGTGCAGTGGGAATTTCAATTATAGGTCCATTTATCGGAATTAATACACCATTAACCGTATTGCAGATGCTCTGGGTGAATATGGTGATGGACACGCTGGCTGGTCTTGCATTTGCGGGAGAGGCTCCTTTATTAGAATACATGGAAGAAAAGCCGAAAGATAGAAATGAGCCAATCATCAATCGTTACATGTATAATCAAATATTGCTTTCCGGGATTTATACCACAATCCTATGTATCCTGTTCTTGAAGCTTCCCTTATTCCAACGATTATACAGTAGAGGAGAAGGGAATGAAATATTAATGACAGCATTTTTTGCATTGTTCATTTTTGCCAGTGTATGTAACAGTTTTAATGCCAGAACAACGAGGATTTTCATACTGGCCAATCTGTTAAAGAATAAAATATTTATCATAATCATGATTCTTATATCTGTTGTCACCCTGTTAATTATTTACTATGGAGGAGCCGTATTACGTACCACTTACCTAACCCCATTAGAACTACAATATGTAATTCTTTTGGCGATCACGGTTATTCCAGCTGATATTATTCGAAAAATAATTACGGATTCAGGTTGGCGTGGAAGTGCAATCTGATAGAGAATTCATAGGGAATCCATAGGCTCCTTCTTAGGCAGACAAGTAAAATAGAACTTGTTTCCGTTCGAGGGAGCTTTTTGTTAGACAAATGAAGAAAAAAATAACGAACTGTTTATAGGTGTTCTATATTTACATGTACATAATGACTATTAAAATAAAAATTATTATTGACAAGATGTGCAATGTTACATATAATGAATTTACAAATCATGTAAACCGGTTTCGTAAATCGGTAAAGGAAATCGGTTGCTAAAGGAAGGTAGATATGGCAGACAACAAAAAAGTAAAAATTACAATCGATGATGTTGCTGAGAAAGCAAAGGTATCAAAGACAACGATTTCCCGTTATATCAATGGAAAATATGAATTTATGTCTAAGGAGACCAAAGATACCATTCAAAAAGTAATCGAAGAACTGGATTACAGACCAAGCAATATTGCAAGAAGTCTAAAATCTCAGAGAAGTGGTGTGATAGGATGCGTTATTGCAGATATTACAAGCCCCTTTTCCACCTATATCGTAAAAGGTATTAATGACGTCTGCAAAAAAAATGGATATCAAGTACTTTTCGTAAATACAGATAATAATAAACAAAGTGAGATAGAAAGCATACAGTCTTTGATGGATAACAAGTTAGATGGGTTGATTGTAAATACCACAGGCTATAACGATGAATATATATTGGATATTAATAACCAGGGGATACCGGTGGTATTAGCCGATAGGTGTTTAAAAAACAAATATTTACTAGACACCATAACGACTGAAAATTATAATTCCACCTTTGATTGTATTAAGTTCCTGCAAAAACAAGGATATACGAAAATCACGTTCTTCACGCAGGAGCTGGAGCAGATCAGCAGTCGTTATCTAAGACATAATGCCTTTTTGGATGCAATTGCAAAGTTATTTTCTTTAGATGGAAATCATGATACTTATCTGGTGGATAGTAATGACTTGCAAGTATGCAGAAACAATTTAAGAACATTAAAGAATAACAATCCAGATGAAAAAATTGCCATATTTACGGTTAACGGTGTCACGCTTATGAATGTACTCACAGGTATGAAGGAAGAAGGGTATCTGCCTGGTACCGATTTCGGTATTTGTGGATTTGATGACTGGGGCTGGGCATCTTTGATACCGCCAGGAATTACAACGATCACACAGGATTCTTATAAAACAGGAGTAATGTGCGCGGATCTATTAATCAAACGAATTGAAAAAGGAATCGTTAAAAAGAAAAAATTTGTAGAGCTGCCTCCTAAGCTTGTCGTCAGAGGTTCCACGACACCGAGGGGTTAAATCATGAAAACAGTAGAGGAGAAAAGTCATATGAAAAAACAGGAAGCAAAGCTGGCAATGAAGGGTAAGCTAATTGCTGTCATACGAAATGAAGATCCTAAAGAAGCAAAAATGATCTGTAAAACGATCGTTGAATCTGGTATTGATACGTTGGAAATTACATTTTCTGTTAAAGGTGCAGAGTTATTGATATCCGAATTGAAGGAAGAGCTACCAAATGCCCTGATTGGTGCGGGAACCGTATTAACAAAAGAGCAGGCAGAATTAGCTTATGAGAATGGGGCGGATTTTATCGTTTCTCCCTGTGTGGTAGAAGATGTTGGAAAGTTTTGTAAAGAAAAAGATATATTCTGTTCGTTAGGAGCAGCCACACCTACGGAAGCACTACATTCCTATCAGGTAGGTAGCGATGTCGTAAAATTATTCCCGGGAGATTGCTTATCAACGGCCATGTTAAAAGGGATTAAAGCACCAATGCCTTTTATTGATTTAATGCCTACAGGGGGAG
>JAEYQN010000138.1 GCA_023409995.1 Cyanobacteria bacterium OH_CBB_238 | reverse complement strand
CCAGAAAAGAAGATACTAAACTTTTGCTTAACAATGTAAAGGTAAGTGTAAACCCTGTAAAGCAGCAGATTGATGAAGACAATGTAGCCGCCGATAGAAAAGAGCCGTACTTCTCTTTACTTTTTTTCCATTTGTCTATGGTATAAATCCCGCTTAAGATAATTACAATTCCTATAATTCCCAGTATTTCAGGGATATGATCATTGACAGCAGAGAATACCGAAGAGATATAAAAGTTAGCTATGGTGCTCAGGATCAGTATGATCACGCCATAAGCTATTGAAATAGTTAAAAGTGTCCTCTTATGTAGCTTTGTGAGGCCCATTGCCAGGCCGATATTAATGCCAAATAGTAAAACAATGGATATAATTAGACATTCCCATATTAATTCTGCCATCTTCAACATCTCGTAGTATATTAGTTAATCACTAGTTTAATTTAAAATGCTTTTTAGTCGTGTTTATAACTTAGAATCTATTGAATTTAATATAGCTCGATACGGATATATAAACATATCGATGATATACTCTTCAATAGTTGAAAAATAATAATATTGCCTCATTTTTACATGCAAAAATTAATAATAAATAGAATATTTGTAAAATAAAATATTTGAACTGTTTTTCAAGACAAAACAGGTTAATTATCTAAAAAAATAAACTTTCGAAAATCCCTGGGGATTTTCGAGTGTAGAAAAAAAATTTTACTGTCTTAGTATCCTGTAATGTATTTATACTGGATTTTACCGTTGTCGTTGAATGTTATTTTTTTAGTTCCTTTGGATGTGACCTGTGCTTTAAACTGGAATGCATATGTTTTTCCAGCAGGCACGGTAAAGGTCCATGTTTTGGTAGCTTTGTTGTAAACTGATGGGTAGTTAGCAGAAATTAATTTCATTCCAGATGGTAGTGTTATTTTAATTTTAACATTGTCAGATTTGTCTTTTCCAGAGTTGCTAACTTTACTTGTTAAGTAAACGTATTTACCTTTTTTAACTTTGGAGCTGCTTACTATATTTGAATAAGACAGTTTAATGTCCCTATTAATTGTTAAAGTAGATTTCTGCGCATTTGTAGTTTTGCTTCCGCTGTTGTCTGTGTATGATGCTGTAGGTGTGCTGGAATAGCTGCCTGCCTGTTTAGCTGTTACAGTGAACACTATAATAGCGTCACTACCCTGGCTTAAATTACCAAGGTTCCATGTTTTGCTGGTTGAGTTAAAACTACCTTTAGAAACGGCTACTATTTTATAGTCAGCGTAAGTTGAAGACATTAAGATATTACTTAGTTTAATGGAATTTGCAGCGCTTTTACCGTTGTTTGAAACTTTAACAGTGTAAGTGGTGGTTTTACCGTTGGTAATGCTGGAACTTGAGTATGATGATGTTACTGTTACATTGGATACTTCTTTAGAAGGATCTGTAAATGTTCCGCTGCCGTTGTTAGATTCTACAACTGTATAAGCTGTTTGTGTGTAATTGTTGTCTTTCAGGTTTACATTGTAATATCCAGGGAATAGAATAACACCTGCAGATGAATTAGACAGGTTGTTATTGTTTATGTTTAGATTGCCTGAATTGTTAATGCTTATGGCATTTATACAGTTTTTAATAATGTTATTTTTAATATTGAGGTCATGTGTACCTATTATATTAATACCGCTGCTTCCATTTCCGTTAATTATGAAATTACTCATGTTTGTTCCAGATGCAGCGCTGCCTGTGATGTTGATAACTGCACCGGTTCCTGTACCGTTAAGGACAGCTCCGTCGCTTATTAAATTCAAAGATTTGGTAATGCTTAACGAGATATTTGAGTACACTCCTGCAAGGAACTCTATTGTATCTCCAACACCTGCATTATCAATTATGGATTGAATTTGAGAGTTATTCATAGTAGAGCTTACATGGTATGTTGGGTTTTTACTGAGGTTGTTATGGCTGCCTATGTTGAGAGTTCCGTTTAATTTATAGTACTGGTTGTAAGCTATGTTAGCTCCAGCACTGCTTATATTGTTGTAGTCGAGATAAAGGTATTCTACATCAGGGTTTTCCATGGATATACCTAGATTTCCCCCGTTGGTTATACTGTTGTTGGTTATGTTGGCGTTTAAACTACCTTGGGTTGCGCCCATTTTTCCAGTTATGTTCATTCCAGCTGTACTGCTGCCGTTTATACTGTTACCTGAAATGTTTCCTGTGAAATGTCCTCCCAGGAATAGGCCGTATACGGTGTCGTTTATGATGTTATTGGTAATTGTTGTGTAGGTGTCTGTTTCTTTGTTAGTTCCGTGGTCTACCAGGGAAATACCATCACCATAGTGATTTTTCATGTGCATTATGGTGTTGCTGTCGATTGTGAGGTTTTTATATAATCCAAAGAGGTTAACTCCATCTCCACCGTTTAATATGGTGTTATTCTGGATTAAAATGCTGAATACACTGCCTCCAATTATACCGGTACTTGTGACATTGTGCATATCTATGTAGTTATTGCTGATGTTCATTCCAGATCCAACGATGCTCATTCCACCAGTAGTGCCTATTATCCTGTTATTTCCAATGGTTATGTTGTTAAGGTTGGTAAGATTACCGCTGTCTGCAACACTAATTCCATAGCTGCTGGTATTGGATATATTATTTGACATGACGGAACTGTTGCTTACGTTAGTAAAGCTAACAGCATATTTACTTCCATTTCCAATAATATTAAGGCCAGTTATGTTCACGCCGGTTGCATTTGCAACAGAAATGACCGCATTAATGGTGCTGTTACCAATAATGGTAGCTCCGTTGCCTATTAAATTTAAACCTTGGGTAATGCTCAATGAGATATTTGAGTACACTCCGGCCAGGAAATTTATGGTATCCCCTGCACTGGAACCATCGATTATTGATTGAATTTGAGCGCTGGTCATATCTGAAGTTACATTGGTACTGGCAGCAGACACGGGATCTGCCATCACTGTTCCTGTAGAAACAAGAGCCAATACC
>JAEYQN010000130.1 GCA_023409995.1 Cyanobacteria bacterium OH_CBB_238 | reverse complement strand
TTTGTATGCTGCTGGATTAAGGGTTTCAGAATTAATCAATATTCAATTGCAAAACATTGATTTATCAAAAAACTATGTTAGATGTGTTGGAAAAGGTTCAAAGGAGAGAATTATTCCAATTGGAATGAAAGCTAAATCTGCTGTTCAAGACTATTTAAAACAACGTGAATTTACGGTAAAAAAATATAATTTAACTTCAAAAAGGCTATTTATAACAGAAGATGCACGAATAGTAACAAGGCAAGATGTTTATTTGATTATTCAAAATTTGGGGAAAAAAATTAACAAGCATGTTTCTCCTCATACATTTAGACATTCATTTGCGACTCACATGTTGGAAAATGGTGCTGATTTGCGTGTAGTTCAAGAACTCTTGGGGCACTCTGATGTTTCGACTACTCAATTGTATACCCATGTGAGTAAAAAGCGCTTGAAAGAAGTTTATTTTGCAATCAATGGATGAGGAAAGCTAAATGAGACTGAAAGACATATACAATAAGGAAAAAGTGAGCCTCAAAAAGCCTATCATTTCATTTGAAATATTTCCCCCTAAAGATTCTTCTACAGAAAACTTGGAAAAGATTATAAAGGAATTAAATGGATTGATGTGTTTCGAGCCGAAGCTGATTTCTATAACATATGGTGCTGGTGGCTCAACTAGAAATAATTCTTTGGATTTAACAAAGATTGTAAAAAAGAACTTTGACGTTGAGGTTATGCCTCACTTAACTTGTGTAAATGCTACAAATGAATTCATAAATGACTATCTACTGGAGTTGAAAGCAATAGGAATAAATAATGTTTTGGCTCTTAGGGGGGATCTTTCTGATGATAACTCACTAAATGTGCTTGATTTCAAATATGCAAATGAGCTAGTTAAATTTATAAAACAGAATACAGATATTTCACTTGCTGTAGCTGGTTATCCTGAAGGACATGTGGAGTCTAAATGTTTAGATGTGGATTTATTAAATCTAAAGAAAAAAGTTGATGAAGGTGCAGATGTAATTTATACACAACTATTTTTTGATAACGAATATTACTTCAAATATGTTGATAAAGTTAGAGAGTTGGGGATAAATATTCCTGTAATTCCTGGAATATTACCAATTACAAATTATCATCAGATTTTTAAAATGTCTGAATTGTGCAAGGTTACTATTCCTGAATGTTTGTTGATGGAGTTGCATAAGTACAAAGATGACAATTCTGCTATAAGAGAAATTGGCATGGATTTTGCTTCTAATCAACTTGAAAAATTAACAAATTTTGGAGTAGACGGAGTGCATTTTTATATACTAAATAAAGCCAATCCGACAGTTAACCTGCTTAAAAATCTTTTGTAACAGAATATTAAAATGCTTTTATTTCTTTAAATCCTTGTGTAATATTGCTTTTGAGGAGAGTCTATTTATTTAGTCCAGTTAGGCTAGCAAATTAAATATTCAGGCTTTTTATATCATTGTTAAGTATTCTGCATAAGTTAAATAAGGAGTTATATCGTGAGTTTAGATCTAGAGAAATTGATTGCACAACCACAAGCTAATACTACTATTAAACAAGCTACAACAACTCAACCGGCAATAGCTGCTGCACCAGCTGTTCAAGCTCAACCAACACAAGAAGCCGCTGTGTTACCGGCACCAATTTCAAAAGATACTTTTACTCCTAGCTCTCAAACAGAAACAAATAAAAACAATTCTTTTTTGGATACAGTGCTCAAATATAGCGGAGTTGCCGCTTTAGTAGCTACACCAGTTGCTATTTTTGTTGATCACAAATCTGTTGCTAAAGCACTTCAGGCAGCAAAAGACGACATAATGAGCGAAGTTGGTACAAAAATTTCATCAGCAGTAGATAATATAGATATAGCAAAACCTATGGAAAAATGGGCGAAAGCAAATAATACAAATCTTGAAAAAATTACTGCAGGATTAATCGGTCTTGGAACTGGCAGTATTTTGGTCGAAAAGTTAAGAGATAATGGCAAAATGTTTGCAAATAATAAAGTTAAAGAATCAAATAAAGTTGAAACTAAAATAGTTCCTGAATTATCTGAAGCAACTGAGGAGCTTCTAGAGTCAGAGGCTACAAAAAGAATTAATGGCGAATATAGCTGGCCAACAATAGAAAATCCAAAATCTTGGATGGTAACTGCAGAAACTCAAACGTTCATGAAGGTTGGTGGTTTGGCAGAGGTTGCTGTTCAGCTTCCGGATGAGTTCAATAAAACCCATAAAGGTGATGAATCAAAATCTATGACAATTGTCACGCCTCTTTATATAGGTAAAGGAAAGAAATCTGCAGATTTAAAAGACTTAGGTGATGGTAAGTTCTTATATACAGGTGCAGAGAAAAAACAAATTGAATTGACCAAAGTTTCAACAATGCCAGTTAAGGTATATGACGATGGGAAGAAAAAACTTAAAACCCAAGAGGTTGATGTTTTAACAGGTTCTTTAAATGGAACAAAATATATTTTCCTAAGAAATGACAAAATGTTTGGAATAACTCCAGGAAAAGATAACAATCCAGCATGCTCAGGAGCTTATGTTAAAAATGATCAAGGTGTTGGTGAAACTGAAAGAATGGCATTTATGTCAAAAGCTGTTTACCAACTTATGAAAGATGCAAAAGAGGGCAAGGCACAGGAAATTGAAGCTCCAAATGTAATGATTGCAAATGATTGGCATGCAAGTGCTGTATCAAGTTTAATGAGATATGATGCTCCTGTCGTTCATGAACAAAAAGGCATGTCTGATGAAACTTATGAGTATATTAAAAACACCCCAATTATTCACATTACACATAATGCACAATACCAAGGGGATGATTGGCAAAATGCAGATAAAATATTTAGAACATTATTTGAAAATAATACAGACCTAATTAATTCAAATATCAAGGGATACAATAAAGAAGGATTCCCTCTTTCAAAAGGTGTTGGTAATTACAATGAAGCGTACTCGGATTTGGCATTGGCTGATAGAGTTGTTGCAGTATCCAATAACTACGCAGAAGAATTATGTAAAGCCAATGATCTTGCATGTGGAACCCAGACATTAAATAACACAAGAAAAGATCATGGTACATTGTTAGGAATTATCAATGGTTATACTAAGGCTATATCTGCACCAAGTGCTGCTATGGTGAATGGAACGCCGGATCAAAAAACCGGAGAGCTTACTGGAGGAATTAACTTGTTGTTGAACCCTGAAGTTCCTTTTGAGCCATATTCTGGTCTTGAAAACGAAGAGGGTTATGCTATTAAACAAGAAAATAAATCCAAGATGATTAAGCAGCTTTCTGTGATGGCGCAAAAAGCTCAAAACGGAGAAGGAGTGACTACTGATAAAAATCCTCCTAAATTGTATAAGCCTGAAAACTGTGAATTACCTGCGGATATTGATTCAGCAAAAGTTCCATTTATTGCAAATGTGGGAAGATTTGTTGAGCAAAAAGGTTATGATTACCTTGTTGATAGTATGACAAAAGTAATTAAGAATTTGAAGCCTGGAGATGAGAAGCCAATCATTGCCCTTCTTGGTAGTGGTGACGACCCAGCTGAAATCAAAAAATTACAGAAATTCAAAGATGATATAGCAAAAATAGATGAAGAGGCAGCAAAAAGAATCTTTATTTTTGATGGCTTTAGCTCTGGCCTAAGAGATGCTCTGGGTGTGGCTTCTGACTTCTTCTTGATTCCAAGCAAATGGGAGCCTTGTGGTTTGACCCAAATGGAATGTATGCCTAAAGGAAGCTTGCCTATCGCAACTTCAACTGGTGGATTAAAAGATACAATTAAAAATGGTGAAGATGGATTCTTGACAGATGTATTCTATGGATATAACGATGGTCAGTTAATTTATGACAATGGTAAGTCTGGCTTGGTAGCTCCAAAAGACAACATAGACGCGTTTGCAGTGGCTGTTAAAAACGCATTAGATACATTCTATACTGACCCTGAAAAAATCAAACAAATGTCAATAAATGCAATGAAACGTGACTTTAGTTGGAATGTTCCAAATGGCGCATTAGCTCAATATGAAGAGTTAATGACTACAGGTAAAGTAGCATAGAATATCATTTACAAAATTAATAAAAAGGAGTTAATCTTATGAAAGTTACTAATGTTGTTACTCAGAACATTAATAGAAAGACGTTGTTGAAAACAAATTTTCAGCAATCTTTTAAAGGCCTTTTGTTTGAATCGTCATCGTCTGATCATGATAGTTGTTTTATGGTTGATTCTTTGTATAATTCATACACTTACCATAGATTTAAGGATGATAAACTCGAAGATACTCTTAAATTAGAAACAGAATTAAAGTCGGGGGATAGTGATCCTGATTTTAATGGGGTTAATTGGACTAATCAAATCAAAACGTCGTTTTCTGAAAAAGAGCCACTACCCTTTACTAAAGAAGACTATCTGAAATATATACAAACAAAACAACTTTTGGAGCAAATAAAGGAAATAGGCTTAGCACCTAAACAATTTAAATTAATTGCTTCAGAGGTTGCAATGATAGAGTCAAACAATACAAATGCTGATTCTATGAAAGTGATATAGTCCGTTAATTTTAAACAATAAAAGCGGGGTTTTCCCGCTTTTATTTTAGTAATTCAGTTTGATCAATTTTTGTTTGTTCAAACGTTGATAGATCCTTTATTGTTAAGATATTTGTTTGGATCTCATTTTCGCCCAAAATAATTGCTTTTTTTGCAAGTTTTGAAGCTTTTTCTAATTGTTTTGCGAATTTTCGTGACGAATAATCAAAATCGACACTATATCCATTTGCCCTTAGTCTATGAGTCAGGTTTAGTGCTTCTGATATATTATTAGATACAACGAAAAAGTCTAGCTTTGTGTATTCGGCTTTTTCTATTAATGTGTTTAGTCTTTCCACTCCCATCGCCCAGCCTACAGCTGGAGTATGAGGGCCACCCAGTGTCTCCACTAGCCCGTCATATCTACCACCACCACATACGGCATTTTGAGAACCAAGATTGTTGGATTTAATTTCAAAAACTGTTTTTGTATAATAATCAAGGCCTCTTACTAAGAAATTATTTTCAACATATTTTATATTTAACTTATTTAAATGTTGTTTTAAGTTTGCATAGTGAGGTGCACATTCATCACAAAGGTTTATCTTTGAGACTTCTGTTTGAAGGTTATTTTGGGTCATTAACTCTATACAATGTGGATCTTTGCAATCCAAAATTCTTAGTGGGTTTTTGTCATATCTTGATTTGCAATCAGCACACATTTCATCTATGTAAGGAGCCATACTTGCTTTTAAACGTTCTTTATATTCTGTTCTGCAAACATTACAGCCTAAAGAATTTATTTCAACAACTAAGTCATTTAGTCCTAAACTATTTAAAAATTCGGTTGCTAATGCGATACATTCTGCATCGGCAGATGAATCTTGAACGCCGAACATTTCAAGACCAATTTGGTGAAATTGACGTTGTCTACCTGCTTGGGGTCTTTCATATCTGAACATTGGACCTTTATACCAAAGTTTTACCGGAGGACTTTCTCTGTGCATTCCGTGTTCCATATATGCTCTAACGACTCCAGCAGTATTTTCGGGTCTTAATGTTAAAGAACGGTCACTTTTAGTAAAGGTATACATTTCTTTATTTACAATATCTGTAGTATCACCCACTCCTCTTTCGAATAGTTCGGTTGCCTCAAAAATAGGAGTTCTAATTTCTTTAAAATTTGCGTTTGTAAATATTTTATTTGCTGAATCTTCGATTTTGTGCCAGTTTGCTATTTCGCCAGGCAGAATGTCTTTTGTACCTTTTTGTGCTTTAATGCTCATATATTATTCCCTCTCACAAGAAATTATAATATAAATATGTCTACTAAGCATTTTTTTGAGAAGGTATTCTGATTATAAACTCGCTACCTTCTAGAGGAACAGAGCTAAAATTTATGGTTCCTTTATGCTTTTGTATTATTTTATTTGAAATTGCTAACCCAAGACCGGTTCCAATCCCTGGTTTTTTTGTGGTAAATCCAGTGTGGAAGATTTGTGATTGAACTTTTTTGCTCATTCCTACTCCCGAGTCTTTTATTGAAACAATTAGTTGTTCATCTTCATAACTTGTTGTAATTGTGATTACTCCAGATGTGCCTTTTTCCCCTATGCTTTGGCAGGCATTTATTAATATGTTCATAAAAACTTGGTTCAATAAATTAACATAACAATTTATCGGCGGTAGCTTTCCATAGTTTTTTATTAATGTGATCTTATTTTTTATTTCGTGCGTGATTAATTGTAATGTTAAATCAATTTCATTGTTTATGTCAGTTTCTTGCAGTTCAGCTTCGTCAAGTCTTACAAATTTTTTCAATGATTTTACTATATTGTTTATTCTTTTTATTGCTTCATTATCAATGGCATTTAAACTCTTTAAAGTATGCATTTGTTTTTCGGTTAGAATTTCAGTTTTATTTATTAATTTTTTAGATATTTCGTTATTTGAATTTATTGATGCTAGTGGTGTATTTATTTCATGTGCTACTCCTGCAACTAATTGTCCTACGGATGCCATTTTTTCAGAGTTAATTAAGTGGAGTTGTGTTTCATTTAACTCGGTTATGGTTTTTTGTAATTTTGCGTTTTTCTTATTTATTTGTTCAAATAAAGATGTTTGTATAATCGCACTTGATAGCTGCGTTGAGATTGATTCAAGAATATCTATATTATCCTTTAATATGCCTTTTTGCGTGGTAAGTGTTACAATTAGTCCAAGAAGCTTTGCTTTGTGAAAAATTGGAATTATTATTCTCTTAGTATTCTTGCTCAACGTACACGGAGCATCTTTATGTTCTTTTATGCATGTAGCTAAGCAAATCTCTTTGTTTTTTATTTGGGTAAGAGTCTCTTCTTCAAAGTATATATTTGTAGCTATGTGATTTTTGTGATTATTTGGAGTTATACTTTGGATCTTAAAGAAACTACCTGTTTTAATAGCATAGTATGTTTTATAGGCTCCTACCAGTTGGTGAACCTCTTCTATTGTTAATTTTATTATTGAATTTATGTCTTTTGAGTTTCTCATTATTGTTGAGACTCTGTTTAGTAGAGACATTTTGATTGCTTGGTCTTGGGCTTTCTCTTTTAATTGCTCAAACTTTTTATTTTCTTTTTCTAAAGAAGTTATTTTTTTGTTTGTAAGCTCTAATTCAGCCAGCATTTTTTGATAGCGTGATTCGGCTGTAACATCTTTAAATGCAATTATTTTAAATGAGTTTTTTATAACTGCAGATATGTTGAAATATAGGTATTCTTCTTTTGTTTTTTGAAAAGAAGTGTGAGCATAGAAGTTTTCGCTTGACGTTAATAATAAGTTAATTGGGGTAGTTGTTGAAAGTTCCTCAGGGTTTAGTACACAAATATCTACAAAGTTAAATTTGTTTTTGATTTTTGCAATATTAGAAATGCTTCCAAACTGTCTTTTGAAAGCAATATTTGAAAACAATATTTGACTCTTTTGATCTATTACTAGAATTGGATCTTCTAAATTATTTAAAATTTTAAAATTATCCATATGTAAAAAAACCTAATTGTTGTTATTTGTCAGTTTAGTTGAAAATATAAAAGTAGTTTGCGTATGCTATGGCTATTCCTAATAGAGCACCAAAGAATACTTCTACCGGAGTGTGGCCTAGTAGTTCTTTTAGTCTTTCTCGAGGATCCGATGGCTTATGAGCATAAAAGTCATCCATTATTTTATTTAATGATGTAGCCATTTTCCCTGCAGCTCTTCTTAATCCGGCTGCATCATACATAACAACGAGAGCGTAGCCTGTTGCAACTGCAAATTCTACTGAGCTAAAACCTTTCATAAATCCAACCATTGTCGACAACCCAACTATTCCAGCACTATGAGAACTTGGCATTCCGCCAGTTGTTACTAACAATTGGAAATTGACTTTTCTTTTTACCAGCAAGTATCCTGCAAATTTTAAAATTTGTGCAATCATTGCTGATTCTACTCCTGTAAAAAGTATTTGCACACTTGGATGTTCAAACATTAATATATCCTTTCAACTATGTCTGAGATTATTCCTTCCAAAATTGGAGAGTTAAAATTATTCTTCTTGAGTATATCACAAGCTTGTTGGCAAAGATATATAGTGTCTTCTTTCGCTTTTTTTAGCCCATACATAGATGTATATGTTGCTTTTGCTACAGCTAAGTCTTTTCCGGGAGTCTTTCCTAGTTCATCGATTGTTGCTATTTCATCTAAAATGTCGTCATATATCTGAAAAGCATGTCCAAACAATTGAGAGAACTTTGTAATATCTGCAAGTTGCTTTTCGTCTGCATTTGCTATAATTGCACCAGCTTTCATTGCAAAAGTGAATAGTTTTGCTGTTTTGTATTCGTGTATATAATCCAATGTTTTGTCGTCAATTTTCTTTTTTTCAGATTCTATATCTACAACTTGGCCACCAATTATTCCGTAAACTCCAGCAGCTGTAAAAAATTCATTTAAAACTTTAAGAATGTTTTCAGTAGATATTTCTTTTGGTGTATAGGTTGTTATTATTTTTGGCGCATAACTTAGAAGTGCATCTCCAGCAAGAGTAGCAATGGCTTCACCATATACTTTGTGATTAGTTAACTTGCCTCTTCTGTAATCATCATTGTCCATACAAGGAAGATCATCATGGATTAGGCTTTGTGTATGTAGCATTTCTACCGCACAGGCTGTAGGAATTGCTTCTTCATATTTTCCCGAAATAAGCCTAGCTGTTTCAAGTGTCATAATTGGTCTTAATCTTTTTCCGCCAGCTAGAACAGAATATCTCATGGATTCAAAAATGCTATTTGGATAGTCTGTTGGAATATATTTATCTAGATGTGTTTCAATAATATTTTTATACTTATTAAGTTCTGCTTGTGTTAACTTATTCATTTATAGTGCCTCGTTTATGCTTTTGTCGACATTTTGATTGTTTGTTTTTCGTGATATGTTTCTTTTTTTTGATGATATCTTTGTCATTGTTTTATTTTGATTTGTTTTTGTTTTTGTTTCTGTTTTTATACCATTGTAAGTGACTTTTTGCTTGTAGTCTCGTGCTTCTTCAATGAATTTTATGTAACTGTCATATCTGGTTTTGTGTATTTTTTCAATATTCTTTAATACATTACATCCTATTTCATTTATGTGTAGGCAATTGCTAAACTTACATCCTGCAGATAATTCAAGTATCTCTGGGAACATTTCCTGAATATTCTGGGGAAGCATAAAATCAAATTTTAGATTGGAGAAACCTGGAGTATCAACAACATCTGTTCCTGTTGTTAGTTCTATGATTTCACAATGCCTTGTTGTATGTACGCCTTTTTTTGTTTTAAAGCTTACTTTTTTCGTTTTGATTTCGGTTGAGCCAAGTAATGTATTAACTAGTGATGATTTTCCGGCTCCAGATGCACCACAAAATATTGATGTGTTTTTTGTTAGAACATTACGAAGATCTTTAATTCCAATGTGGTTAAGTGCGCTGGTAAAAAATATCTTATAGTTCAGGTTTTTATATATTTTTTTTATATTTTTCTGAATATCCTTTGACTCGTCCAGATCACACTTGTTAAAACATAAGATGGGTGTAATTCTGTAGTATTCACAATTTGCAAGATATCTATTTAGCTGCTCAAAATCAATATCTGGCTCTTTTATAGCCGTTACAATTATTGCTTGTGAAATATTTGCTGCTTTAGGTCTGGGAATATAGTTTTTTCTTTTTAGTGTCGAATCTATAAATGCTTGCATTGAAGCTTCATTTATTTGTTCTAATTTTACAAAATCACCAACTAATATTGACTGCTTTTGCTTTTTTAAGATTTCTCGAAGTTTGCATTCGAAAATACCTTTGTCAGTTTTGACATAGAAAAAGTCAGAATGGATTTTGAAAACTTGCCCTTGCATTGTATTTAGATTTTATAACAATCGCCGAGATAGAGCAACTTTATAATGTTTCAGGCTTTCCTAAATTTGTTTTTTAGCGTATACTAAGACCTGTAAATATAGAAGTGAAAAAAAACAGAAAGAGAATCAAATGATTGATGTCAAAAAAAAAGAGCTTACGATTGGGGATAAGCTTGTAACAATTGAAACAGGTAAGTATGCAAAATCAGCAAATGCATCAGTAACTGTTACCTGTGGAGAAACAATGCTGCTTGTTCATGCAGTAGTTAGTCAGCAGCCCAGAGTTGGGATAGACTTTTTCCCCTTATTAATTGATTATGAAGAAAGAATGTCTTCGATTGGTAGAATACCAGGTGGTTATAATAGATCAGAAGGAAGAGCTTCCGAAAAAGCTATTCTTGCCTCTCGATTAATTGACAGGCCAATTAGACCTTTATTTCCAAAAGGATATAGAAATGATGTACAGATAGTTGCTCAGTTAGTCAGTTTTGATCAGGAAAACCAACCTGATACTTTGGCTATTCTTGGTGCATCCACAGCTTTAATGCTTACAGAAGCTCCATTTGAGGGACCTGTTGGTGCAGTGAGAGTTGGTAAAGTTGATGGAAGATTGATTGCAAACCCAACATATAAAGAAGCTGAACAATCAGCTCTTGATATAGTAGTTGCTGGTACAGCTGATTCTGTAATAATGGTTGAAGCAGGCTGCAATTTTGTTACTGAAGATGAAATCATGGAAGCAGTTGAATTTGCCCAGATTGAAATTAAAAAACAGGTTCAGGCTCAACTTGAATATGCTTCAGAATGTAGTATTGAAAAACCTGATTTTGTTAATCCTTATGATACATCTGAAATTGCTACAATTATTAAAGATATGGCATATGATGCTGTTTATGATGCATATCACAACTTTGATAGAGAATATAGAAAACAAAAGTTAGATGAGGCTAAATCCAAAATAAAAGAGCATTTTTCTTCTTTAGACGATGAGCATCCTATTAAACAAATGATGGTTGAAACAGGAATTGACTTCGTTTCAGAAGAATTTAAATCACTAGAGAAAAAAGTGATGAGAGCTATGATTGTTAATGAAGGTGTGAGAGCCGACGGAAGAAAAGCTGAAGAAGTTAGACCTATTTGGTGCGAAACTGGTGTTATTCCTAGAGCACATGGTTCAGCTGTTTTTACTAGAGGGCAAACCCAAGCATTGTCAGTGGCAACTTTGGCTGGTCCAGGAATGGCTCAAGAATTAGATGGTGTTGATCCTCAAACAGTAAAAAAATATATGCATAAATATATTTTCCCGGGTTTTTCAGTTGGCGAAGTAAAGCCAATGAGAGGACCGGGAAGAAGAGAAGTTGGGCATGGTAATTTAGCAGAAAGAGCTAATATTCCGGCTCTTCCGAATGAAACGGATTTCCCTTATACAATAAGAGTCACTTCGGACATTTTAGAATCAATGGTTCAACATCAATGGCTTCTACGTGTGGAAGCTCAATGGCTCTTATGGATGCCGGTGTTCCTGTTAAATGTATGATAGGTGGTGTTGCAATGGGGCTTATCAAAGAAGGTGATTCCGATGTTGTTTTAACAGATATTCAAGGAATTGAAGATTTTCTTGGCGACATGGACTTCAAAGTTACTGGTAATGATGAAGCAATAACAGCTCTTCAAATGGATATGAAAGTAAAAGGTATTTCTAATGAAACATTAAGAAAAGCCTTGGCTCAAGCAAAAGAAGGACGTCTACATATTCTTGCAAAAATGAGAGAGGCAATAAGCGCTCCAAAAGAAGAAATGTCAAAATATGCTCCACGTATTTATTCTATTACAATTCCAACTGAAGATATCGGAGCTGTCATAGGACCTGGTGGTAAAAATATCAGGAATATTATTGATTGCTCAGGTGCTGAAATAGACATTCAAGATTCTGGTGTTGTTACTATAACTTCTAATGATTCTGAAGGTGCAGATATCGCAATTAAGATGATTAAAGATATGACTTTTAAACCAACTGAAGGACTTATTTCAAGAGGTAAAGTTGTAAGAATTATTCCTATTGGTGCTTTTGTTGAATTAGCGCCTGGTAAAGATGGAATGGTTCATATTTCTCAAGTTTGCAAAGAGCGAATTGAAACTATTGAAGGTCATTTATCAGTTGGACAAGAAGTTGTCGTCAAAGTAATAAAAATTGATGATAAAGGCCGAGTCAATCTAACCATAAAAGGTGTTTCTGAAGAGGAAGCAGCCCAGGTTTAATAAACTAAATAGTAATTAGGGCTCTCTAATACGAGAGCCCTTTTTTAAGGGAGAGAAATGTCAAATTCTTTAAAATATACTTGTATTTTTGGTGGTGGAGCCGTTAGAGGCTTTAGTTATGTTGGCGTTATTAAGGCTTTAAGAGAACTTGGTGTTGAATTGGATGCAATCGCTGGATCGTCAGTAGGTGCAATTTTTGCTACTCTTTATGCGCTGGGCTATTCTTCGGATAAATTGGCTAAGATAGTATTAGATTTTAATATGAATATGTTTAAGGATATTAGTTTAGGCTTTGGACCTGATTTTGCTTTTAGCAAAGGCGAATTATTCTTAAACTGGCTTAGAGAACTAATTGAAACAAAGTTTTATGGTGATAATTATAAAAAAGATGAAAATGCTCCGGTCAAGTTTTCGGATTTAAGTACCGATTTATATATACTAACTTGTAATTTAAATAATAATAAACCTGTGGTTTTTTCAAAATCTAGCACTCCAGATGTTGAGATTGCTATGGCTATTAGAATATCCGCTTGCCTTCCGGGATTAATGAAACCAGTGGAGTTTGATGATAAATTTTTAGTAGATGGAGATCTTATAAAAAGTTGGCCATTATGGAAAGTTGATGATGGGCTTTGCCTTAGAAATTCAAGAGTTCTCGAATTTAGGCTTGAAGGGTGTAGAGACAATGCAGCAATAAAAAATCCATTAGATTATTTTAATTCGGTTTTTAGTACATTTTCTAATTTTTGTACAGAAAACGTAATGAATTTATTTGGAAATAAAGATAAATTTGACTATATTGTTGTTGATGCAAAAGATGTTTTGTTAATAGATTTTTCACTGCCTACAGAAAAAAGGTTTGAGCTTATGGATGTTGGGTATAGAGCCACAATAGAGCATTTTTCAAAAACGTTGCTTGCAAAGAAAAAAATGCTTTTACCATATTATAAAAATATGTTGCAGTATATTCTTCAAATAAAAGAATTAATAAAAACTAATAAATTATTAAGAGCTAAGGAAACATTGTTAGAGCTATTGGCTGGAATGCATGATTATGTTCAATATATTGATTCTAGGTTTTATAAAGAAGTAATTGCATTTAAGGATAAGTTTCTTGTTGATTACACTTGTTTGCCATTTTTAAACATCTGCAAGCTTGCTGATTTGACAAATAATGTTAAAAATATACAAGCAATAATTGATGACCTAAATGATAAGTGTACAGAATTGGAAGAGTATATAAATACCTATGAAAAATAGTATTCAAAAATTTGTTATTGTGTCAGATTTTGATGGAACAATTTCAAAAAAAGATTTTTTTACTTATGCTACAGAATCTATTTTAACAGATAATGATATGCTTCCTTGGCTTCAGTACAAAAAAGGACAGATATCGCATGTAAATGCTTTAAATCAAATTTTTAACAAAATTCACTTACCAAAAAATGAGTTTGATAATTTTATTGATAAGATAGAAATAGAAGAATACTTTTTACCCACGCTAAATTTATGCAGAGAGAAGTCAATTGATTTTCATATAGTAAGCGCTGGTGCAGATTATTATATTCTAAGAATCTTAGAACGAATAGGTGCCCAAAATGTCAACTTGCTAACAAATCCAAGTGATTACTCTCAAGAAAGAGGGTTAGAGTTATATCCACCCAATAAAACATTTGAATTTTATGATGAAGATCTTGGCGTATCAAAAAAAGACTTTGTTTTGAAGCTTAAATCTAAAGGGTATTTTGTGCTTTTTGCTGGTGATGGTATGCCAGATATTGATGCTGCAAAGGTTGCTGACGTTGTTTTTGCTAGAGATTACTTGGTTGATCTTTGTAATCGCCATAATATTCAATATAAAAGGTTTGAAACCTATTACGATATTTATAAATATATTTTGGAATGTTAATATTCATTGATTTTATTTAATTTTTTTTAAAGAAAATAACAAATTTAATCAATTTTGGTTTTTACCAAAGTATAATTATTTAAGGTGGCGTAAATATTAATAAAAGAAGGTATGTATGAATTTATTAGACGCTAGTGATGTATCACTGGATAGTATTCCTGTAGATAGAGGAATTGACAAAAACAGGGTTCAAATAATATTTAAAATTGTTGAAGGTTTAAAAGCGATAATTGAAGAAGATAAAGCTCAAAAACAACCTTTATTTCTAAATCTCAATGATCAATTCCTTTTAAGATTGGTTAAAACTATTGTCAGTGCACCTCAATGTACATACTTGATTGGTATTACTGGTGAATCAGCTTCGGGAAAAACAACATTTGTCCAAAATGCAGCCAAAGCCTTTATAAAAGAACATCAAGAAGAATTATTCACAACAATTTGTTGTGACGACTATTATTTTGATAAATCAGTAGAGCTAAGAGATGCTGGCTCTTATGAAAATCTTTTCAAGACGGGTTTTAGCTTTGATACCCCTAATGCAATAAACCTTGAATTAATGAAGTCTCAATTGACCAGCTTAAAGCACTGCTGTGGGGTTTATGCTCCTGAATATGATTTTGTCAGTTGTGAGAGTATTCCTGGAATAGTTCACAAAAAACCTTCTAGGATCGTTTTAAATGAGGGCTTATATGTCCTAAATAAAAATGTTATAGATGTACATGACATAAAAGTTTATGTATTTACTCCGTTTCATATTATAAAAGAACGTTGGTACTCACGTGCAGAAAAACGAGGTAAAGTCGGAACTGCTGCAGATATGCAATTCTCTGATGTTAATGCAACGGCACAAGTTTATATCAGACCAACAATGCAAAATGCTGACATTGTAATAAATGGTCTTACGACGGCAGACTATATAGAAAAAATTACATCACAAATATTGTCTATGATTAATGGTGTTTTAAATATGTATAAATAAAAGGTATCTTGCGATACCTTTTTTTGTTTGTTATTTATATATTCCGCTGTATGTTCCTGCCTGATCAAATACTTTAATTGCAAACTTGTATAGTTGAGTATAGTAATCTGCCGAACCTTCTTTGTATAGTGACAATGTTTTTTTCATATCATTCGTTAACCAAGAGCTTTTTGTTGCCTCCATCACCGCAAGAGAATCTAGTGATTTTGCTCCTTCTGTAGTGCTTGATGTCAGTGTTCCAGCTGCTTCAGATTTTGCGTTCCAATAGGAGGTATCTACCTCTCTATAACTGCTAGTTAGTGATCCCCACGGAACTTCATTAACATTTTGTTCTATCTTTGCCTGATTTCCATCGCCTAGGCCATCAAAGGTAAATTCATATGCAGTTACTTTGTTTTGATATATGTTAAATGTGTCATAGGCATCTATTCCCATTGATTCAGCAAATGTTTTTCTATCTTCAATTTTGTAACTATCTGCTAAAAAATTTACGTCCGAAAATAGCGAGCCATCAGAGCTTTGATATAAATAATTTGCATCATTTTCATTACTGGTTAAATAACTGTCCCAGGATAGCAAGTCACCGTCAGTACCATTACCGGTGGATTGATTTCCGGTTTCTATTTGATTTTCGACTCTTTGTAATACTACATTGGCGTCGACTCCTGTCATAAACATACTGCTTTTGATATCAGTAAAGCCAAGTCCTGCTTTTAATTTTTTGTACCTTGCTGCCTGAACCTCTGCTTCACCGCCGAGCGTTCCGGTTTGACCTGCTGTTACTTTACTAGTATTAACGCTTGTTAAACTAAGCATATTATACCTCACAATTTGAACACATATTAATAAAAACAAAAAGTATATACTAATTACATACTTATTCTATAATGTTACAATGCTTAATAAAGTGTATGCTTTTGTACAGTATTGCTAAATTGCTCTGAAATATAGAGTTTGTTTGACACAATATGTAGGCAATACGGTTTATTAATTTTGGGTATTAATGTTGAAATTTGTGCTGACGGTGATACTTTTAATACAGAGTTGCCCTCATAATTTGCGATGTATAAGTTATTATATTTATCTATAACTAAACCAATGGGCCCCTTTATGAGTGTGCTTTTTAAAAAAGTTGAGCATTTATTATCTTTTGATACTTTTGAGATACTATTATTTGAATAATTAGCAATGTATAAGTTTCCTAAAGAATCAGTAGCCATCCCTGTGGGTGATGCAAAATGTCCAATTATTTCTTTACTACTTATACTATGGTTTTTATTTTCTATTTGCTCTATCTTGGGCGGTTGAATCTTTGGGCGATTTTTTGCTGCTATTGCTTTATTGACTTTTGTTTTATATTCCTGAACTTCCTGGTATTTAGAATATATGCTTGGTATGTCATTCAAATACTTTAATGAAATATTGAAGCTTGATTGTTTGAAATATGCTTTTGCTATCTCAAAAGTTGCATCGAAGTCTTCAGGGTTTATTCGTAATAGTTTGGCATATGTTTGTATGGCCAGTTCATTGTCTCCAGTGAATTCATAGATGGCGCCTAGGTTATAGTATGCGTCGATAAACTCTGGTTCGAGTTCAATGGCTTTTTTAAAGGAATCTATTGCCAGTTTGTATGATTTACTTTGGTAGTAATAGATTCCTTTGTTATAAAAACTAGTAGCTGCAGTGGAATATTCCTCACATTTTACTTGGGTACTTAGTGAGACTGATAATAATAATATTGAAATTACTAACAGTATTTTTTTCTTCATGCAAAGTTTAAGTTTGGTTTATTTTTATTAAATTCTATTGATTGTTCTAAATGATAAGCTACATTCAATAGTTTAGACTCTTCTAATGATGGAGCTAATAGTTGTAATCCAATAGGCATATTAACATCATCTAGGCCGCAAGGTAAGCTCATCGCAGGTAGTCCTGCTAGGTTAGCAGTAATTGTTGCTATATCTGTAAGATACATTGCTAATGGATCAGAGACCTTTGAGCCAAGTTCAAATGCTGTGTATGGACAAGTTGGTGAAATCAAAATATCTACTTTTTCAAAAGCTTTATCGAAGTCATTTTTAATCAATCTTCTTAGCTGTTGTGCTTTTTTATAATACGCATCATAGTATCCTGAACTTAAAGCATAAGTTCCAAGCATTATTCTTCTTTTTACTTCTTGTCCGAATCCTTCAGCTCTTGTTTTTGTATACATCTCTAACAAATTTTCAGGATTCTGTGTTCTATGTCCGTATTTTACTCCATCAAATCTTGCAAGGTTTGAACTGGCTTCAGCTGTTGCGATTATATAGTATACACCAATAGAGTATTTGATAAGAGGCAGTGAAACTTCAATTATTTCAGCCCCTAGTTCTTTATATTTGCTTATTGCTTCTTGCATTGCTTTTGCTACAGAAGGGCTTAGGCCATCTCCAAGAAGCTCCTTTATTACTCCAATTTTCATTCCTGAAATTTTATTTTTAATATTTGCAGTAAAATCAGGAACTTCTATTTTTAGTGAAGTTGAATCTTTTTCGTCATACCCTGATATTGCATTGAGAAGTAGACCAGCGTCTTCTACAGTGTGTGCAAAAGGACCTATTTGGTCAAGTGAAGAAGCAAAGGCAATTAGTCCATATCGTGAAACTCTTCCATATGTTGGCTTCAAGCCCACTAATCCACAGTAACTTGCAGGTAATCTGATACTTCCTCCAGTATCTGATCCAAGAGCAATAGTTGTTTCTCCTGAGGCAACAGCTGCTGCTGAACCACCAGAGCTTCCTCCTGGAACCTTTGTTATATCCCAAGGGTTTTTAACCGGTTTAAATGCTGAATTTTCGTTGCTTGACCCCATTGCAAATTCGTCTAAGTTTGTTTTTCCAATTATGGGAATTAAATTTTCTTTTAATTTTTTAGTAACAGTTGCATCATAAGGCGAAACGAAATTTTCTAATATTTTGCTTGAAGCTGTTGTTGGGTAGTCCTTAAAGTTTATATTGTCTTTTAGCGCAAGTGGAATTCCAGCTAAGGCAGGTATTTCTTCTCCAGCTTGAATTTTTGAATCAACACTCTTCGCTGTGTTTATAGCAGACTCTTTTGTTAATGAGTTGAATGCACCAATCTCTGTATCGTATTTTTCGATTCTTGCATAAGCTGCTTCAACGAGTTCCGTGGCTTTTACATCTTTATTTAATAGAGCTTTTCTTTGCTCAGTCGCTGACTTTAAAAGTAATTCATCTATGCTCAATTGTTTGGTCCTTATATGTCTATGTTATATAAATTATTATAGTTTAAAAATTAAAAATGTTTAAGTTTTTAATAACTCTTAAAGAGCTTATTTTGTTTGTGGAATATGTATTGCAAGATTATTTAATCCTAAAATTGCTTCTAAAATGCCTTCTGAATATGTTGGGTGTGCAAAAATTATTTTTGATAAGTCTTCTAATGAAGTATTTGATTCAATTGCAATTAGTATTTGTTGAACCAAAGCAGATGCCTCAGGTGAAATTATATGAACTCCCAAAATTTGATCCTCAGTTGCCAGAATCTTTATAAACCCTTCGATATTATCATCAGCATATGCTTTACCTAAAGCTGCTATAGGGAAAAGTGATTTTTTATACTCTACATTTTCCTTTATTAGTTGTTGTTCAGTTTTTCCAACCCAAGCTATTTCGGGGTGTCCATATATAACAGAAGGAACTTTTGTTGAGTCAAAATGGCACTTATTTGAATTTTTTATACATTCAATCACTTCTATTGCTTGATGCATGGCACTGTGTGCGAGCATTGATTTCCCATTTACATCTCCTATTGCATATATGTTTTCAATATTTGTTTGGAAATTGTTTGTTGTTTTTATAAATTTTTCAGTTTCTATTTTTGTATGAGTTGTTGTTTCACCTAATAATGCTGCCCTACCAGTTGCAATTAATATTTTTTCTGGTGATAGAACTATTCCATTTGAAAGAGTCACGATTTTCTCTTCAATCTTAGTTATTGTTGTGTTTGTATAAAATTTGACTCTTTTTCTCTTTAATATTCTTTCTACCCTGCTTGAGACATCCATATCAGCTAGAGGAATTAGCTGATTGGCAAGCTCAATTAATGTTACTTGCACTCCAAATTCAGAGAGAATTCTCGTCCATTCAATACCAATGGCTCCTGAACCTACAACCAAAATTTCTTTAGGCAAATTATCTAGTTCTAAAATTTCATCTGAATTTAATAAAAAACTATCATCATAATTTCCTTCAAAAGTTAGTTTGGTAGGTTTTGAACCACTTGCTATAATTATATTTTTGCATTCATAAATTGAATCATTTGCTTCGATTTTAGAATTATCTCTTATAACTGCATTAGCATTTATTATTTCTATTCCATAGCTTTTTACTAGTTGAGTTAAAGATTTTCGTATTTTTCCAACTACTTCATTTTTGCGTTCAAATACTTTTTTATAATCAAAAGATATATTTTCTGCGTTAATCCCAAATTTACCTGCTTGTTTCAATGTTGATAATACTTCAGCAGAGTGTAGAAGAGCTTTTGTTGGTATACATCCTCTATTTAAGCAGGTACCTCCAAAATCTTGTTTTTCGAATATAACCACTGAAAGTCCATATTGTGCTGCTCTGATTGCTGCTGTGTATCCAGCCGGTCCTGCTCCAATTATTCCAACGTCAAACATAAAATCCCTCACTCAAATTTTTTTTAATTATACTATAGTTTACTAAATAAAAAACAGCCTCGGTTGAGGCTGTTTCTATATCGATAAAATATTTATCTAGTTACAGCAGCAACAGCTAGCTTTTTGAGCTTGACCTTTGAATGCGCCTAAACCAGGGTATTTTGCGTTAGCACCAAGTTCTTGTTCAATTCTGATTAATTGATTGTATTTAGCAATTCTGTCAGAACGAGAAGCTGAACCTGTTTTTATTTGTCCACAGTTTGTTGCAACTGCTAGGTCAGCAATAAATGTGTCTTCAGTTTCACCAGATCTGTGTGAAGATATTGCTGAATATCCAGCATCGTGAGCCATATTGATAGCAGCAAGTGTTTCACTTAATGTACCAATTTGGTTTACTTTTATAAGGATAGAATTTGCTATATCTTTGCAAATACCTTCTTGAAGTCTTTTTGTATTTGTTACAAATAAATCATCGCCAACTAATTGACATTTGTCACCAACTTTTTCAGTAAGGATTTTCCATCCATCCCAATCTTCTTCAGCCATACCGTCTTCGATTGAAATAATAGGATATCTTTCTGCCCAATCAGCTAAGAAATCAGCCATTTCAGCACTTGTAAATGATTTTCCACCTTCTCCTTCAAGAGTATATTTTCCATCTTTGTAGAATTCAGAAGAAGCAACGTCTAAACAAATTTTAATTTGTTCTGTTGTATAGCCAGCATTTTTAATAGCTTCAAGAATAACTTGAATACCTTCTTCGTTAGAGCCTAGGTTTGGAGCAAATCCACCTTCGTCACCAACAGATGTTGCTAATCCTTTGTCATGAAGAACTTTTTTTAGTGCATGGAATACTTCTGCACCCATTCTTATTGCTTCTTGGAAGCAGTTTGCACCAACAGGCGCAATCATAAATTCTTGGAAGTCAATATTGTTGTCAGCATGTGCACCGCCATTAATGATATTCATCATAGGAACAGGCAATGTAGTTGCATTAATTCCGCCAAGGTATCTGTATAATGGTTGTTCATATGCTAAAGAGCATGCTTTTGCTACTGCTAAAGATACACCTAAAATAGCATTTGCACCTAATTTGCTTTTGTTTTCTGTACCATCAAGATTTAACATTAAGCTATCAATTTCGTATTGATTAGACGCATCTTCGCCGATTAATTCTGGTGCAATGATAGAATTAACATTGTCTACAGCTTGAAGTACGCTTTTTCCGCAATACATAGATTTGTCGCCGTCTCTTAGTTCAATTGCTTCATATATTCCTGTAGAAGCACCTGATGGAACAGCTGCTCTTCCGACTACTCCGCATGACAATTTTACATCAACTTCTACAGTTGGATTTCCTCTAGAATCTAGAATCTGTCTAGCTTTTACATCTTCGATATAAGTTGGCATTTTGTCTCCTTTTCTCTTAAAATCTTTACTCGTTTACACTGATTATCACACAGTTGTAACTTATTTACAACTAACTTTTTTGTTTAAACTTATTAAAAATATATGTTATAATATTTGCCTAAAGGAGGTAATTATGACAAATAGAAATCCTGTGTTTTCAGAAAAATTGATTCAGGACGTTCAAGTTCTAGATGGCGTTCCAATGACAGTTCAAGGGACTTTGAATAAAGTACTTATCTTATGCTTCATAATGGTTATTTCAGGTGGTGCAGTTTGGCAGCAATTTTCGCTAGGATATCTTGATAAAGTAAATATGCTTATGATATCTGGTTTGATAATAGGGCTTATCACTGGATTTGTAATAATTTTTAAGCAACATTTGGCGCCAATTCTTTCGCCGGTTTATGCGTTTGCAGAAGGCGCATTGCTAGGCGGCTTATCTTGTATGTTTGAGAAGCAGTTTCCCGGAATAGTTGTTCAGGCTGTTGCTCTCACGTTTATGGCAATAATTTCCATGGCTGTTTTATATAAAGCCGGCTTAATCAGGGCAACGGAAAAATTTAGAAGTACCTTGTTAATTGCAACTGGTGCAATTGCTATATTATATTTGATTCAGCTTGTGTTATTTTTCTTTCATATAACAATACCTGCATTGTATAGCTCTAATCCCATAGGCATTGCGTTTAGCTTGCTTGTTGTTGGTGTTGCTGCGCTAAATTTGATTTTGGATTTTGACTTTATTGAAAGAGGCTCTGAAAGATTGCTTCCTAAATCTTATGAGTGGTATGGCGCATTTGGCTTGTTAGTCACCATTGTATGGTTATATATTGAGTTGCTACGACTGCTTTCAAAATTAAAGGATAGATAGAATAAATTAATTATTTATTGTTTGAAAGAGCGCCAGAAATGGCGTTCTTTTTTATGCCTTCTGCGCAAATAAATGCAGTTGTCCAGCAGTTTTGCAAGTTGAATCCACCTGTGAATCCATCAATATCAATAATTTCTCCACAAAAATACAAATTAGGACATATTTTTGATTCCATAGTTTGTGGATTCAATTCATTCAAGTTTACTCCACCTGCCGTTACGATTTCTTCACCTCTGCATTTGTCAAAAACAGTCAGTTCTAATTCTGTTAGCGCTTTAGTTATTGTTTCAATCTCGTTTTTGTTGATGTGAGTAATTTCTTTTTCTAAAGGTATTTTTTTGTTGTTTAAAATTGTTTCACATAGTCTTTTGGGTATGAGTTGTGAAAACACATTTTTTAAGTTCTTTTTGGGAGTTTTTTTTATGTTTTCTTGTATAAAGCTAATTATTTCATTTTTTTCTAAATTTGTTAACTTGATTTTTATGGTAAGGGGTTCTATCAAACTGTAATTAAGATAAGCGCAGAGAGCTGAGATTTTGAAAATACCAGGACCAGATATGGAATTATGGGTAAATAATATGTCCCCATATGCTTCTGCTACTTTTTTCTTTTTAAAGATGGCTTCTATTTCTATTTTTTCAAGGCTTATTCCCGATAGTTGATGGAATTCTTTTTCTAGTATTTTTAGGCCTGTTAATGATGGAGTCAAAGGGGTTATTGAATGATTAAGCTTTTTGGCAATTTGGTGTCCATTGCCTTTGCCTCCTGTAGAAATTATAACTATATCAAACTTGTTGCTTGAGGCTGCCGAAATTACATTGTAGTTATCTTTTTTGTGTTGTATTTCTATCACTTGTTCTTTGCAGTGTTTTACATTGTTCTCTTTTAAATGCATCTGTAATGTTTTAGCTACTTCTTTAGAACTTTCGCTGCAAGGAAAAATTCTATTGTCATCTTGAACAAACACATCTATTCCAAGCTCATTAAAGAAACCCATTGTATCAGTAGCATTAAATTTTGACAGCGCAGATAATAAAAATTTACTGCCTCTGGGGTAGTTTTTTACAAATTCTATATTGTCGTATTCGTAATATGTGAGGTTACACCGTCCACCACCGGTTGGAAGTAATGTTGATAGTAGAGATTTATTATCAAAAATTGTTATATCAAAATCTTTGGTTTTTGCGAGGTGTATAGCCGCCATTGCGCCGGCAGGACCGCCACCAATTATTGCTACTTTATTCTTCTTCAAAGATATGCCTCGTTCCATATAGATATACATCTTCCGGTTCTTCCAGTCTTTCGTATAAATCCATAAGCGATATCTTTAGTTTTGGATGAATATAGTCAGGAATCAGTTCAAGTAAAGGAACTAATGCAAAAGCTCTTTCATGTAAATGCTCATGTGGAATTATTAGGTCATTAGTTTCAATAATTTGACTTCCATATAATAGGATATCTATGTCAATAACTCTGGCCCCCCAGTGTTCTTGATTTGTTCTGTCTCTTCCTAGCTTTTTTTCTATGGCAAGGCAGTGATTCAGAAGTTCTTGAGGTTCCAATTTTGTTTTCACTTCAATTATTGCATTTAAAAACCAGTTTTGGTCTTTATTGCCCCAAGGTTCTGTTTCGTATAATGCCGAAGTTCTGATTAAAGAAATAACTCCACTTTCAACTAGTAATCTGGTGGCCTGTTGTATGTAACCGACTCTATCTTCAATATTTGATCCTAAACACAGGTATGCAATTGGCATTATAACCTCCTATGTCAATATTTTAGTATGTTTAAGTATTATTTACAAGCTGATTATTTGGTTTCTTTTCATTCTAAATCTGTGGTAGAATTGATTTATGTTTACAGGTCTTATCGAAGAAACTGGTATAATCTCAAATATAGCATACTCTTCTGGTGGTATGGAGTTAACAATTGAGTGCTCAAAAATATTAGATTCTATTTGTTTGGGTGATAGTATATCTGTTAATGGGGTGTGTCAGACCGTTGTTGATTTTTCGTCTAAGTACTTTAAAACCCAATTATCTAATGAAACGCTTAGAGTTTCTCATTTTGATAAATTGAAAAAAGCTGATACAGTTAACCTTGAGAGAGCATTATCTTTGTCTAAAAGGTTAGATGGACATATGGTTAATGGACATGTTGATTGTTTGGCTAAGTGTGTGGATATTAAAAATGATGGTTTTTCACAGATGATTTCATTTGAAATTGATCCTGATTTTAAGAGATATGTTGTGTTTAAAGGATGTATTTGTATAAACGGAATAAGTTTGACTGTCTCTAAAATGTCTGATTCTATTTTTACAGTTGCTGTTATTCCAGCTACTTATAAAGAAACAAATTTGTGCAAATTAAAAGTTGCAGATTTAGTAAATATCGAGGTTGACATACTTGCTAAATATGTCGAAAAAATGTTGTTAATAAACGATAATACTGATAGAATAAACTTAAGTTTTTTAGAAAAGAATGGTTTTGTATAATGAATAACGATAATATAATTTTTGATTCTATTGAAGATGCAATTGAAGATGTAAGAAAAGGTAAAATGGTCGTGATTGTTGATGATGAAGATCGAGAAAATGAAGGTGATCTTATCGTCTCAGGGCAGTTGGCTACTCCGGAACAAATTAATTTTATGGTTTCATATTGTAAAGGGCTTGTTTGTATGCCTGTTACTATTGAAAAAGCTGCAAAACTTGGGCTAACTCCAATGGTTGAAAACAACACAGATGCCAAGAAAACAGCTTTCACTCAATCAATAGATGCTGATCCTAAATATGGGGTTACTACTGGCATATCGGCTTTTGATAGGGCAAAAACTATTCAATTAGCATCATCAGAGGATACTAATATGGAGGACTTTCGAAGACCCGGGCATATCTTTCCTTTAATTGCAAAAAAAGGCGGGGTTTTGGAGCGAGTCGGACATACTGAGGCTTCTGTTGATTTGATGAGGCTAGCTGGGTTAGAACCTACAGCAGTAATTTGTGAAATTATTAAAGAAGACGGTACTATGGCAAGAAGGGATGATCTTGTTGAATTCGTCAAAGAACACGGGTTTAAATTAATAACTGTAGCTGATTTGATAAAATATAGACTCTCTACAGAAAAACATATAGTTAGAGAAGCAGTAGCTTCTTTACCTACAGAATTTGGTGATTTTAAAATATATGGTTACGTAAATAATATAAATGACCAAGAGCAAATTGCTATAGTTAAAGATGATGGATCAGACAAAATTCCCCTGGTTAGGATGCATAGCGAATGTTTAACAGGTGATATCTTTCATAGTTTAAGATGTGATTGTGGCAAACAACTTGAATCAGCTTTAAAAATAATTGATGAATATGGTAAAGGTGCTGTTGTCTACATTAGAGGTCATGAGGGCAGGGGAATCGGCTTAGTCAATAAAATTAAGGCATACAAATTACAAGAGTCAGGGCAAGATACTGTTGAAGCAAATGTTTCATTGGGGTTTGAACCTGATTTAAGAAGCTATGGTGCAGGTGCTCAAATATTACTTGATCTGGGATATAAAAAGTTTAAGCTAATTACAAATAATCCCAAAAAAATTGTCGGCTTAAGTGGATATGGTCTAGAAGTAGTAGAAAGAGTGGCTTCCAAAACAGAAATTAACGAGTATAATGAAAATTATATAAAAACCAAAGCTATAAAAATGGAGCATATTATATCAATCTAAGATTGTGTTTAGTATTAGTAAGATTGGAGTTTTAAAATATGGCGAATATCCTTATGTATACCGTAGAACCTTATAGAGATGAGCATTATATTGCTCTCGGCGGTGTTTATAATGATTTTAAGCTAAAAGCCGAAATGGAATATAAGTTTGAACTCCAACCATTAGAGTATGAAGATTTTGTAAAATGTGTAAAAGATGGTCTTTTGGAGTGTCTTGTTTTGACTGAAGATGGGATTCCAACGGCTTTTCTTGTATATACCACTGTTATTTCTGAATCTCTTGAGTTAAATATAATTCATACTGTTGGGGAAGAAAGCATAGGACACAAAAGGCGACTTTTGATGGAAAAGTTTCTAGAAATTAATAACGATATTGTAAAAAACAAAGTCATTGTTTATCCAATGCTGGGAAAACAAGCAGAGTTTGTTAGAGAAATAACTCATTACGGATTTAAACTTGTTGGACTTTCTGTAGTTAAGTTTTCGCTTAGCTCAATAGGTAGTATCAAAATACTAAAAGAACTTTCAATTCCTCAATTACATCACCCATTCTCAGTTACGGATTGGAGTGAGGTTTACTTCAACAAGGCTGTAGATATTATCCACAATGCATTTAAAGATAAGTCGGATGCTCTTTTCGATACTCGTTTTAAAAGCATCAATGGAACAATTGATATAGTGGAAAAAATTACCAATGGTACTTATGGTAGATTTTTACCTGCAGAAACCAAGATTCTTTTGTATCGTGATAAGCCTGTTGGATTGTGTTTTGCAAATTTAACTAATGACAATATTGCTAATATCCCATTAATTGCTGTTGATAAAAAATACAGAAGCAGAGGTTATAGCAAGCTCTTGTTGAAGAATTGCGTTGAAAACATAGTAAACTCTGCATTCAATCAAGGTTGGTCTCTTCACGAAATTAACGCATCTGCCGATACTGAAAACTATCAAGCAATCAAAATGTATAGGTCAATTGGCTTTAAGGAAGATTACACATATCCTCAAGCCTATAGACCAATTCACTAATTATTACTGAGCACTAATCTAAATGTTGCTAAATTTTTAATCGATAGAAGTTTATGCTTGATCTCTTGCGATTGAGTTATGTCGAAAATTCGAATAATTCGATGAATTTCTTCGATGTCTTTTCTGGCTTGCAGGCTATAGACATTTTTTTCAGGGTCAGCAATGACACCCATAATCGTGTTTAATTCTCTTTCGTTCATGATATTCCTCATCTGATCTCAATATAATAAAGTATTTTCATTTTTAAATATTGCCTATTATTTTAAAAACACTTAATATTGTAAATTTTTATAATTTGGTATAATCTTTGAAAAAATAGGAGATTTATTTTGATAGTTGATAGCTTAGATAATCTAAAATTTTATAGTAGTCTTAATCCATATATTGATAAAGTTGTTGATTTTATTAATAGCAATAATTTACAAGATCTTAATTGTGGTAGACATAATATAGACGCAGATAATGTTTATGTTTCTATTCAGGAATATGATACAAAAAATGAAACAGATTCCAAGCCAGAGTTTCATAATAAATACATAGACATCCAACTAGTCATAAGTGGTAAAGAAAAAATAGGATACGCAAATCGATCTGAGATCAAGAATGATTATTTGTATGATATAGAAAAAGATTTAGCTTTTGTGGATGCTAGTGTTGACTTTATTGAAGCAATGCCAGGTAGATTTTTTATTCTATTTCCTTTTGACTTGCATCAACCATCTATTTCAGTTGATGAAAAATGCTTTGTTAAAAAGGCAGTTTTTAAGCTTAAAGTAGTTTAGAGTTCTTCTTTAAATAATGACTGTTGGTCAACCATATTTTTGTACCCAAGGCACTTGCAGGCAAAGTTTGTTATTTTTCGCCCTCTTGGAGTTCTTTGAATAAATCCTTCTTGCAATAGATAAGGCTCATATACGTCTTCTATCGTTTTTGAGTCTTCTCCAAGCGCTGCAGCAAGCGTTTCTAATCCGACTGGGCCACCATTATACTTTTCAATAATAAGTTCCATTAGCGACCTGTCAGTGTTATCTAACCCATATTTATCTATTTTTAGTACATCAAGTGCCTCATTAGCTATGGTTTCGGTTATTGTTCCATCAGCTTTAACTAAAGCAAAATCACTGACCCTTTTTACTAATCTGTTGGCTATTCTTGGTGTTCCTCTTGATCTTCTTGCAATTGCCTTAGCCCCATCTGCAGTAATTTCTATGTTTAGTATAGTTGCTGTTCTTGAAACAACTTGCGTTAGTTCCTCAATCGTATAAAATTCCAACCTATGTATAATCCCAAATCTATCTCTTAATGGACCTGATAGCGCTCCAGCTTTTGTTGTCGCTCCAATTAGAGTGAATTTTGGAACAGGGATCCTTAGTGTTTTTACACTTTGAGCTTTTCCTGTTGTCATGTCGAGAAAGAAGTCTTCCATTGCCGGGTATAATATTTCCTCTGCAATTTTATTTAGGCGGTGAATTTCATCAATAAATAGAACTTCTCCTCCTTTTAATGACATAAGTATTCCAATGATGTCTCTTGGTCTTTCTAGTGCGGGGGCTGATGTTATTTTTATGTTGCTACCCATTTCATTTGCGATAACTCCAGCCAATGTTGTTTTTCCTAATCCTGGTGGTCCATAAAAAAGTAAATGATCTAAAGGTAATTCACGTTTTTTAGCAGCTTCAATTGAAATTGAAAGGGTTTCTTTTAAGGAGCTTTGGCCAATGTAATCTTTGAATAGTTTTGGTCTTATATTTGATTCAAAAGACATATCAAATTCAATTTTTTGAGAAGATATTTCTTCTCTGGGAATTGATTGTTTTTTATTGTCGTCATCAGAAAAAATTGCCAACGTATTTATCCTCTTTATATGTGAATTAAGAATCTATAGTAAATGTATATAGAACTAAGTATAAGTGAAATAATTGTTATTATAAATCCATATTTAAAGAATTTTAAAAAAGATATTTTATGCCCTTCAGCAGTGGCGGTTTCTGCCACAATCACATTTGCTGCGGCTCCAATTATTGTCATGTTGCCTCCTAAACATGCCCCTAGCGACAAACACCACCATAATGGATGTACATAATTTGCACCTTCAACTAATTCTATTTGGTGAATTAATGGAGCCATTGTTGCGGTATATGGGATATTGTCTATTATTCCTGATAAAATTCCTGACGCCCACAATATTATCATTGCTGTTGCAGATTCGTTGCCTTTCGTTACTGTTAATATCCACTCAGCAATAACTTTTATTGCTCCTGATGCTTCAAGTCCCCCTATTATTGTAAATAGTCCTATGAAAAAGAAAATGGTGTTCCATTCTATTTTCGGTAAGATATTTTCTGGTTTTTCGAATGCGAGTAAGAAGCTTGCGCCCATCATTGCTATAAGGTAAGTTTCAATGTGTGTTAAGTCGTGGGAAACAAATCCAATTATTACAAGTGCCAGTGTTATAATTGAACGGATCATCAGCGGTTTATTTGTTATTGTTTTTGAGTTATCAATATTTATAATTTTATTCATTTGAGCTTCGGTTGCATGTAGTTTTTTTCTGAAGAGAAGAGCAAGTACCGCTATTGATATTAATAGAATTACAATTACAATCCCCGAGAGCTCATTTAAGAAGGTCATAAATGAAAATCCAGCTCTGCTGCCAATAATAATATTTGGTGGATCACCTATTAATGTTGCTGTTCCTCCAATATTTGATGAGATGATTTCAGTTATAAGGAATGGAATCGGGTCTAATGCGAGTTCTCTTGCTATTATAAAAGTAATTGGCATAACTAAAATTACAGTTGTCACATTGTCCAAAAAAGCAGATGCTACTGCGGTAAATATAGCCAAAGATATCAATATCAATATTGGTTTTCCTTTTGTAAGCTTAAGCATCTCTATTGCTAGCCAGTTAAATATGCCACTTTGAGCTGATATGTGGACAACTATCATCATGCTTACCAATAGAAAAATGACATTAAAATCAATGAAGTTTATAAAATAATGTGGATCAAATGGCCCATGTCCTCTAGATTGAGCAACAAGCCCAAGGAATATTGTTGCCGATGCTCCAAGAAGTGCAACTGTAACTTTCGAAATTTTTTCAACTGCTATAAAAAAATATGAGATTAGTAGTACTATTCCTGCAATAAGCATGGCATGTTCAGACACAAGGTTGTGTATTATTTCCATAAAAAATCCTCCGCATATCACTCTCTATGATACTATAATAAGCCTATCAAGTAAAGAAAACCAAGGTTTTTTAAGAAAAATAAGCTAGTGTATAGAAATATTGTTCTGCTTTTCATGTTTGGCATATAATTAACTTAATCGTTTGGAGAAGGAACATTATAATGAACAAATTTGAAAGATCAAAAACAAAAATTGTTGCAACTATCGGACCTGGAACTTGTAATCACGAAATGATTACAAAGCTTGCTAAGGCTGGTGTGTCTATGTTTAGACTTAATACATCACATGATAGTGCAGATGCTCATGCTGAAAGAATTGGCATAGTTAGAAAAGTATCAGAAGAATTAGGAAGATATATTCCTGTTCTTGTAGATTTGCAAGGACCAAAGATCAGAGTTGGAAGTATGCCTGAATCTGTTAATATTAAGCCTGGTCAAGTTTTAACTTTAAGACATGAACTAGAACAAACAGATAAAGATATTATTCCGGTTGATTATAAAGGCATTGCTGATGACGTAAAACCTGGTGATAAAGTTCTAATGGATGATGGAAAAATTGAACTAAAGGTTTTAGAATCAAAAGATGGAATTATTAAAGCTGAAGTAGTTCACGGTGATGTTTTAAAGCAAAGAAAAGGACTTAATCTTCCTGGTGCAACAGCTAGTTTGGCTGCTGTTACAGAAAGAGACGTTAAATTTATTAAATTTGCTGTTGAACAAAAAGCTGACTATGTAGCTCTTTCTTTTGTTAGAGAAGCTGCTGACATTACATTAGCTAAAAAATATATCAGTGAATTTGGTGGAAATATTCCTGTTATTGCTAAATTAGAAAAACCACAAGCAATGGAAAACCTGGACGAAATCGTTAAAGTTTCTGATGGTGTAATGGTTGCTAGAGGTGACTTGGGTATTGAAATGTCTCCTGAAGAAGTTCCAATTGCTCAAAAAGTTATCATTGATAAAGCAATAAGAGAAAGAAAAGTTTGTATTGTTGCTACTCAAATGTTAGAGTCAATGATCGAAAATCCTATCCCAACAAGAGCTGAAGCAAGTGATGTTGCTAATGCTATTCTTGATGGAACAGATGCGGTTATGTTGTCTGGTGAAACTGCAATGGGTGCTTATCCTGTTGAAGCAGTTAAAATGATGAGAATGATTGCTAATAATGTTGAATCTTGTAACTTTGTGCTTTCTGATCTTGATTTGGAAATTAATGAAGATTACGAAATTACTCCTCAAGCAATTTCAAATGCTGCGGTTAAAATGGCTACAGACTTAAACGCAAAAGCAATTCTTGCATTTACCAGAACTGGATACACGCCAAAATTATTGTCAAAACTAAAACCAAATGTTCCAATCATTGCAATTTCTGATAAAATTGAAACTTGCAGAAGATTGAACTTATGTTGGGATATTCAACCTGATTTTAAAGAATGGGATACTGTTTTAGATTCTAATTTACTGAAAAAAATTGACGAATACATATATGAAAAAACTGATTTCCAAAAAGATGAAAGAATCATAATTATTGGATCTATTCCTCAACTAATTTCAGGCAGAACTAACTTTATAAGAGTTCACAGAATTGGTGCTGATGATATCAAATAGTTAAAATAATCAGGATTATACAACTAGCGAAAAAGGAAGCAATAAGCTTCCTTTTTTATATTTTAAATTAAATAATACTTTGAACTCCAAGACCTTTGTTTAAGTCAATATAGGCAAATATTTTTTGTATTGCGGTTGGCGCAAAGTTATAATTATTGTCTGCCGGTAGTATTTTTATAAATGTGTTTTTTATATCTTTTCGCGCTGTTGTTAGGATAAATTGTTTTTGTCCTGCTGAGAAAAGAATTGTCCCAGTTTTAAATTGTATTTCATCTACTTTGTAGCCATTTTCACTAATTGCTGACAAACTCATATAAAGTAGACTTTCGTTAGATATTGGGTAAGTTTTTATACAAGAGTTAAAGTTAGTGTATTGTTGAGGCTGTGCAGGCTGAGGGTACGATACAGTGTTTATCGGGGGGGCAGCTTGAGTTATTGTCATGCAATTTAGTGACAGTATTAGTATAATAATTTTTGTTATTTTTGTTATATTATATGTTTTCATTAATTTTCCATCCAGCTTGGACCAGTTGCTATATCGACTTTTAGCGGAACTAAGAATGGTTGTTCTAATTCCATTGCTTCTTTTACGAGTGTTGTAATGATTTCTAATTCATTTTTGGGAACTTCAAGCACAAGTTCATCATGCACTTGAATTACAATTTGTGATTTTAGATTAGACTCATCAATATATTTTTGCAACCTATTCATTGCTAATTTTACAATGTCGGCAGCGGTACCTTGCAAAGGCGCATTTATCGCTGCTCTTTGGGCTGCTTCTTGGATTTTACTATTAGTACTAGTCAGTTCTGCTAATAAATATCTTTTTCTTCCATATAGTGTTTCAACATATCCATGTTCATATGCAAATTTAATTGTACTGTCCATATAGTCTTTAACACCTGGGTATGTGGCGAAGTATTTGTTTATAAACTCTTGGGCTTCAAACTGAGAAATACCCAGCGTAGAAGACAATCCAAATCTAGATTGACCGTAGACTATTCCAAAGTTGACTGTTTTTGCTTTGTATCTCATGTCTTTTGTAACTTCCTCTAATGGGACATCAAATACTTTAGATGCAGTTATGGAGTGTACGTCTTCGTCATTGCAAAAAGCGTCTATTAAGCTATCATCTTTTGAGCAATGAGCCATTAGCCTAAGTTCAATTTGAGAATAGTCAGCAGACAGAATAATCGAGTTTTCTCTGTCTTTAGGAATGAAAGCTCCTCTTATTCTATTTCCCAGTTCGGTTCTGATTGGTATATTCTGAAGGTTAGGATTAGAACTTGATAGCCTTCCTGTTGTTGTGATTGTCTGATTGAAATTCGTATGAACCCTGCCATCTATTGGACTGATTAATTCTGGCAATGTTTCAATATATGTCGTTTTTAATTTATTTAAGTGTCTTTGTTCGAGTATGTCTTTTGCAATTTGATGCTCTTCAGCAAGTTCTTCAAGAATTTTTGCGTTTGTAGAGTATCCTGTTTTGGTTTTATTTTTGCCTCTTGTTTTTAGATGCAATTTATCGAATAAAATTTCAGCAACTTGCTTTGGAGAATTGATATTAAAATTTTCTCCTGCGGCTTGATATATCTTACTTTCTGTAGTATCCAGTTTTTCTTGTATTTCGTTTTTAAGTCCTTCTAAATATTTCGCATCAATGCTGATTCCATTCCACTCCATCTCTGCTAATACTAAGCATAGTGGCACTTCGATTGTGTGAAGTAAATCTAGTTCTTTTTCATCAAGCTCTTTATTCCAGTATCTCGTTAATTCTAGTGTTGCAAAAGCATCGTCACAGGCATAGTCAGAAGCAGATTCGATTGGAACAGATTCCATTGGAATCATATTTTTCCCTTTACCAGTTAGTTCTTCATATTCTGTCATTATATAATCCAGATGTTCACTAGCTTGAACTTTTAGCCCATGTTTTCTTGTGGAATCTTTTACGTAACTTGCAAGCATTGTGTCAAAAATTACATTTTTTAACTTAATACCATGTTTTCTTAGTATATTTACGTCAAATTTTGCATTCTGTAGTGTTTTTGAACTTTTGGAATCTTCAAATATTGGTCTTAGTTTTTCTATAACATATTCAAGTTCAAGTTGTTCGCCAACCTGATGAAAAATTGGAATATACACGGTATGTGTCATATCATTTTTAGATTCGTCAATTTTAATTTTCGAATTTACGCTTGTTATCTGTTCGTTATATCCAATTGATATTCCAACAAGGTCTGCATCTAACGGGTTTAAGCTTGTTGTCTCTGTATCTAATGAAAAAAGAGTTTGCTTTTTTAATATTTCTAAGAATGTTTCAAATTTTTCTTCCGTGTCAATAGTTGTTTTTGTTATTGAAAACTCTTGTTTAGATGTTGAATTTAGTTGTGCTGAGAAATTGAACCCCAATTGCATTTGTCCGGATTTTGTAGGAGCAATTAACCCTTCTTGTGACTCTATTGTTGATGGGCGTGATTCAGTAGTTCCAATTTTGTCCGAATCTATTTTAAAAGGTCTCACAATTTCATCTATGTTTTTTAAAAAACTATAAAATTGATTTTTCTTGAAAAATTCAACAACTTTATCTATATTTGGCATTTCAAGTGTCGTATGTTCTATATCAAAATCTATTTCAACACTTCTTTGTATTGTTGCAAGCTCTTTGCTTAAATCAGCTATTTCTTTATTGTCTATTAATTTTTGCTTTAAAGCTTTTTCTTTTATTTCATCAATATGATCATATATTTCTTCAATTGTATCGAATCGTGTTAGTAACTTACAGGCTGTTTTATCCCCAACACCTTTTATTCCGGGAATATTGTCTGAGGTGTCTCCGCTTAGACCTTTGTAGTCAATTACTTGATAAGGGTAGACCCCTAGTTTTTCTTGTACTTTATACCAATCATATTCAACAAGCTCACCTTTTGAGGGCATTAGAACTTTTATATAACCATCTCTGTCAATAAGTTGAAAAGAATCTTTGTCGCCAGTAAGTATTATTGTTTTATGTTTTAAGTTTTTTGCTTTTGTAGCAATAGTTCCGATTACGTCATCAGCTTCGAAACCTTCTTTTGTGTAAATAGGGATGTTGAAGGCTAGAAGTCCTTCTACAATTAAACCTAATTGACTCTTCATTGTATCCGGCATTGATTCTCTATTCGCTTTATATTCCGGAAACATATCAACTCTATATGTTTGTCTCCCCACATCAAAAGCAACAGCAATTGCATCTGGGGTTATATTCTTATTTTTTAAGAGATCGAAAAGAGCTTTAAAAAAGCCAAAAACAGCCCAAGTTGGCTGATTATCCGATGTTTTCATCCCAGTTCTTTCAAGTGCGAAAAAATATCTATATGCAACAGCATGTCCATCTACAAGAATTAATGTCTTTTCACTCATTATTTTACTCCACTACTTGCATAAAAATTCAAGCACTACTCGTATCCCGTAGTTACTATTGTATTTTAAAATTAGATGTAGAGCAAGTTTATACTAATCTAGCTCAAACTGTTGTTCATATTTTTCTGAGCCCTCAAGTTTTGGCTGCTTATTTTTAAAGAAAATCAGGTTTTCAATAACTAAAATGTCCATATCTGTAAACATAAAGCATTTATAAGCTTCCTCTGGAGTGCAAACAAGAGGTTCTCCTCTTACATTAAATGAAGTGTTAACGATTACTCCATAACCAGTTATTTGTTTGAATTTGTTTATTATATTCCAGTATCTAGGATTAGAGTCTTTTGAAACAGTCTGAATTCTTGCAGAATAGTTAACATGAGTTATTGCAGGAAGTTCTGAGCGTTTGTAATTTAGTTTTGCTAGTCCTTTTAGCTTTTTTTGTTCATCAGTAATTTGTGTTCTTATTTTTTTGTTAATAGGTGCTGTTATTAGCATATAAGGGCTTTTTTGCCCTTTTGGAATATCAAAATACTTATCCGCATCTTCTTCTATGCAGCTTGGGGCAAAGGGTCTAAAAGACTCTCGTTTTTTTATAGCTAGATTAAGTCTTTTTTGCATTTCGGAATTTCTAGGATCTGCAAGTATACTTCTATTCCCTAATGCTCTTGGTCCAAATTCCATTCTTCCTGAGAAGTTTCCAACTATATTCCCTTCAGAAATTAGCTGTGCAAGCGTTTCTGTAAGAGTTTCTTCGTTTTCAAATTTTGTGTATACTGCATTATATTTTTTTAGAATTTTTTCTGCATCTTCAGAGGAATAGTGATTTCCGATTAAACTTCCAAATTGAGAATCGGGTTTTAAAGGATTACGATCATTTTTTAAAATGTGGTGGCTTGCAATTAAGGCCGCTCCAAGAGCACCTCCAGCATCTCCTGCTGCTGGTTGAATCCAAATATTTTCAAAAGGGCTGTCCTTTAAAATTCTTCCGTTAGCGACACAGTTAAGAGCACATCCCCCAGCTAAACACAAATTTTTAAGCTTTGTCTGTGAGTAAACATAGTTTGCTATTTTTAGTACTATAATTTCTGTTACTTCTTGTATGCTTCGAGCTATATCCATATCTTTTTGAGTAAGTTTTGATTCCGGTAGTCGTGGTGGGGCTCCAAACAATTTATGAAATTTTTCGTTTGTCATATAGTCGCCATTGCAGTAACCAAAATAACTTTGGTCTAGCCATATTGAACCATCATCTTTTATATCAACTAAGTTTTCAAGTATGAGATTCACATATTTAGGTTCACCATAAGGCGCAAGTCCCATAACCTTGTATTCTCCTGAATTGACTTTGAACCCAAGATAGCCAGTGAAGGCGCTATATAAAAGACCAACTGAATGTGGAAACTCAATTGCTTCTTGTAATTTTATAATATTGTCTTTACCCACTCCCCAAGTTGTGGTATTCCATTCTCCCACACCATCAAGGCAAATTATTGCTGCCTCTTTAAATGGAGAAGGGAAAAAAGCACTTGCGGCATGTGATTCATGATGGGAAGAATAGTATATTGGGCAAGCAAGACCATTTTCGAACTGTTTATCGATCTCTTTTGTTAAAAATAATTTCTTGTTTAACCACACAGGCATGCTTTTTATAAACGAAATCATACTATGTGGTGCAAATGCCAGATTTGTTTCTAAGATCCGTTCAAATTTTATAAAAGGTTTCTCATAGTATATTACAGCATCAATATCCAGTATGCCTATTCCCGCTTCTTGTAGGCAGTATTCTACAGCATTTTTTGGAAAGTCACTGTCATGTTTTATTCTTGTGAATCTTTCTTCTTGAGCAGCTGCAATGATTTTGTCGTCTTTTAATAGAGCTGCAGCACTATCATGATAATATGCACTTATTCCTAATATGTATGCCAAAATACGCTTCCTCTAGAATTGATTCTCATAGTCATGTTTATCGTTACTTATATTTTTCCAATAAGTGTTTTTTTCTTGTCTTTCAAGTGCTAATCGGTCTCTTTTCAATAGTTTCATCAAGTACCCACAAGGGATTACGGTGATTATATATGTTAAAAACAATGCGATTGCGGCCAATGCATCACAGAATATTTTTATAACTTTTTTTCCATAAATATTTATTAGTGTTGCTTTAGATCGATCTATTACTGATATTGTAGCCAGAGACCAAAATAGTGCAACTATTGTCATAGCACTTACAATATCGCCTCTTCTTAGGAACAAGATTGAGGGGATAATTGGTAATGTGTAAAGTAGGAAAATCTGTTTTCGGGCTTCAGGTTTTGATATATTGCTCATTTATTACCTAAATTATTGTATAAATAAAGGGTGATACAGGTGAAGACCCGACTGCAATTACTACTATTAGCATTATTAGGAAAAAGATAACTGGAAGAATCCAATATGCTTTTCTCATCCATAAAAAACTTAGTATTTCTGTAATAAATGATCGTCTTTTCATCGCTTCTCCTTTTTAGGATTCTATCAGTTTTAAAAATTTTGTACAACCACTTTACAATAGTTGTTTTAGCTTCAGTGCGTCTTCTGATTCGGGTAATATTTCCAAAACTTTTTCTATTAACTCACCTGCATTTTTTTTATCTTGCATACCTATATAACATTTTGACATGTTTATTATATTTGCAGTATTATTTGGCACTGATTCATCAATAATCTTAAATAGCTTTAATGCTGAATCAAACTCATTTGTTTCTAACAGTATTTTTGCAAGTAAATTTGCAACTTCTATGCTTGGGTCAACAAAGTAAGCATCTTCAAGCAACTGTTTTGCAATTTCATATTTTTTATCTAGAAAATATGCTTGAGCTAAATAGCGCATTATTTCAGTATTTTGGCTATCAGCTTGAAGTGCTTCTGATAAAATATTGATTGCCTTTTTGTAGTTATTCATTGACAGATAGTTAATTCCAATGCTTAAGGCGGTTGAGCTATTTATATCTCCTAACTTTATAATTTTGTCGTAGTACTTTTTTGCCTCTTTATAATTGTTTGTTACATGCCAGTAGTTTCCTACTTCATATATAATTGCCGGATTTTTAGAGTCCAGTTTATAAGCTTTTTCGAATTCTTCCTTTGCGTAGTCAAATAATCTTTTGGAGAGATAAATTACTCCTAAGTCTTTATGCGCTACGGCATTGTCTGGAGAGAGCTGTATAACTTTTTTAAGAATATTTTCTGCTTTTTCCATATCATTTGTTTGCGCGCAGATCATTGCAAAGCGATAGTATATTTCTGTAGAGACCTTTCCTTTTGCCATTATTCTGGCGTATACATTTTTTGCAGCCTCGAAGTTCTTTGTTTCAATATAAATATCTGCAAGTTTTTCTGCAATTTGAGTCGAACTAGCGTTTAGGAGTGAAAGATTTTCCAGTAAGCTAATAGCTTTTTGATACTCTTGCATTGCCTGATATATGCAAGCCAAATTATATTGATAGTTCTGTTTTTCAGGATTTGCATATATTAGTGATGTGTAATATTTTGCCGCGTCTTCCCATTCACCTGCATTGTAAGCTCCTAATGCAACCGCATTTAAGTAAAAAGGAGTAGGGTCAACTTCATAGGCCTTTTTTAAATATATATATGCATCTTTGTGATTTAAGTTAGATTGATATGCAATTCCAATGTTATAAAATGCAGTTGAGTTATTTGAGTCTAGCTCAATAGATTTTTTAAAACAGTCAATCCCTTTACCATGATCTTTTTCGGAAATATACGCAGTACCAAGATTATTAAAAAGAACGGCATGATTTGGGTTTAGTTGAATTGCTTTTTCAAATAATTCAATTGCAACTTTGGTGTTTTTTAAGTTCATATTCGCAAGTGCTGTTATATAAAATGTTTGATAGTCGTCAGGTGCAAGGTTTACAAATTTGTCTGAAAAATCAATTACTTTTTGTGGTGTTTGAAGCTTTAAATAGATGACACCAAGACTTTTATAAGCATCAACGTAATCTTCTCTTAGTTCAATAACTTTTTCAAACGCATCTTTTGCTTTAGGAAGTTCATTTTGGGCTTCAAGAATCGAGCCTATATAAAACCAAGCCACTGCATCATTTTTGTCCAGTACTAAAACTCTTTCAAAATTTTCTTTTGCTGACTGATATTCACCCAGATTCACATTGCATAATCCTAGTGATTTATTAGCTTCAATATTATCTGGGTTACTTTGAACTATATTTTCAAGAATGTTTTTTGCTTCAATAAAGTTCTTTTTATTAATTAATTCTAATGCTGTTTCAATTGCTGTATAATCTTCTGACATTTTTATTCCTCATGGATTTAATAAGAAAATAATACATTAAAAATCATTAAATGGCACGTTACAGCGTTCTCTATTGCTGTGAATAATTGAAAAAAATTAATAAATATGTTCTAATGGAATAATGAAAAATGGAGGATGCAGCCATGGAACGTACTTTTATTGCAATTAAACCAGATGCAGTTAAGCGTGGTTTTATAGGGAAAATTATTACCAGATTTGAAGAAAAAGGCTATAAAATTATTGCCTTAAAGATGTTGCATCCTGATCTTCAAATTGCTTCTCAGCATTATGCTGAGCATGAAGGAAAACCGTTTTATAATGATCTTGTAAAATATATTACTTCGGGTCCAATTATTGCAATGGTGTTGGAGGGAGATAATGTTATAGCTGGAGCTAGACATTTAATGGGCTCAACAATTCCGGATGATGCTGATGTTGGAACTATTCGAGCTGATTATGCATTATCTAAAAATTACAATTCGGTTCATGGTTCTGATTGCCAAATAAGTGCTCAACGAGAAATTGATATATATTTCAAGCCAGAAGAATTGTGTGCTGACTGGAAGACTATTTTAGAAATTATTAGAGATGAGCAAGAGTAAATATTTTAAGTTTGACTTAATAAAAGAGTGTAAAAAAACAGGGGCAAGAGCAGGAGTATTGCATACTCCTCATGGAGAGATTAAAACACCGGTTTTTATGCCTGTTGGTACTAATTCTGCGGTAAAGATGATTACAAATCATCATCTTTATGAAACTAACCCACAAATAATACTTTCTAATTCTTATCACTTATTTTTAAGGCCAGGGAATAAGTTGATTAAAGAGTTTGGTGGTTTACATAAATGGATGAACTGGGATCGACCAATATTAACTGATTCAGGTGGATTTCAGGTTTTTAGTTTAAGCCATTTGAGAAAGATATCTGAAGATGGTGTTAAGTTTAAAGATCCCAAAACAGGGTCTTCTTACTATATGAATCCAGAAATATCTATGGAAATTCAACAAGATCTCGGATCTGATATCTCTATGGCTTTTGATGAATGTGCTCCATATCCTTGTTCATATGATGAAGCTGTAAAAGCTATGGAAAGAACCCATAGATGGTTAGAAAGATGCTTTAACTCGCATACGAGAGATGATCAGGCATTGTTTCCTATTTGCCAAGGTGCATTTTTTGATGATTTAAGAAGAGAATCTGCAAAGGTTGTTTCTTCTTTTGATGCTGTCGGTTATGCTATTGGTGGAGTCAGTGTCGGAGAGCCTACCGATATTAAAAATCATTTTGTTGAACTTACTGCGCCATTGCTTCCTCGATTAAAACCCAGATATTTGATGGGGGTGGGAACTCCCGAAGATCTTTTGGAAGGGGTGTTAAGAGGTGTTGATATGTTTGATTGCGTTTTACCAACGAGAAATGCAAGACATGGCTCTTTCTTCACTCATGAGGGCAAAAAAATAATTAAAAATAAAGAATTTGAAAAAGACCCGGGACCTTTAGATTCAAAGTGTGATTGTTATGCGTGTAAAAACCATTCAAGAGCTTACATTAGGCATTTATTTAGAGTTGGCGAAGCAAATGCCGCAATTCTACTTTCAATACACAATACCAGATTTTTGATTAATTTAATGGAAAGACTTAGAGAAAGTATTTTGGAGGATAGATTTGACGAATTTTACTCTGAAAATCTGAAATTGTTTGTTACTGCCAAAAAATATTGATAATTATTTCATGTTTGGAGAGCCTGTTCTTAATTCTAACAAGTTAGATATGTTTATTAACTTGGAAAAACTTAAGAAAACCATCGATTTAGCTGGAATAAATAGAGAGCTTTTAATGATGTAAGTTACAGGTAGTCTACCTGTTAAAGGCTTGAGTTTATTTGCGTTTGCATATTTCTTGTTAAGCTTTTAATATATTCAATTTGTTTGGGCAATAGATCAGTTAATGCATAATTGTTCAAAATGGTTTTTCTCGCGTTATACCTTATGGTTTCTAGTTCGTGTTGGTTATCCAATGCGTATGTTATTTTAGAAACAAGCGCATTAATATCAAAGAAGTCTACAAGTAGTCCATTTTCATTATTGGTTATCACTTCAGTGACTGGCTTTGTATCTGATGCAACTACTAAACATCCAGTAGACAAAGCGTCTAGTAAAGACCACGAAAGTACAAATGGATATGTTAAATATGTATGAACTTTTGATATTTGTAAAAGTTTTACATACTCGATAAGTGGCAAACCGCCAACAAAATGTATTCTGTTTAAATCTAGATCAAGGTTTTTTAATGCTTCTTGTTTATAAGTTGATCCAATAAGTTTTGGACCATAACAGACCCTGTCTTCTCCAGCGATAACCACATGTAAATTTGGTCGCTCTTTGAGGAGTTTTTCTACTGCTTTCATAAATTCAGGAAAGCCTCTATAAGCTTCCATTCCTCTAGTAGCATACGTTATAACTTCATCTTTTTTACTTAAGGATAAATTCATTTCTTTTACTGTAAAAGTTGCGCTTGGGTCTGGCTTACAAAAATCAGTATCTACCCCATCGTGAATAACTTTTATTTTGTTGTGAAAGGTTGCCGGAAATTGATTTTTTTGCCAATTAGTCGGGGAAATCCCTGCATCACAGGTGTATAAGTCAACTAGAAGGTGAGAATTCTTGCACCTTAGTTGCGCTTTGGAATTTTCATTTAGAGATTTTTTATTAAAATCCACATCAGAATCTTGTGCATTATAAAACCATTCAAAATAGCATAGCAATGGGACATCAGGAAAGATATCTTTCATAAACATTGTTGGACCCCAGGTATGCCCATATATTATATCTGGTTTAAACCCTTGTGATTTTAACCTTAAGGCGACTTCAGCAGCAGCTTGTGCATGTATGATGGAATCTTCATAGAACCTTAAATAGCTGTGACAGTCCTTTGGAACTTCTCTCTTTGTCTTATAAACAAGTTTTTGAATTCCCTTAAGCTCAAGCTTGTCGTTATTTGTTATAAAAACTACTTCGTTGTTTTTATCAGAAGCTAGACTTTGTGCGATAAACCTGAATTGTGCTGGAAAATTTCTGTGTAAAAATAAAATATTCATATTATCTGACACTCATCCCTTCATCTAGATACTTTATTAGGGGATATATAAAGAATTCTATGATCCGTCTTTTTCCGACGTTAATTTCTGCACTTAGAGTCATACCTGTTCTTATTGATTGTTCTTTGCCTTCGACTAAAAGGGTTTTAGTTAAAGGTGTCACGTAGACTTCATACACAGGTCCAAGTTTTTCATCATTTATACTATTTTTTGAAATACTTTTAACTTCACCTTTAATCATCCCATATTTTTGAAAATCAAATGTATCAATTTTAATTTTTACTGGCATTCTTTCTTTTATGAATCCAATATCTTTATTGGTTACAGTGGCTTTAATCATTAGTGGTGTATTTGCAGGAGTGAGCGCATATAGCTGCTGAGCCGGTGTAACAACTCCTCCTACTGTATGTATAAGTAGTTTATCAATATAGCCATCACATGGTGCTGTAATTTTTTGCTTTGAGTTTTTAAATATAATTTGTTCCGCACTAGATTGAAGCTCATTTACTTGCTTGTTTTTCTCGGTAAGTTGCTCAAGGTTCTTTGAATTAAAATCGGCGTTTATTGTGTTTATCTCACTTGCGACTTGTTTTTTTTGGGAGTTTAGTTCGCTAATTTTATAATTAAGCTTTGCAATTTCCGTTTTATATTGCTTTACTTGGTTTGAAACTTGCTCGTAGTCATCGTAAGCAATTACGTCAATTACGTCTTTTAATCTTTTTTGTTTGTCTTCGAAACTTGTAAGTAGTGAAATGTTTGTATTTCTCTCTGTTTTAGCTGATTTTAATTCATCGTTAATTTTTGATAATTCTAGGCGTTTAGATTCAAGTTGGTTATGCAAGGAACTCATGCTTGCGTCATAGATATTTTGCTGTACTTCTGCAATTTGTGAATCAGATTTTTTAGCACTGAAATGATTTCCTCCTGCGCTTGCTGCTAATCTGTCAATTTCCAGCTTTGTGTCACTTAAATTCTTTTGTATTGATTCTAGTTCAGGTGCAGTGGTTGACGGATCAATTTCCATCAATACTTGACCCTTTTTTACATAATCTCCTTCTTTTGCAATAATATTGCTTATAACCCCAGTATCTAAAGGTTGAATTATTTTTGCTTCTCCATCAGGTATAACAATTCCTCTAGAGCTTACAACGATATCCACCTTGCCTATTATTAGCCATAGAACAGTTATAATCATTAATGAGACAATAGTCCAAAAAGTAAACCTTCCTAAAGGGCTTATTGGCTCATCTTGTATTTCAGATAATAGTGGTTTAAACTCGTGGCAATCATCGACATTTATTGCTTTTTTTACGAACTTATTTATGTTTTCTTTTATTTTATAAATCATCTGTTTTCCAATCTTAATGTATTGCTTGTTGTTGTGTTAGATAATTATAATAGCCCTGCTTTGAAATAAGCTCATCGTGTGACCCAATTTCTACAACTTTTCCTTTATCCATAACAACTATAATGTCGCAATTTCTTACTGTCGAAAGCCTATGGGCTATAATGAATGTTGTTCGTCCTTTTTTTATATAGTCCAAGTTATCCATAATTATTCTTTCTGATTCATAGTCAAGCGCGGACGTTGCTTCATCCATTATTAAAATTCTAGGGTCAGTTATTAGTGCTCGCGCAATTGCTATTCGCTGTTTTTGGCCTCCCGAAAGTGTTGAGCCTCTTTCTCCAACCATTGTGTCGTAGCCTTCTGAAAGTTGTGAGATAAACTCATCTGCACCTGCTATTTTTGCCATTTTTATAATTAATTCAATAGGAGCACTTTGTTTGGGTAGTGCTATATTTTCTCTAATAGTTCCACTAAATAAATAATTATCTTGAAGAACTACTCCAATATTTTGTCTTAACCAGGTTGGATTCATGTGTTTTATATCTACACCATCAATAAAAATTGCACCTTCATTGGCGATGTATAATCTCTGTATTAATTTTGTTATAGTGCTTTTGCCACTTCCGCTTCGTCCGACTAGTCCAACGCTCATTCCTGGTTTGATATCTAATGAAAAGTCATTTATTACGTTTGGACTATTTATTAGATATTTAAAAGAAATATTGTCAAATCTCACTGCCCCATTGACTCGAGGAAGAGTTATCGCTTTACTTGCTTGTACTTCAATTGGGGTATTTAATATGTCTCCAAGTCTGTCAATGCCTAATAGTGCTTGTTGTAGTTCATTCCACAAGTTTACAAGACGAAGTACTGGTGAAGAAAATTGGTTTGCAAACATTTGAAATGCTATTAATTGTCCTATAGTTATTTTATTGTCTATTACCAACTTCACACCAATATATAGAATGCATATTGTCATTGCCTTTTGAAAAGTTCCGGATAAGGCGCCTGAAATATTTCCCATATTTGATAATTGAAAGCTTGATTTTACGTAGTTACCCAAGTAATCTTCCCATTTCTTTTGCATGGAACCTTCTATAGCCAAAGATTTTACTGTTTGAATCCCTGTTACTGATTCTACAAGATAAGAATTGGATTGTGCCCCCATTTGAAATTTCTTTTCAAGTCTAGCTCTCAACTCTGGTGTTACTATTATATAGAGAATGGCTATCAGCCCGACAAAGCCCAAAACAACAAATGTAAGTTTTATGCTGTATAAAAACATCATAAATACGAAGACTATCGAGAAAAATAAATCGATAACTACTGATACCGACTTATTTGTTATAAAGTCTCTTATTTGGTCTAGTTCACGAACCCTTGCAATAATATTTCCTACTTTTCGATTCTCAAAGTAGGTGAATGGAAGAGAAAAGAGGTGTTTGAATAGTTTTGCTCCTAGCTTTGCATCTATTTTACATGCGGTGTGTACAAATATGTATTTACGAGATAGGTTCAATAACAATTCAAATATCATAACGGCAACAAATGCAAATGCTAGAACATCAAGGGTTGTTAGGCTTCGATGCACTATTACTTTGTCTAATATTACCTGAGTAAACAATGGAGTGACTAGACCAAACAATTGGACAATAAATGATCCAATTAGAACTTCAGAGATAACCGTTTTATATGTCATTATTTCTGCAAAGAACCATTTGAATCCAAATGTAATTTGGGAATTAAATAGTTTATGATATAGAATTATTAACTCGCCACTAGCGTTATTTTTGTATTCTTCATATGTCAACTCTTTTGCCTGTTTTATGTTGCTTGAAAATATTAGGAGTTTTTTATTTGGTTCATCTAACTTTAATAACAGGTCATATGAACCATCTTTGTTTATTATTATTGCAGGAAGCGGATATCTCGATTGTAGTTGTTCAATGCGTATTTCTTTTATTTTTGCTTTAAAATCATTATTCTTTATTATTCTAAGAAGTTCTTCTTTTGGTATTTCATTAGAATCAATCGCATATTCTTTAGTTATCGATCTTATATCTACATCGACTTGATTTATTCGTGCAGCCACTTCAAAAGCTATAAGTCCGGTTTGCATATTCTGTCCTTAATTATTATCTGTTAATACATCTAGTTTGTATGTTGCTAAATAGTCACTTATTTGTGCTTGTTCAAGTTCTAGTCTTTTGTTTAGTAGTTCTATCTTTGAGTTTAAATAAGCAACCTTATCTATTAGTTTGTTCTTGTCTAATCTATCCAACATTTCTATATTACTGTTTACTAGCTCTAAAGTTTTATATGTGTTTTTTAACTGCATCTTTGAATAAATTGAATCTTGTTGCATTTGATTATAGTTTTTATATAATTCAGCTAATTTTTGCTCTTTTGTTATTTTTAATTTTTCGATTTCTAGTTTGAGACTTTCCCGTTCGCTCTTATTTTTAAATCCGTCAAATATTGGAAGTGATCCTACTAATCTGAATTTTATACCTCGTTGTGAAAGATTATCATATGAATTGGCTAAACTATTAGGGTCAGTTCCATAGAAATAGTAATTTGATTGAAAATTAAATTGAGGTAGATTTTCTTTCTTTTTTATATCAAGTTCTTTTTGCTTTTTTTCTATTTCAGACTTGTAAAATTTATATTCTGGCGTATCTTCTATCTCTAATATTGTTGACTTTTCGGCTTTTAAATTGACCGTATTGTTCACAAAAACTATATCATTTATATCAAAGTCATTTAATTCTGTTTTATCTGCTTCATATTTAGTCTGTGTTAAAAAAGCCAGTTCTTCTAATGATTTAGCATAGTCACTTGCTGCTTTATCTCTTTCACTTTCTGACGCAGATAGTTTTATTTCTTCAGATAAAGATTCTGTTTTGGGAATCTTACCTGCTTCATTCAATCTTTTTTGCATTTGAAATAATTCAGTTCTTGCAACGAGGATTTCTTGTTTGTTGTGGAGTTCTTTATATGCGTATAATGCTTTTGCATATGTTTGAGATAAGTTTAGTTTTAAATCCCTGAGTTCTTTAATGTATTCTATTTCTTGAGACTGTTTGTCTTTTTTTGCTATTTCAAGTTTACTTTTTCTTATACCAAAATCAAATAGGTTATAAGTTAAACCAAGAGATAGTGAACTTTGATATTGAGAGTCATTCAACAATACCTCATTCCCAATATATGCAACGGGCGTTGGATAGTTTAATAAATTTTTAGTATATTCTGTTGTTGAGTAAGCTGAAATTTTGGGAAAATAGTCAGCTCGCGCACCTTTTATTTTTTGAGTGCTAATACCTATATCTAGTTGTGTGATTTTGAGGTCAAAAGAGTTCTGCATTGCAGCATCAAGCGTATCATTATAGCTTACTTGCTGTGAGTAAACATTCTCTCTAATAAAAAATATAAATATTATAAGTAGTAGTATCTTTTTCATATTCGTAAACTATTGTCTGTCTCAAAAAGGGTAAGTTTGTTTAACTTACCCTTTTATTATATATTAGCTAACTTGCAACAAGAGTTAGCAAATCTTGATTCATGTTAGATTCATCAACATTTGACATAATTATGTCAGAACTTGTGGCATATGAATTTACTTGTTGTATCAGGCTATTTATATCTTCCGTGTTTAAAAAAGCCCCATCGTTAAACTCAATGTTTTCTATTTTATGGTCATCATCCGCAAAATAGTTATCAATTTCAATATTGCCTTCATTGTTGTTGAAAGATATTGTTAGATTATTTCCATTTTGACCGAATACAATGCTTTCTGTTGAGATACCCTCTCCGAATTTAATAGTGTCAGATCCACCAATGTTAGTTGTGTCATCATTGTCGGAGCCTATAATAGGTTTTAGCATAGTAAGCAATTGGTCAGGAGAAATAGTTGAGCCATCACTTAATTCAAAAGATGCTCTAAAAGGAAAACTAGTACCGTAGTACCAAGT